>NZ_JADKMA010000031.1 GCF_017676365.1 Streptomyces oryzae
GCCGCCGGGGCGGAGGCCGATCGTCTGGGTGGGGCCGCCGGAGGTCAGCAGTCGTACTGCCGCGTCGAAGCAGGCGGCGCCCTCCTCGTCGCTGAGGAAGCCGACACCTGGGTGCTCGGCGGCTGCCTCACCGAACGACGCGGCCCAGGCACCCCAGTTGAGCACGGCGACCGGGAACGGCGCCGCGCCGCCGATGGTCCGGGCGAACGCGTCGGCGAAGGTGATGCCCGCCGCGTACCCGGGATGCGTTCCGGCGCCGCCGAACGCGAACGCCTGGGCCGAGGAGAAGAAGCACAGGAAGTCCAGCGGCTCGTCCACGAGCGCGCCCGCGACGTGCACGGCTCCCCGCGCCTTCACCTCGTAGTGGTGGCGGAACTCGGCGTCGTCCAGCGCGGTCACCGCACGCGCCTGCTCGGTGATGGTGGCCGCGCCCGCGAACACCACGCCGTTCAGGCCGCCAAGCTCGGCCTTCGCCCTGGCGACCGCGTTCCGCATCTGCTCCGGCTGTGTCACATCGCCGCTCAGGTAGGCCGGCGCGCGGTCGCCGACGGTCGCCGCGGCCAGCGCTTCCCGTACCGCCGGGTCGGTTTGGGGCCTGCGGCCCAGCCAGGCGACCCGGGCGCCGTAGTGCCTGTGCAGATGCCGGGTAACGGCCTGGCCGACCACGCCTGCTCCGCCGATCACCAGATAGGCCCCGCCGGTCCGCAGCCCTGGCTCGCCGCCCGGCGGCTCGGCCGCGTCGAACCGCTGCCGGTACCGCTCGCCGTCCCGCAGCAGTGTCAGCTCGGCCACCGGGCTGGCGGGTTCGGCGACGATCGCCGCGGCCAGTGCCGGAAGGTCCGTGTCGCGGGCCGAGACGTCCAGGTTGCGGACCGCGAACCGCTGTCGCTGCTGGGCCAGGAAGTACGCCAGCCCGGTCAGCCCCGCACCTGTCGCGTTGGCCGCGCGCCCGTCGAGGCCGTGGGTGTCGTGGGTGACGAAGTGACAGTCGATCCGCCCGGCGGCGTCACGTTCGGACAGGGCGCGCAGCAGCCGCAGGGCCAGCAGTTGGACGTCCGCGTCCACCCGTGCGTACGGGTCCTCGGCGCCGACGACGAAGTGCACCCTGTCCACCTCGCCGACGTCGGCGAGCACGGCACGGAAGGCGTCGGGGTCACCGGCCGAGACGGTACGGAGCGAGCCGGTGGCGACCGTACTCGAACCGGTGGTCACCGGCAGCACCGTGGCGCCCGCCGCGCGGTGGTGCGCCCCGATCGCCTCGGCCAGCGCGGCGGCGCCGGACTCGACGACCAGCACCCGGCCGCCCGCGTCCGCCGTGCCCTCCGCGGGTGAGCGCCGCTCCCAGCTCGGCACCCGCAGCATTCCCCTGGCCGGTTCGGTGAGCGAGGCAGCTCCCGCACCGTCCTTGGCCGCGCCGTTGACGGAACCGGCCTGTGCGTCGTAGCCGTGAGCGCTCCGGGCGTCGTGGCTGCGGCCGCGGGCGTCGTGGCCGCCGTTGACATGACCGGCGAGGCCGGACGTGCTCGGCGTATCGCCGTTCGGGCCATGGCCGTCGTGGCTTCCTCCGCCGCGGACGTCGTGGCCGCGGCCTCGGGCGTCATGGCTACGGCCGCCGCCCCCGTCGCCGTCGACATCACCGGCGGGGCCGGGCACGCTCGGCGTATTGCCGTTCGGGCTGTGGCCGTTGACCGCCCCAGCGCGCGCCGGGTGGTCGCCACGGTCCGCGTCCAGGGACCGGTCCGGTCCGGCCGGGGTGGAGTGGTCGGTGAACCAGTGGCGGTCCTGGGCGAACGGGTAGCCGGGCAGGCTGATCCTGCGGCCATGCGCGGCACCGGCCTGTGCGTGCCAGTCGACGGCCGCGCCGTCCACCCACCGCTGGGCGAGCGCCCGCAGGCCCGGTTCCGTGCCGTGCACCCGTACCCGGTCGTCGGTGAGGAAGCCGTCGAGGGCCCGGGCGAGTCCGGCCAGGTCGGCCACGGCGAACGCCGCACGCTCGTCGAGCTCCACCCGCCCGTGCTGCAGCGTGTGGGCCACATCGGCGAGTGCGAGCCCCGCGGGCCGGTGCGGGAGCAGGGCCGCGACCTGGGCCGTGGTGTGCGCCGCGGTGAGCCGGGGCGGCCGGCCCGAGGGCAGCAGTTCGGCGAGCGACCTGGCCACCTGGGTGAGCTCGGCCGCCGTGATGCCGTACTCGTGCCACGGCTGGTGCGGTTCGAGCTCGGCCGGGTCGGTGCCGAGCACCTGGGCGAGCCGGGCCGTGACCTCGCGGGCCGGGTCGGCGGCGCCGCCGCGCACCCTCTCCAGCAGCCGCTCAGCCATCGTCCGCAGCGCCGGCACCGTACGCGCCGACAGCGGCACCACCACGGGGGACGGTGTGGCGGCGGCCGGTGCCGGGTGGTTCGCGGGGCCGGTGTACTCCTCCAGCACCACATGCGCGTTGGCGCCGGTGGCGCCGAACGAGCTCACCCCGGCCCGCCGCGGGCCGCCGTCCGGTGTGGTCCACTCCTCGGCGGTGCGCTGGATGCGGAACGGCGAACCGTCCAGCTCCAGCAGCGGGTTGGGCGGGTCGGCGTGCAGGGTCGGCGCCAGGGTGCGGTGGTGCAGCTGCAGCACCGCCTTGGTGAGCCCGGAGACACCGGCAGCGCCCTCGGCGTGGCCGATGTTGGACTTGACCGAGCCCAGCGAGCAGGACTCCGGCTTCGCCGCGTCCCCGAACGCGGTCGCCAGTGCGCGCACCTCGATCGGGTCGCCCAGCGAGGTGCCGGTGCCGTGGGCCTCCAGCACTCCGATGGTGGCCGGGTCGGTGCCCGCGTCCTCCAGTGCTGCGGTGAGCACCGCGGCCTGTGCGGGCGGACTGGGCACGCTGAAACCGCCTGCCGCGCCGCCGTGGTTGACGGCGCTGCCGCGGATGACCGCGTAGATGTGGTCGCCGTCGCGCTCGGCGGCCGAGAGCGGTTTGAGTACGACGGCGCCCACGCCCTCGGCGGACACGTAGCCGTCGCCGCCGGCCCCGAAGGAGCGGCACCGGCCGTCGGTGGAGTGCATGTTGACCAGCCCGTAGCCGATGTACTTGGCCGGGTGCAGCGACAGGTTCACTCCGCCGGCGAGAGCCACCGTGCACTCTCCGTCCCGCAGGCTGCGTACGGCCATGTGCACGGCGGTCAGCGACGACGAGCACAGCGTGTCCACGGCGATGCTGGGCCCGTGGAAGTCGCAGAAGAACGACACCCGGTTGGCGATCTGTCCCTGGCTCAGGCCCAGCGGCACCGGGTCCCCGCCGCGGGCCGCGTGCTCGACGCCCAGCAGCGGATAGTCCTTGTGCATCACGCCCGCGAACACCCCGCCAGGGCGGCGGCCCGCGGGGCCGGCCGGGCACAGCGACTCGGGCGTGTGCCCGGCGTCCTCGATCGCCGCCCAGCAGGTCTGGAGGAACAGCCGTTCCTGCGGGTCGAGGACGGCGGCCTCGGCCGCGGAGATCCGGAACAGCGCGGCGTCGAAGGCGTCCACGTCGTCCAGGAAGCCGCCCCAGGACGACAGCGGCCGGCCGGAGGCGCTGCGCAAACCGGCGTACTCGGCAGGGTCCCAGCGGTCGCCCGGCACCTCGACGACGCTGTCCACACCGCCGAGCAGATTCGCCCAGAACCCGTCGAGGTCCGCCGCTCCCGGATAGCGGCCGGCCATCCCGATCACGGCGACGGGTTCGGGCTTCCCCCGTACGGCGACCGGTTCGGCCGTGATCCCCGCGGCGACCGGTTCGGCCGTCTTCGGAGCTGTGGCCGGCGGGCCCACCGGTTCCGGCGCGGGTCCCACCGGCACGCCGGCCGACTCGATGCGGCGCCGGTTGAGGGCCGGCCGGGGCAGCGGGGTGCGGCTGCCCCCGCCGCCGGTCCAGGCCGCCATGACCACATGTGCGTTGGTGCCGCCGTCGCCGAAGCTGTTCAGCGCGGCGACGCGCTGCCCTTCCCACGGCTGTTCGGCGCGGTCGAACCGGAACGGTGAGGCGGCCAGATCGAAGTGCTCCGGCGGCTGCTGCCCGCTCAGGTAGGGCACCCGGCGCCCGCGCTGGAGCATCAGGGCGACCTTGATCAGCCCGGCAATGCCCTCTGCGCACTGGGGGTGGCCGATGTTGGGCTTGACGGAGCCGAGCGCGCACTCCGCGGCGGACTGCGACCGGTAGACCGACCTGACGGCCTTCAGCTCGATGAGGTCGGTGACCGGCGAACCGGAAGCGTTGGCTTCCAGATAGCCGATCTCCTCCGGCGCGTGGCCGCTGGCGGCGAGTGCGCGGGAGAGCACCCGCTGCTGGGTGGCCAGGTTCGGGGTGGCGGGCCCGGCCGTGCGGCCGTCGTTGTTGACCGCGATTCCCTTGATCACGGCCAGGATCCGGTCGCCGTCCGCGTGCGCTGCGGCCAGCGGCTTGACGACCACCACTCCGGCGCCCTCGGCGGGCACGAACCCGCCGGCGCGCCGGTCGAAGGCGTGGAACTCCGGTCCCTGGGTGAGCAGTCCGCGCTGCTCGAACACCTGGTGCGCGGCCGCCCCCTCGATGAGGGTGACGCCACCGACCACGGCAGCCTCGATCTCTCCGGCGCGCAGCGCCTGCGCTGCGAGGTTCAGTGCCACCAGGGCCGAGGAGCACGCGGTGTCCACCACCACGCTGGGGCCGCGCAGGTCGAAGTGGCGGGAGATGTTCGCGGCCAGATAGTTCTGGCCGAGCACCACGGGGTTGCGGCTGGCCAGCACCCGCTCCCTGGCGGGCAGCCGTGCGGTGCGGCCGCCGATGTAGACGCCGATCTCGCGGCCCTTGACCTCCTCCGGCCGGTAGCCCGCCTCGCACCAGGCGAACAGCGTCTCTTCCAGCAGCAGCAGGGACTGCGGGTCCATGGCCGCCGCGTCCTCGGGGCCGATGCGGAAGTGCTCCGGATCCAGTTCGCGGTCGGCGTCGGCCAGCAGCCCCGCGTGGAAGCCGCCGCCCTCGCCGGGCCAGCGGTCCTCGGGCACCCGCGCGATGGCCGACCGGCCCTCGGCCAGCAGCCGCCAGTAGGACTCGGGGTCCGAGGCGCCGGGGAACCGGCACGAGAGGCCGACCACCGCCAGGTCCTGCTCGCGTATCGCGGGGCCTTCGGCGTCACCGCCGCGCACCTCGGGTGCCAGGGGGGCGGCCGGGGCCGTGCTCCCGGCGCCGGGGGTGCCGGTGGTGGGAGTGTCGGCAACCGGTGCGGCCGGACCCTCGGCCGTGGTGCCGAACCGGGACCGTACGACGTCCGGGTGGCGGGCCGTCAGCCACTCGGCGAACTCGGCGGCGGTCGGGTGCTCGATCAGCACCGACGGGTCCAGCTCCACATCGAGCCGGGAGGAAGCGGTGCGGGTGAGCTCGACCAGGGTGATCGAGTCGGTGCCGTAGTCGTGGACCGGGGTGTGGTCGTCGAGCCGGTCACGGTCGAACTCCAGCTGCTCGGCGATCAGATCGAGCAGCCAGGCGGCCGCCGCGGACTGCGCGCCCGCATCGGGCGCGCCCGCGACGGGCACCGACGCCACGGCAGCCGGGGCAGCAGCGGCGGCAACGGGAACAGCGGAGGCGGCCGTTGCGACGCCCCCGGGCGTGCCCGGTTCCGTTCCGTGCACCACTCCCAGCTGGTCGACCGGGCGGTCGTCGGCGGAGACCACGGGAAGCACCACAGGGCCGACCGCGTCTGCGGCGGCGAGGTCGAGCACGTGCAGCCCGTCCTCTTCGCGCAGCGGGGCCAGACCGGCGGCCCGGTAGGCGGGCCCGGTGCCTGCCGCGCCCATGCCGATGCCCTCCCAGCTGGGCCACCGCACGCTGACCACCGGCACGGTGCCGGACCGCTCCGCGAGGTGGTCGAGGTGGGTGTTGGCCATGGCGTAGTCGCTCTGGCCCACGGCCAGCGAGGGGAGCGCGGAGGCCACCGAGGAGAACAGCACGACGAAGCGCACCGGGTGCCCCGCGACCGCGCGCAGCACCTCCTCGGCCCCGTCGGCCTTGGGCGCCAGCACCCGGCGGGCGCTCGCCACCGTCTTCCGGCCGAAGGACAGCGTGGCCTCGTCCACCGTGCCGGCGGCGTGCAGCACTCCGCCGACCGGGCCGCCCTCGCGCAGCAGCGCGGCCAGCGCGGTCCCGGCGCCGGGTTCGCCCAGCGGCACGGCGGCGGTCCTGACCCGGGCGCCGGTGGCGGCGAGGCCGAGCAGACCGCGCAGCTTACGGCCGAGCGCGTCGTCCTGGCGGGCCCGCTCGGCCCACTCGGCGCGGGGCGGGAGTTCCTCACGGCCGATCAGCAGCAGTTCGCGCACGCCCCAGGCGGTGACCGCGTGCCGGGCCGCCGCCAGGCCGACTCCCCGGGTGCCGCCGGTCACCACCAGCACCTCGTCAGGCCCGAAGACGGGAGCGGCCTGCGCGTCGCCCGACGTGTCGCCCGGCGCCTGCTCGCGCAGCACCGGGCGCAGCCGGGTGCCGCCGCGGTGCCGTATCCGGCTCGGCGCGTCGGTGGCGCTCAGTTCCGCCAGCAGCTGGGCGGCCGCTTCGGCGTCGGAGCCGGCGGGGTCGAGGTCGACGTGAGTGGTGCGCAGCCTGCGCAGTTCGCTGCCGAGCATCCCGTAGAGCCCTGCCACCCGGGAGGTGTGCAGCCCGTCCGCGTCGAGTCCCCGGGTGACACCGATCAGCCGGCGGGCGCCTGTGCAGGCCCGCTGCACCCGGGGCAGCCAGCTGTCGAACAGGTCGTCGGGCGCCGCCCCACACGCCGTCAGGTCGACGACGGTGTCCGCGGTGGGCTCCGCCTCGGCGGGCGTGCCGACGTGCACGAGAACCGCATCGTCCAGTTGCCGCACCAGGTGGTCGGCGAGCCCGGCGGTGGCGTCGGTGGTCAGTACGGCAACGCGTCCGGGCCCGGCGGCGGTTGCCCCGTTCGCGGCCGGGGACGCCGGTGCGGCCGAGGAGCCCGGGATGGCCGGTGTGGCCGGTGTGGCCAGGGACACCGGTGCGGGCTGCCAGTCCTCGGTCAGCAGCCGTACCGGACTCGCCTCGGCGGCGCCCGCCGTTCCCGTGATCACCTCGGCGAACGCCTCGTCGTGCGCTGTGGGCCGGGCGATGTCGCCGAACCCGTGCTCGCGCAGCAGCCGCCGCCAGCCCGGCGCCGTCAGCAGCGGCGCGCCGGGAATGCGCAGGTGTTCGTCCTGGTAGAGCCACCAGCCGTCGAGCAGCCCGAAGGTGAGGGTGAGCAGCGCGGACTTGCGGGTCACCTCGTTGATCACCAGGAGTCCGCCGGGACGCAGCGCCTCGGCCAGGTTGGCCAGGACGGTGCGCAGGTCGCCGGTGGCGTGCAGCACGTTGGAGGCGATGAGCACGTCGAACGGGCCGCCCGCCAGCTGCCGCCCCGCGCCGTGCTGTTCCACGTTCCAGCGTCCGTAGCGCAGGTAGTCGCGTCCGGGGCCGAACCTGTCCTCGGCCTTGGTCAGGAAGGCGGGTGACAGGTCGGTGAACCAGTACTCGGCAGGTCCGCCGACGGCGTCCAGCGCGGGCAGCACCACCGCGGTGGTGCCGCCGGTGCCGGCGCCGATCTCGCCGATCCGCACCGGTTGTTCGCTGTTCCGTACGAACTCCGCCACGGTCCGGGCGACCGTCTGGTTCAGCCCGTCGGCGATGGAGTTGCCCTGGTAAGCGGCCGTCATGCGGTCCAGCGAGCCGCCGGGGAAGAGGATCTCGGTGACCGGACGGGCGCCGGTCAGCACCGCGGGCAGCTCGGCGACACAGTCCTCGACCAGCGAGAGCTGCGCCTGCCAGTACGGGTCGGCGGCCAGCCGGGCCCGCAGCTGCGCCCAGAGCGGATCGGCGGCCGGGTCGGCGGCGCTTCGGCCCGCGTCCAGCAGGGTCACCGGGTCGGCGTCCTCGACGAACCCGGCCGCCGCCAGCAGCCGCAGGGCCTCATCCAGCCAGCGGTGGTACTTGTCCACCACACCGTGCCGGGCCGCCAGTCCGGCCCTGGACTCAGGGCCGTCCGCGAACAGACCGAGCTCGCGCAGCCGGATCAGCACCTCGCGGGCCACCCACCGGTCGGCGTCGTCCGGCGTCAGCCCGCCGGCCCAGCCCTGCCCGGAGCCATCGTCGGTCCCGGCGCGGGCGGAGTCGCCCGTTCCGGGCGGGGTGACGGCCTCGGTCCCGGCCGCGGTCCCGTCGAACACCCGCGGGTAGCGCGGGGCGAGGTGAGCCGCGAGTTCGCGGATGCTGGTGTGCTCGAACAGCAGCGTCGGCGGCTGGCTCTCGCCGACGAGTTCCTCGACGGCGACGACGAGTTCGAGCACTTGGGCCGACTCGATACCCAGGTCGAAGTATCCGGAGCGGACATCGAGGGACTCGGGCCGGCGGCCCAGCCGGGCGGCGAGCACGCCGCGCAGCAGCGCCTCGTCGCCGCTCACGGCGGTGGGCGAGGCCGGTGCGGCGGGCTGCCGCTGCCGGCCGGCGCTGTCCACCAGCTTGCTGGAGAGGCCGGTCAACTCGGCGACCTGGCGGCCGTGTTCGTCGTAGAGCTGCACACCGAGCGTGACCAGTTCGGGACCGCGGCGGATCGCGTCGGTGCCGACCCGGGCGTAGCAGCGCTCGGGCAGCGGCCCTGCGGCGGTGAACGACGCCACATGCACCGGCAGATACCGGCTGGGGCCCTCGGTCATCAGCAGCCCCGGCGCCACGGCGCTCGCCAGCAGCAGCGCCGGGTCGAAGTCGGGAACCCGGCCCTGCTGGGCCGCGCGGGGCGCGACCAGCTCGGCGACCAGCGCCCCCGGGCACTCCCAGATCTCGCCCCCGGCCCGCGCCGCACCGGTGTAGACCTGCCCCGCGCGCTCGTCGGCGGCGTAGATGTCGGCCAGCGGCACCCGCCGGGTGGCCGCGGCACGTGCGGCGGCCACATCCAGGGTCCCGGTGAGCACTGCCGGCTCCGCGGCCAGCCGTGCCGTGGCGTAGGTGCCCGCCTCGTCGGCGACGGTGACGGCCCAGCGGCCGGGCCCCTCGGGCGCGGCCTCGACGGACAGCCGCACCGGCTCCTCGTCGGTGACCTCCAGCGGCCGGGCAGCGGTCAGATCGGACATCCGCAGCGTGCCTGCGGGGTACCCGTGCGCGCTGAACACGCCCTGCACGAGGTCGAGATAGCCGAGCGCCGGCATCAGCGCCCGGCCGTCGACCCGGTGCCCCGCGATGTACGGGGTGTCCATGGACAGTACGGTCTCGCCGCGCAACACTCCTCCGCTCTGTTCACCGCCGCCGGCAGGGGCGGGCTCGGCCGGCGTCGGGACGGCCGTATCCCCGTCAGCCGGCGCCGCGTCAGCCGGCGCCGCGTCGCGTGCGCGGCGAGGGCCCGCCAAGTCCTCGGCGGCTTCCGGCAGCCAGCAGTGGTCCCGTTCGAAGGGGTAGCCGGGCAGCGGGACCGGTGCGGGCGGGTTGCTGCCCCAGATGGCGCGCCAGTCGACCGTCGCGCCGTGCACCCACGCGGCCGGGTCGGTCTCGGCAGCGCGCTTGCGGTCGGCGACGCCCGTGGAGACCGCGCCGTGGCCTGCGAGGTGGTCGCGCAGCGTCCGTACGAGGCCGGCGACGTCGGTGAACTCGGCGGCCAGCCGGTGCGGCATGTGCTCCCGGCCTGCCTGCAAGGTGTACGCCAGTGCCGCCGGGTCGGTCCCGTGGCCGTCGCCCGCGAGAAAGTCGGCCAGCCCGCGGGTGGCCTCGGTCAGCCGGTCCGCGCTCTTGGCCGAGAGCACCGCGAGATACGGCGGGCGCTGCCGGTGCGCGGGGCGCGGGGCCGGCACGTACTCCTGAAGGATCACATGGGCGTTGCTGCCGCCCGCGCCGAACGCGCTGATCCCGGCCAGCCTGGGGAGCTCCCGGCCGTCGGGCCCGGTCCGCGCGGGCCAGGCGGCCGACTCGCGCTGCACCCGGAACGGGGTGTCCGCGAAGTCGATGTTCGGGTTCGGCCGCTCGGAGTGGAGCGAGGGCACCAGTTCGCGGTGGCGCAGCTGCAGCAGGACCTTGGTCACCGCGGCGATGCCGGCCGCCGACTCGGCGTGCCCGATATTGGACTTCACCGAGCCGATCGGGATGGTGCGGCCTGCCAGGTCCGGGTCGCCGGCGAAGGCCCGGGACAGCCCGTTGATCTCCACGGGGTCGCCGAGCGAGGTGCCGGTTCCGTGCGCCTCCAGGTAGTCGATCTCGGAGGGCCGTACGTCCGCCCTGGTCAGCGCCTCGGAGATCAGGGTGGCCTGGGCGCGCGGGTTGGGCACGCTGTAGCCCTTGCTCGCGCCGCCGTGGTTGACCGCCGAGCCGCGTACCACGGCCAGGATCCGGTCCCCGTCGGCCTCGGCCCTGGACAGCCGCTTGAGCAGCACCGCACCGGCCCCGTCGGCCGGGACGAACCCGTCGCCGCCCTCGCCGAAGCTGCGGCACGCGCCGGAGGGTGCGAGGAATCCGCTGCGGGACAGCTGGAGGTACTTCACCGGGTGGCTGGTGATGTTCACCCCGCCCGCGATGGCCACCTCGCAGTCCCCGGTGCGGATGGCCTGGCAGCCGAGGTGGATGGCCGCCAGCGACGAGGAGCACATGGTGTCCACCGCGACGCTCGGTCCGGTCAGCCCGTAGAAGTAGGAGACCCGGTTGGCCACTGCCGCGTACGACGACGAGGTGGCGGCGGCACCGCTGTGCAGGGCCGCGTCCACGCCGTAGAGCTGGTAGTGGCCGTACATCATGCCGACGAACACACCGGTCCGTACGGCCGCCAGGTCGGCGCGGGTGCGGCCGGCGTCCTCCAGCAGGTGCCAGACGGTCTGCAGGAAGATCCGCTCCTGCGGGTCGAGATGGCGGGCCTCGACCGGGGACATTCGGAAGAACATCGGGTCGAACTTGTCGATGTCGCGCAGGAAGCCGCCGGTGCGGGTCGCGGTCCTGCCCGGGGTGCCGGGCTCCGGGTCGTACCACCGGTCGTGGTCCCAGCGGTCCTCGGGCACGTCCTCGACGCAGTCGCGGCCCGCGCGCAGGTTCTTCCAGAACTGCCACAGGTCGTCCGCCTGCGGATAGCGTCCGGCCACGCCGATGATCGCGATGTCCTCGTCGGCGCGTGCGGGCCGTGGCGCCTCGGCCACGGCTGCGGCCGCCGGAGCCGGGACCGATGCCGCCTCCCGGCCCCGGTCCTGTTCCTGGGCCTGGTCATGTTCCTGGGCCTGGGCCTGGGCCTGGGCCTGGTCCAGGTTTGGTTCCTGTGGCTGGTCCTGGGCCTGTTCCTGGTGCGGGGCCGGGTCGGTGGATGCCGTTCCTTCGGCGAGGGCTGCGGTCAGCGCCTCGGCGTGCTCCGTGGCGAAGTACTCCGCCAGCTCGCCCAGGGTGACGTACTCGAAGAACAGGGTCTTCGACAGCGGGCCGAAGTGGTTCTCCAGCGTGGCGGTGGCGCCCATCACGATCAGCGAGTCGACGCCGTAGCTGTCGAAGTCCTCCTCCGGGTCGATGTCGTCGGCGGGCATCTTCAACTGCTCCGCCAGCAGCGCGGCGAGGAATTCCTCGGCGCGCGCACGCAGCCGCCCCGCGTCCGGCGCTTCCCCGGACACCCGCGCCGTCACGGTGGGGCGCGGCGCTTCGGCCGCCGCCGCAGGCCGGGCCCCGGCGCGGGCTCCGGCCCCGGCCCCGGCACCGGCACCAGGCGCCTGGGTGCCGTCGAGGGCTGCGGCGATCCGGTCGGCGTCGCCGGGGGCCAGCAGCACCGACGCCGCCTCACCGTCCAGGGCGCGGGCGAGCGCGGCCATCGCGGGGCGGGTGGCGACCGGGCGCATGCCGAACAGCTCGGTCATCGTGGCGACCACGGCGGGTTCCGCCGTCACTCCGCCGTCCGTCCACAGCGGCCACTGCACGGACAGGCTCACGCCCGACCGCTCCCCCGCCGCCGCGCGTTCGGTGCGGCGGGCCATGAGCCGGTCCAGGTAGCCGCTGGCGGTGGCGTGGTCGGCCTGCCCGACGTTGCCGAAGGCGGCGGCGGTCGAGGAGTAGGCCAGGAAGTAGCGCACCGGGTCGTGCCGGGTGGCCTGGTCCAGCCAGGCTGCGCCGAGCACCTTGGGCCGCAGCACAGCGTCGGCCTCCGCGCGGCTCTTCCGCAGCAGGAAGGCGTCGTGCAGCGTCCCGGCCAGATGGGCGACGCCCACCAACTCGCCCGCCTGCCGGGCGGCTTCGACGGCCGCCCGGACGCCGTCACGGGTGGCGACGTCGGCGCGGACGAAGCTGACGTCGGCGCCGTGGCGGCGCAGCCGGTCGAGCACGGCGGGGTCCGGGTCGGTACGTCCGGCCAGCACCACGGTCGCGGCCGGGTTGCGCTCGGTCAGCCAGTCGGCGAAGGCCAGGCCGAGTGCGCCCGTGCCGCCGGTGACCAGATGTACGCCAGGACCACTGGTGACGTCCCCGCTGCCGCTGGGCAGTTCGGCGCGGGCCCAGGCGCGGACCAGCCGGGCGCCGGCCTCCACGCTGACCTCGGCGGGGCCGCCCAGGGCCAGCTCGCCGGCCAGTACATCGGCCGGGTCGAGCCCCGCGTGACCGACGACGCGCATCGCCAGGTCGGGGTACTCCCAGCGCAGCGAGCGGGCGAACCCGGCCATGGCGCCGTGGAGTTCGGGGTGGTCGGCGGTGCTGTCGTACAGGTACAGCCAGCGGGCGCTCCCCCGGCTCGCCGCCACCCACGCGGCGGCAACTTCCCGCGCGAGGTGGAAGCCGTCGTCCAGCGCGTCCTCCAGGTCGGCGCGGCCGGGCGGGGTCTGCACCAGGACGAGGGGTGAGGGCGCGTCGGCCAGCCGCGCGACCAGTTCGGTGACGGGTTCGCCGGGGCGGCGGGTGAGGGTCCTCGCGGGCCCCGCGGCGGCCACCAGTTCGGGCCCGGCCTCGCCGAGGAAGACCACGGTGGCCGGAGCCGGTACGGGCTCGTCGACCGCGGGCCGCCAGGTGGGCACGAACGCGATCGGCTCGTCGGCGTCCCCGGCCTCGCGGCCGGTGCTCTCACCACGGACGGCCGTCCCGGCAACGGGAGTTCCACCCGTGCTCGCCCGGCCGGTGTCCGTCCCGGCGCCCATCCTGGCCATGCCCTCGGCCCCGGCTTCGGGCTTGCGGGCGCGCAGGGCGAAGCCCTCGATGCGGCACGCCGCGCTGCCGTCCTGATCCGTCAGCGTCAGGTCGAACACCTGCACTCCCGGCGCTGAGCGCACCCTGACCGCGTGCACCAGGCAGATCTCGGGCAGTTCGCCGAGCAGCCGTATCTCCTGGACGGAGAAGGGCATGTACGGCACCGTGCGCCCGTCCTCGGCCCGCGCCGCAACGGTGTCCACGATCCAGCCGACGACCTGGAGCGCGCCGTCGAGCAGCGCCGGTTCGAAGCCGTACTCGGCGGCGTCGGCGCGCCGGGTCTCCGGCAGCACCAGCGTGGCCAGTGCCTCGTCGGCGGAGTGCCGCACCTCCTGGAGCGCGCGCAGGCTCGGCCCGTACGTGAAACCGAGCGCGGCCACCCGCTCGTAGCACTCCTGGCGGGTCCGCACAGTCCCACACCGGGCGCGCACGGCCGCCACGTCGAGCGGCGCCTGCGGCCGGGGCTCGCCCGGCCGCAGCACACCGTCGGCGTGCCGCACGGTGCTGCCGTCCGGTTCGCCGTCCGGTGCGGAGACCACCTCGAAGCGGACTCCGTCGTCCTGGGCGCCCGGCTCCGCCAGCCGCACCCGCAGCCGCAGTCCGCCGGGCCCTGGCCGGACGGGCAGGCCCCACACCAGGCCGCTGACCGTGCGCACAGGCCCCAGGCCCGCGAGTTCACCCGCGAGCCTGGCCAGCTCCAGGTGGACCACGCCCGGCAGCACGGGCTCGCCGCCGACCAGGTGGTCGGCGAGGTAGAACTCGTCGCGCGTCAGGTGCTTCTCGTACGCCGGGCCGTCCGCTGCGGCCACTTCGGTGTCCAGCAGGGTCGGATGCAGACGCCCTGGACCCTGGGCGCCCGCATCCGGGGCCTCGGATCCCACCCAGTGCCGGACTCGCTCGAACGGATATGTGGGCAGCGGCACGCGCCGTCCCCCTTCCGCGCAGGTCAGGTCGGCCCGGCCGCCGGTCACCCAGCGGCGGGCGCGGTCGAGCAGGGTGCCCGTACCGGAGTCGGGGACGTCAGCGGGCTGCGCCGAGCGCCTGCCGCGCTTGCGGGCGCGGCCCCGCACCAGGCCGTCGGCCTCGCCGCCGTCGGCGAGCACCCGCAGCGCCCGGATCAGTTCGGTGCGGTCCCCGGCCACCACGACGGCGCGCTCGGCCAGTTCCTCGCGGCCGGTCAGCAGGGTGTGCGCGACATCGGCGAGCCGCAGTGCGCGGCCCTCGCCCTCGTCCTCCAGGTGCGCGGCGAGCGCCCGCGCGCGCTGGGCGAGCGCGGTGGCGGTCCGCGCGGAGAGCGGGAACGCCAGCGGTCCTGCGGGGTCGTCCACCGGCTCGGCGCGCCGGGCAGGTTCCTCGATGACGAGGTGCGCGTTGGCGCCGCCGACACCGAACGAGCTGAGCCCGGCGATCCGGGGGCGCCCGGGGTCGCGCGGCCACGGGGTGGGCCGGTCGACCACCCGGAACGGCCCGCCGTCCAGCTCCAGATACGGGTTCCGCTCGGTGTAGTGCAGATTGCCGGGGAGCAGCCCATGCCGCATGGCCAGCACGACCTTGAACAGCCCGGCCATGCCCGCCGCGGTCTCCAGGTGCCCGGTGTTCGACTTGACCGACCCGATGCCGCAGTACGGTTCGGCGGGCAGCGGCGTGCCGTGCAGCCGGGCCAGCTCGGTGAACGCCGCGCGCATCCCCGACACCTCGACGGGATCGCCCAGTTCGGTTCCTGTGCCGTGTGCCTCCAGGTAGTCCACGTCGGCGGGGCCGACCCCGGCCGCTGTGTAGGCGTCGACCAGCAGCGCGCTCTGCGCTTCCGGGTTCGGCGCGGTCAACGAGGAGCTGAGGCCGCCGTGGTTGGTGGCGACCGCCTTGATCACCGCGTGCACGACATCCCCAGCCCGCTCGGCCTCGGCGCGGTCGCGCAGCACGACCACCCCGACGCCTTCACCGCGCACATAGCCGTTGGCGGAGCTGTCGAAGGTCTTGCACCGGCCGTCCTCGCTGAGCATCTGACCGTCGGCCATCGCCAGATACACCTCGGGCGACAGCAGCAGGTTCACCCCGCCGGCGACGGCCAGGTCACAGGCGCCGGTCCGCAGTGCGCCGACCGCCTGCGCGACCGCGGTCAGCGAGGAGGAGCAGGCGGTGTCCACGGCCACGCTGGGGCCGCGGAAGTCGAAGAAGTAGGACACCCGGTTGGGCACCAGGGACTGGGCCACCCCGGTCCCCGCGTGTCCCTCCTGGTGCCGGCCGCCGTCCCGCTGGAGCTGCGCGTACTCCACGCTGGAGACCCCGATGAACACGCCGACGCGCGAGCCGGCCAGGTCCGAGGGGCGCAGTCCGGCGTCCTCCAGCGCGGTCCACACCGCCTCCAGCACCAGCCGCTGCTGCGGGTCCATCAGCTCGGCCTCGCGCGGGGAGATCCCGAAGAACGCCGCGTCGAACCGGTCGACGCCGTCGAGATAGCCGCCCCACCTGGCCACCCGGCCGACCCGCTCGCCGTGTTCGCGGCCGAGCGCCCGCCAGTCCCACCGCTCGGCGGGGGTCTCGGTGATCAGGTCGTCCCCTGCGGCCAGGTGCCGCCAGAACGCGTCCAGGTCGGGCGAGCCCGGCAGCCGTCCGGCCATACCGATCACGGCCGTCTCCCCGGAGCCGGGCGCCGCGGGGAGGGACGCCGCCGCGGTGGACGCCGGCTGCTCGGACCGCGGCGTCGTGAAGACCTCCGGGTGTGCCTGAAGCAGGTGACCGGCGACGGCTTGCGCGGTGGGGTGGGTGAAGAAGGCGGGCGGCGCGATCTCCACGCCCCAGGTGCGCCGGATCCGCACGCTCAGCTCGGTCAGCCGTACCGAGTCCAGGCCGAGTGCACCGAACCGGTCGGTCTCCTCGACCTCCTCGGGAGCCACCCCGAGCAGATCGGCGACGATGTCCGCGAGCTGCCCGGCGAGTTCGGCCTCGTCGGCGCGCACCCCGGCGGCTGCCTCCGGCCCCTGGGACGCGGTGCCGCCGACAGGGGTCGCGGCGGCGCGCCGCTCGCGCGGGGGCCTGTCGGGGCGCAGTTCCGCCAGCCGGTTGCGGTCGAGCTTGTCGTTGGCGGTCCTGGGCAGCTCGGACAGCTCGACCAGTTCGTCCGGAACCATGTAGTCGGGCAACGCACATGCCAGGTCGGCGCGTTCGGGGCGGGGTCCGCCGGGCGCCGGGGTGTAGAAGCAGCGCAGCACTGCTGCCCCGGCGCCGCTGCGCGCCAGGACGACGGCCGCGTCGGCCACTCCGGGCAGCTCCCGCGCCACCTGCTCGATCTCGCCGGGTTCGACCCGGTGGCCGCGGATCTTGAGCTGGGCGTCGATGCGCCCCAGATACTCCAGCGCCCCGTCGGCGGTGCGGCGCACCAGGTCGCCGGTGCGGTAGAGCAGCGGCGCGGTCCCGGGGTCGACGGGGTTGGGCACGAACCGTTCGGCGGTCAGCTCGGGGCGGCCCAGGTAGCCGGCTGCCAGGCCGTCGCCGCCGATGTGCAGTTCGGCGGGGACTCCCCAGGGCACGGGCCGCCCGGCGCCGTCCAGCAGGTGGAGGACGGTGTTGGCGACGGGCCGTCCCAGCGTGATCCGCTCGGCGTCGCCGACCCGGGCGACCGTGGACCAGATGGTGGTCTCGGTGGGGCCGTAGAGGTTCCACACCTCGCCGGTGCGGGCCAGCAGCGCACGGGCCGTCTCCCGGTCCAGCGCCTCGCCGCCGCAGAACGCGCGCAGCTCCCGCCGGCCGTTCCAGCCCGCGGCCATCAGCATCCGCCAGGTCGCCGGGGTCGCCTGCATCACCGTCGCTGTGCCGGCCTCCAGCACCCGCCGCAGCGCGATGCCGTCCCGGGTGACGGCCGAGGGAGCGACCTCGACGCTGCCTCCGACGACCAGCGGCAGGAACAGCTCCAGCGCCGCGATGTCGAACGAGACGGTGGTGACGGCGAAGATCCGGTCGCGCTCGGTGAAGCCGGGCTCGTGCGCCATCGACCACAGCAGGTTGACCAGCGCCCGGTGTCCGACCCGCACGCCCTTGGGGCGGCCGGTGGAGCCCGAGGTGTAGATGACGTAGGCGTCGTCGGCCGGCCCGGGTCCCGTCCCGGTCCCCGCCTGCGCGGCGTCGGCCGTACCGGGCCGTGGGGGCACCCCCTGCTCGAAGGGCTCGGGGGCGTCCAGCCACAGCGCCGGTGTGTCGACGGCACCGGCGGCCTCGGCCAACTGCCGCTGGGTGACGACCAGCTTGACGGCGGCGTCGCTGGTCATGTGCCGTATCCGCTCCGCCGGGTAGGCCGGGTCCAGCGGGACGTAGGCGGCGCCGGATGCCAGCACCCCCAGCAGCGCCACCAGCAGCTCCGGGCTCCGCTCGACGAGGACCGCGACGGTGTCGCCGCGCCGCACGCCGCGGGCGCGGAGCAGCGCCGCCAGCTCCCGGGCCCGGGCGTGCAGTTCCCGGTAGCCCACTTCCTCGCCCTGGCACACCACGGCGGTCCGCTCGGGGTGCCGTTCGGCCTGCTCGGCGAACAGGTCGACAACAGTGCGCTCGCGCGGGTAGTCGCGCCGCGCCGCCGCCTGCTCCCGGGCCACCAGCTCCCGCTCGGCCGGGGTGCGCGCGTCCAGCTCGGCGAGGCCGCGGTCCGGATCGGCCAGCCCCGCGGCCAGCAGCGTGCGGAACCGCTCGGCGAAGCCGTCCACGGTGGCCTGGTCGAACAGCTGCGGGTCGTACTTCATCGTCAGCTTGCAGCCGTCGGCCAGCTCGACCACGTCGGCGGTCAGCTCGAACTCGCCCTCCTGGTGCACACCGTCGACCAGCCCCCGCACCAGGCCAGGACCGTCCTGCCCGGCGACCCAGTTCTGGAAGTAGAACGCGGTGCTGACCAGCGGCCTGCCCGCTTCTTCGGCGGCGCGGATGAACGGGTAGTCGCCGTGCTCCACCGCGGCCAGCGCCTCGGCCCGCACCCGCCGCAGCAGCGTGCCGAAGGTGTCCTGGGGACTCGGCTCCACGGTGACGGGTACCAGGTTCACGAAGTAGCCGACGGTACGCGCGAACCGTCCCTCCGGCCGCCCCGCCACCGGGGTGCCGACGGTGATCCGCCGCTGCTCGCAGTGGAGGTCGAGCAGGGCGAAGTAGGCGGTGAACAGCACCGCGAACAGCGACACTCCGGCCTCGGCCGCGTACTGCTTGGCCGCCGCGACCAGTTCGGCGTCCAGCCGCAGCTCGGTGCTGGCCCCGTCCAGGGACGGGGTCTCGGCGCGCGGCCGGTCGGCCGGCAGCCGGACCGGCTCGGTGTCCGCGAGCCGCCCGAGCCAGAACTCCCGCAGCCGGGAGCCGCGCGGGCCCGCCAGCATCGTGTGCTGCCAGTGGGCGAACTCCGCGTAGTCGGCCGCGGGCTGCGGCTGCGGCACCGGGCGGCCGTCCCGCAGGGCCCGGTAGGTCTCGGTGAGTTCTTCGAGGAAGACCGCGATGGACGTTCCGTCGAACACCGCGTGGTGCCAGGTGAGCAGCAGCGCGTGCCTGCCGTCGGGGACGGTGTGTACCTCTGCGCGTACCAGCGGTCCCGCGATCAGGTCGAACGGCTGCCTCGCCCGCGCCCGCAGCCGCTGGGCCAAGGCGTCCGCCTCGGCGGCCGGCACCCGCTCGTGACTGAAGCTCAGCTCGGCCCGGGGGTGTACCACCTGCTGGAGGGTGCCGTCCTCGTCGGCGAACGTCGTCCGCAGCGCCGGGTGCCGCGCGACCAGCTCCTCCAGCGCGGCACGGAGCACCGCGATGTCGGTGTCCGGGCCGAGCCACAGCGCCACCGGCAGGTTGTAGGCGGAGTTGCCCGGCGCGGTCTGCTCGATCACCCACAGCGCCCGCTGCCCCTCGGACGCGGGGTGCCGCTGGACGCCGGCGGCGGGTACGGGCGCCCCGGCGGAGGCTGTCACAGACGGAGCCGCGGAAGAAACGACTGCGGCAGGGGAAGCAGTCGCCGCGAGGGAAGTCGCAGGCGAAGCGGCTGCCGCAGGCTCCTCGTCGGCCGGAAGGACTCCTTCCGCGGACAGGTGCGCCGCCAGTGCGCGCAAGGTGGAGTGCTCCAGGATGTCGACCAGGCGCACCTCCACGCCGTAGGTCTCGGCGATGCCGGTGACGACCTGCATGCCGGTGAGGGAGTCGAATCCGTAGTCGGCGAGCGGGCGGTCGGCGTCGATGTGCTCGTCCAGCTTGAGCACGCTCTCGACCAGCTCCCGCAGACCGGCGGGCACACTGCCTGCGGCCACCGCGGCGCTGCGCCCGGCCTGCCGTAGGGGGGCTGCGGTACGCACCCGGTCGGTGCCCGCCTCGGCGACCAGCACGGTCTGTCCCAGGTCGGCGCCGCCGGACAGCACGGCCACGTCGTCGAACCCGGCCTCGCTCAGCAGCCGCTGCCAGGTGGCGGGTTCGGCGAGCGGCGAGTCGGGGATGCGGACTCCGCTGTCGCGGAACGACCACCAGCCGTCGAGCACGCCGCCGGCCACGGTGACCGAGGCGCGTGCCTCGGTGAGCTCGTTGAGGACGAGCCACCCGCCGGGACGCAGCAGCGAGCGCACCGAGCGGAGCGTCTCGGCCAGGTCAGGGGTCGCGTGTACGACGTTGGTCGCGACGACCACGTCGTGCCCGCCGGGGGTGAAGCCCTGCGCGGCGGCGTCGGACCGCAGATCGAGGAGCTTGAAGCGGACCTGGGGGTGCCGCGCCCCGCACCGGGAGCGGCCGTGCTCCAGGAACCGCGGGGAGACATCGGTGTAGAAGTAGTCGACGCGGGCGGCGTCGGCGTCCAGCGCCGGGAGCACCCGTTCGGTGGTCGCCCCGGTTCCGGCGCCCAGCTCGACGATGGAGACCCGCTCGTCGGGGGCGAGTTGCGGCGTCCGGGCGCGCACCCGCTCGGCGACGGCGCCGCGCACCAGGTCGTTGTAGTAGTCGGTGACCGGGTTGCCCTGGTAGAAGCCGACGGCCAGGTCCAGCGACGCGTTCGGGAACAGGATCTCGGTCGCGTTGACCTCGCCGCGCAGCACCTCGGCGTAGGCGGCGAGGAACCGCTGGACCGGCAGGATCGTGGAGGCCACCTCGGGGTGCTGCGCGCGCAGCCGGTCGAGTTCGGCGTCGACCCGGGCGCCGTCCCACTCGCGTGCCGTGGTCTCGAAGGCGGGCAGCGCCCGCACCGACGAGCCCTCCTCGGCCAGATATCCGGCCCGCACCAGCAGGGTGACCAGCGCGTCGGTGTGCCGGGTGTGCGCGGGCACGATGCCGAGCTCCCCGGCGAGGGACGCCCGGTCGATCAGCTCGCCCCCGCGGAACGCGCCCATCCGGTACAGCACCCCGGCGAGGCCACGGGCGACCAGCGGCTCCAGGCTGCCGTACGCGGCGAGCACCCGGTCGATGCCGGTCCGGTCCGTCGGTGCGGTCGCGAGCCGTTCGCGTACCGCCGCGAGCGTGCTGCCCGCGGGGGCGTCGGCCCCGGTCCGGTTCCCGCTCTTCGCTTCGGTGTGGCCGGGGGTGTCGGCGTCCGCTTCCGCGGGGGTGTCGGCGAGTGCGGTCAGCGCTGCCGGTTCCGCCCGGATCACCATGACCTGCGGCTCGGTTCCGGCCAGCACACCGGCGAGTTCACCGAGCCCCTCCTCGGGGCTCAGTTCGCCGATGCCCAGGGCCCGGAAGAGCCGGGGCAGCCCGTCACGGGCACCGGAGCCGACGGCGCCCCAGTACCCCCAGTTGACGACCCGCACCGGGTAGGGGCGTACGGCGTCCAGATATCGGCCCAGCGCGTCCTGGCAGGCCGAGGCCGCGGTGTAGCCGCTGTTGCCCGAGCTGGAGCCGAACGACCCCGTCGAGGAGAACAGCGCGACGAAGTCGGGGCGCAGCTCGCGCACCGCGGCGTCGAGAGCGAGGGTGCCGTCGACCTTGGCGGCGAGCGCGGAGCGGAACTCGGCGCCGGTCAGCCCATCCATCGGCCGGTCGTCGAAGGTCATCGCGAGATGGAACACACCGTGCACGGCGCCGTACCGGTCGCCGACCCGGGCGAGCGCGGCACGTACGGCCTCCGGATCGGAGACGTCGACGCGCAGATGCGCCACCTCGCCGCCCAGCCCCCGGGCGCGTTCCCGCTCGGTACGGTGCGCCGCGCCCGGCTCGCCGCGGCTGAGCAGGACCACGGTGGCCCGGTACCGCTCGGTGAGATACCGGGTGAGCAGCGTGCCGATGCCACCGGTTCCGCCGGCGAGCACATACACGCCGCCCTCGCGGTAGGGCTGCGGCGCCGTCGCGGGCACCGGTGCCAGGGTGCGCACGTACCGGCGTCCGGCGCGCACCGCCACTGCGCGGCCCTTGGGGTGCGCGTGCTCACCGAGCACCGCGGCGGCCTGGTCGGCGACCGCGTCGTGGCGGGTGAGGTCCACGCAGGCCACCCGGGTCTGCGGGAGTTCGGCCGAGGCGACCTGGGCCAGGCCGTGCAGCGCGGCCCCGACCGGGTTGTCGCCCGGGCTGCCGCCGACCGCGTGCACGTCCGAGGTCACGACGCGCACCGTGCGCGCCCGCACGCGGGTCAGCAGGTCGAACAACGACGCGGCCCCACAGGTCAGTTCGGCCGCATCCGGGCTTCCCGCACGGTCGCGTACGCCGCCGAGGTGGATCACGGTGTCCACCTCGGCCGGCAACCGGTCGCCCGCCCCTCCCGCCGCCTGCCGCGGGTCGAGCCATACGACGCGCACGTCCTCGGCCTGCTCCGAGAGGGCCGCCGCCAGCTCGCGTCCCGCCTCGGTGGCGAGCACCAGAACGGTGCCCTCGGGCCGCGCGGCCGTACGTACGGCACCGGACGGCTGCCAGCGGGGCGCGTACCGGCCCACCCCGCCGGGTTCCCCGGTGGCAGCGGCTGGCGGCACCTCCCGCTCCGGCCGACCGCTCCCGGGTACGGGCGGAACCTCGACCGCGCGCGGAGAATAGGAGGGTTGGGGAAGCTCGGCCGCCCGCGAGTCGGCCGCGCGCGGGAGTTCGACTCCGTGCGGCAGCTCGGCCGCGCGTGAGTCGGCCGCCTTCGAGTCGGCCGTACCCGGGAGTCCGGCTGCCGGCGGCAGCTCGGCCGCGCGCGAGTCAGCCGCCCGCGAGTCGCCCGTGCGCGGAAGCTCCGGGATCCAGAACCGCTTGCGGGCGAACGGGTAGCCGGGCAGTCCGATGCGGCGCGGTGCGCGGCAGCCGGCGGGCGGGCCGGGAAGCCGGGACCAGTCAACGGCGGCGCCGGCGGCCCACAGGGCGCCGAGCGTGTGCAGATCGCCGTGGGCCAGCGCGTGCTCCAGCTCCGCCGCCCGCCCGGCGTCGGGGCCCGAGCCAGGGGCGCCGCCCGGCGTGCCGAGCCAGTGCGGGCAGGCGGGTTCCCGGCCGTCGGCCACCGCGCGCAGCGCCCGGTACAGCGCGCCCGTGTCGGCGACGACGAGGGCGAGCCGGGCCTCCATCGGGGAGCGGCCGACCCGCAAGGTGTGTGCGATGTCGGCGAGTTCGGCGCCGGTACGCGGCAGGTCGGCGGCGTTCCGTGCGGCGTACGCTGCCAGGGTGGCGGCGGTACCGCCGGGGGGCGGTACCGCCGGCAGCGGCAGCCGGTCGGCCAGCAGGCGGCGCAGCCGGGGCCACTCCGCGGGGCTCAGCCCCAGGTCGCGCAGCTCGACGCCCGGGTCGACATCGTCGGGCGCGACGCCGAGCACCTCGGCCACCGCGGCCACGCAGGCACGCTCGGCCGCGCCGTTGACGGGGTGCGGCTCGCCGTCGTCCAGGAAGTCGGCGAGCCGTCCTGCGGACTGCCGCAACTGCTCGTCGGTGCGGGCCGAGACCACCACCAGCTGGGGGGTGCGGTCCGGGCGCGCGGAGTGCGCGGCCCGGGCCCCGGCGTCCTGTTCGACGTACTCGGCGACGACGAGATGCGCGTTGGCGCCGCCGCCGCCGAACGAGCTGATGCCCGCCACCCGCGGCTGTGCGACCCCGTCGACCGCACGGGCAGGCCAGGGCTGTGCCGCACGGGGAATGTGGAACGGGGTGCCGCGCAGGTCGATCTCCGGGTTGAGCGGCTCGGCGTGCGGCGACGGTGCGAGGGTGCCGTGCCGCAGCTGGAGCAGCACTTTGGTGAGAGCGGCGATGCCGGCGGCCGACTCCAGGTGCCCGATGGTCGACTTGACCGATCCGAGCGCGCAGCTGCCCGCCGGCAGCCCGCCGAAGACCCGGCGCAGCCCGGCGATCTCCAGCGGATCGCCGAGCGGGGTGCCGGTGCCGTGCGCCTCCAGGTAGCCGACCTCGGCCGGGTCCACTCCGGCATGGCGCAGCGCCTCGGCGATCACCTCCGCCTGGCTGTCCGGGTTGGGCACGGTGTAACCGCTGGTGCGGCCGCCCGCGTTCAGCGCCGTACCGCGGATCACCCCGAGCACCCGGTCCCCGTCGGCGACCGCCGCGGCCAGCGGCTTGAGCAGCACGGCGCCGACGCCCTCGCCGTCCACGAATCCGTCGGCCCCGGCGCCGAAAGCGCGGTTCTCGCGGCCCGGCGAGATCATCTGCCGGTCGGAGAGGTGCCACAGGTGGGACGGGTGCAGGATCAGGTTCACCCCGCCCGCGAGTGCCAGCGCCGACTCGCCGCTGCGCAGGCTCTGTACGGCGAGGTGGATGGCGGTCAGCGAGGACGAGCACGCCGTGTCGACGGTCATGCTGGGTCCGCGCAGATCCAGCGTGTAGGACACCCGGTTGGCCACCGACCAGTGGTTGGAGCGTGCGTGGGTGAAGACTCCGTGTGCCTCGGCGACGCCGCCGATCCACTCGTAGTCGTTGTTCATGACACCGGCGAACACACCGACCGGACCGCTTTCGCCCAGGGATCGCGGCGGATAGCCGGCGTCCTCCACAGCGGCCCAGGCGGTCTGGAGGAACAGCCGCTCCTGGGGATCCATGTCCTCGGCGTCGCTGGGCGAGATCCGGAACAGCAGCGGGTCGAAGGTGTCGACGTCGTCGAGGAACCCGGCCCACTTGCTGTAGCTGCGGCCCGGCCCGCCCGCCGGGTCGTAGTGCTCGGCCGCCGGCCACCGGTCGGCGGGGACCTCGCGCACACAGTCCCGCCCGGTGCGCAGGTTCTGCCAGAACTGGCCGGTGTCGTCGGCCAGCGGGTAGCGGCCCGCGACGCCGATGACGGCGATCTCGGTCTCGGGCGCGGCAGCGACGCCGAGGTCGGCGAGGATCCGCGCGAGCAGTTCGCGGCGGTCGGCCGGGGCCTGTCCTGAGACGAAGCCGGGGCCGGGCTCGGACGGCACGGTCATGCGGTATCGCCCTTCTCGTCGGTCGTGGTGGCGAGAGCGCCCAGGAGCGTGAGCATCCGGTCGACCTCGGCGTCGGACAGCCGGTCCACCGCGGCCCGGACCGGACCGCGCACCGGCGCGGGCGCTGCGGCCCGCGGTGCGCCGGCCGGCTCGCCGGCCTGCGGGAGGAGCTGCGGTGCGGGCCCGGCGACAGGTTGCGGTGTGGGCCCGGTGACGGGCTGTGGGTCGGTCTGCGGGGACGGCTGCGGGGTGGCGGTTCCGGGCCCGGCGGTCCCTCCCCCGGCGGGCCGGACGGCGGACGGGTCCGGTGCCGGGGCCGCCGACGGGCCGCCCGGGAGGGTGTGCAGGTGGTCGGCGAGCTGACGGATCGTCGTCTGCTCGAACAGCAACGTGGCGGGCAGCGGCCCGTAGTCGGTCTCCAGTGCCTTGGTGAGCTCCAGTGCCACGAGAGAGTCCACCCCGAAGTCGCCGAACGTCGCCTCCGGGTCGAGCCGGTCGGGCGGCAGTTCCAGCACGCGCGCGAACACGGCGGTGACGTGCGCCTCGGTGGCCTCCCGCGAGCTGACGGCGGGCGCGGCGACCGGCGCGGCGTCGGTGGCGGCGTGCAACTGCCCCGCATGCCGGGCCGGTTCGGCCGGAACCGCGTGCTGAGGCTGCTGCCGTATCCGGCGCACCCGCAGCCCGTCCGCCCTGCCGAGGATCAGACGCTGGCCCGCGGGTTCGTCCGGCAGCGCCAGTTCGGCGGCCGGCGCGAACCCGGCGGCGGTGAGCGCGTCCAGCCAGCGCTGGGCCGTGAGAACCGGCGCGGCTGGCAGCCGCAGCGCGGTGTCCTCGGCCAGCCACCAGCCGCGCGTCAGGCCGAAGATCAGCGTCAGATACGCGGCGGGGCGTATCCCCTCGTTGACGACGACCAGCCCGCCGGGCACCAGCAGGTCCTTGACGTGGTCGAGGGTGGTCTCGATCCGCCGGGTCGCGTGCAGCACGTTGGCCGCCAGTACGACGTCGTAGCCGGGCTCGCCGGCGAAGCCCTGCTCGGCGGGCGGGCGTTCGATGTCCAGGACCCGGAAGTCGGTGCCGGACCGCTCGCCGAACTCCCGGCGGCCGTACCGCAGGAAGGTGGAGGAGAGATCGGTGTAGGTGTAGTGGACCCGGTCGCCGAACGGTGCCAGCGCGGCCAGCGCGGCGCGGGTGGTGGCACCGGTGCCCGCACCCACCTCGAGAATCCGCACCGGGCGGCGGGACCGGCCGCCCGGGATGGTCTCCACCACCTCGGCGAGCACCTGGCCGAGCAGCTGGTTGTACTGCTCCATGACGGGGTCGGACTGGTAGAAGCGGGAGACCAGGTCGGCGGACCCGTCGGGGAAGAGCACATCCACCCCGTCCCGGCGGCCGGTGAGCACGTCGGGGAGGGCGCGCAGGCACCGCACCAGCAGCTCGGCGGCCGGGAGCGCGGCCGGGTGCTCGGCCAACAGCGCGGAGACGGCCCGGTCGGGGTCGGCACAGTCGGCGACGACGCTCTCGGCGCCCGCCTGTTCGGTGACCTCGATCAGATCGCCGGTGGCGCGCAGCAGACCTGCGGCGGTCAGCATGTCGAGCGCGGCGTCGAACAGGGCGCGGTGCTCGGGCACCACGCCGAGCCGGCCGGCCAGCGCCTGGCGGTCCTCCCGGTGTCCCGGCTCGACGCGGACGCCGAGGTCCCGTACCACCGCGACCAGCAGCCGCGCGGCGAGCGCGTCGAGAGCCCGGTTGGCGCGCAGCTGCGCCGCGGCCCGCTCGGCGCGGCCCGGCTCTGCGGCCGTACGCGGAACCGGCAGCGGCACCGGCGCGGCATGCCCGGCCTGCTCCAGGCCGCTCTCGGGATCGACGCCGATGGCCGCCAGGACGCGCTGTTCGGCCTTGCTGGCCACCACTTGGGCGAGCGGGCCGCCCGCGAGGCGCTCCAGCGCCCGCATGCCCTCGGCCGCGCCGATCGGCGAGACGCCGGAAGCGGTCAGCCGCTCCAGGGCCCGCTCACGGTCCTGGTCGCCGCCGGAGTGCCAGAAACCCCAGTTGATCACCCGCACCGGACAGCGGGCGGTGCGGGCGAAGGACAGCGCGTACGCGTCCTGGTAGACGCTGCCCGCCGCGTAGCCCGCCTGGCCCTGGTTGCCGCCGAAGGAGATGCCGGAGGAGTAGAAGAGCAGCAGATCCAGCGGCTCGTCGGCAACGGCCGTGCACAGCACGCGGGTTCCCTCCGCCTTGACGCGGAGCGCGGCGGCGAAGCCTTCGGCGTCCAGCTCGCCGAAGCCGGTGGTGACCAGCACCATCGCCGCGTCGATCACGCCGTGCAGCGCGCCGAAACGGCGCTTGGCCTCGGCGACGGCGGCCGTGACCTGCGCGGGGTCGGTGACGTCGGCGGCCAGATACACCGCCTGCCCGCCGGCGCGCTCGATCCGCTCCAGCTGGGCCCGCCTGCGGTCGTCGAGCGGGCTGCGGCCGACCAGCACCAGGCGGGCGGAGTAGCGCCCCGCCAGATGCAGCGCGGTGTCGAACCCGATAGTGCCGAGCCCGCCGACGAGCAGATAGACCCCGCCGTCGCGGAACGCGGGTGCCTCGGGTGCGGTGAGCCGGGCCCTGCGCAGCCTGCGGGTGTAGCGGACCCCGGCCCGCAGCAGCACCTGGCGGACGCGCGGCGCACACGGCTCCGCGACGATCGAGGCCGCCACCCGGTCCGGTTCGGCCACGGCCTCGCTGCCCCGCACATCCAGCAGCGCCGTGCCCAGCTCCCCGAACTCGCTGTCCACCGTCATCGCCAGCCCGGCCAGCCCGGCGGCGCCGGGGCGGGCCGCGTCCCGCTCGCCCAGCGGGCAGGCGTCGCCGGTGATCACCTTCAGCCGCAGCGGCCCCGGGAGCAGCCGGCGGTCGCGCAGCTCGGCCAGCAGGCCGTAGAGCGCCAGCACCGACTCGTCCCGCTGGTCGTCAGGGCCGGTCACGGAGCCGAGGAAGTAGACCAGTCCCTGCCGCGCCGAGGGCAGTTCGCAAAAGCGCGCCGCCGACTCCCCGGGCGCGATGCGCACCACCTCGGCCGTGGGGTGCGCCGCGGCGATCCGGTCCGCGAGCGCGCCGTCGGCCGCGCGCGCGACGAGCAGCACGGGGCCGTCGTCCGGCGCCGGGTGCGGCACGGCCGGCGCCACCGTCCACGACGGCACGTGGAGGAAGTCGGGCTCTTCCGTGGTGCGGGGGCGCAGCACCAGCCCGGTGACCGTGAGGAGTACGACGCCCTCGTCGTCGAACACCGTCACCTCGCAGCGGCCTCCGCGCTCGACCGCGTACACCTGGCACTCGGCGGGCAGCGGCCGGTGCACGGTCACCCGGTCCGCGGCGAACGGCAGCACGGGCGCGTCGTCCTGGGGCACGGTCGCGGCCAGTACGTGCAGGGCCGCGTCGAAGAGCCCGGGGTGCACGGCATGTCCCGCCGGGGTGGCCGCTTCGGCGCGCAGCCGGGCCCAGACCTCGCCGTCGCCGGTGCATAGCGCGGTGGCGAGCCGGAAGAACGGGCCGTAGCGCAGGCCGCTTCGGCGCAGCCGCGCGTACATCCCGGCCGGGTCCACCTCGGTGCCGCACCGGCCGGCGAGCGCCGCCGGGTCGACCCGCGCGGGCTCGGCGGCCGGCCCGGGGTGCAGAACTCCGCGCGAGCGGACGCCGTCCGCCTCCCGCAGCTCATAGGCGGTCCCGTGCTCGGCGGGCTCGGTCTTCAGCTCCAGCCGCGCCGGCCGGTCGCCGACCAGGACGGGCGCCAGCCAGCGCACGTCGCTCACCGTGAACGCGGTCAGCCCCGTCGCGAGCGCCCCCGCGGCCAGCGCGAGGTGCGCGACTCCGGGCAACACCCGCTCCCCCGCCACCTCGTGATCGGCCACCACGGGGTCTGCGGGCTGGACGACGAGCTGCGGCGTGCCCGCGGACACGGGCCGCGCCGTGGTGGTCAGCCAGTGGCGCTCCGGCTCGAAGGGGTAGGCCGGCAGCGACACCACCCGCGGCGGCACCGGGCCGGTGGGCAGCACCGACCAGTCGAGGTCCACGCCCGAGACCCACAGCCGGCCCAGTCGCTCGGCGTGGCCCTCGCGCAGCAGCCCCCGGACGAACTCCGCCCCCGACTCGGTGCCGGACAGCACATCCGAGAGCACATGGGCGGCGCTCGCGTCACCACAGAACACGGCGTCCGGCCGCTCCCCGGCCGCGAACCGGCCCAGCACGGCCGCGGCTTCGGCGGTGCTGCGAGCGGTCAGCGCGAGCCGGTGGCGCATCGGCTCGCGCCCTATGCGCAGGGTGTGGGCCACATCGGCGAGCGCGGGCGCCGAGGGCCCTGACAGCGCGTCGGCCAGGCGCCCGGCCGCCACGCGCAGCCGGTCCTCGGTGAGCGCGGACAGCACCAGCAGCTCCGGCTGCCCCGGGGCACCTGGCGCGGCCCGGTCGTCGCGGTACTCCTCGACGACGAGGTGCGCGTTGGTGCCGCCGGCCCCGAACGAGCTGATGCCGGCGCGGCGCGGCTGTCCCGGCGCGGTCCGAGGCCAGGGCGCCAGGTCCTGCTGCACGGCGAACACGGACCGGGTGAAGTCGATGTTCGGGTTGGTGCGGGCCGAGTGCAGCGACGGCACCAGCGTGCGGTGCCGCAGCTGGAGCACCACCTTGGTGAGCGCCGCGATGCCCGCGGCGCCCTCCAGATGGCCGATGTTGGACTTGACCGATCCCAGCGCACGGCTGCCGGGAGCCAGGCCGTTCCCGGAGACGGTGCGCTCCAGCGCGGCGTGCTCGATCGGGTCGCCGAGCGCGGTGCCGGTGCCGTGCGCCTCGACGTAGCCGATCCCGGCCGCGTCCAGCCCGGCTGCGCTCCACGCCCGCTCGATCAGCGCCTGCTGGGCGGCCGGGTTGGGCACCGTGTAGCCGTTGGTGTGGCCGCCGTGGTTGACCGCGCCCGCCTTGAGGACCGCGTGGATGCGGTCCCCGTCGGCCCGGGCCGCCGACAGCGGCTTGAGCAGTACCGCTCCCACGCCTTCGCCCGGCACATAGCCGGTGCCGCCCGCGCCGAAGGAACGGCAGCGGCCGTCGGCGGCCAGCATGTTCATCCGGCTGAGGTTCATGTACTTCAGCGGGTGGGCCAGTACGTTGACCCCGCCGGCCAGCGCGTAGGCGCACTCGCCGCGGCGCAGGCTCTCCATCGCCAGGTGCACGGCGACCAGCGACGACGAGCAGGCGGTGTCCACGGTCAGGCTCGGGCCGCGGAAGTCGCAGAAGTAGGAGACCTGGTTGGCGACGGAGGCGCGGTTGGCCGGTACGGAGACCGGGTTGCCGCGGAACGTCTCCTCGGCGGCCAGCGTGGCGTAGTCGCCCCACATGACCCCGGCGAACACCCCCACGTCCAGGCCGGAGTCGGCGTGCCGGGCCGCGGGCAGCCTGCTCGGCGGGTAGCCCGCGTCCTCCAGCGCCGCCCAGGCGGTCTGCAGGAACAGCCGCTCCTGCGGGTCCATCGCCCTGGCCTGCGGCGGGGAGAGCCGGAAGAACCGCGAGTCGAACGTGTCCACGGCGGACAGGAAGCCGCCCCACCGGCCGGTGACGGAGTCCGGCGCACGGCCCTCCGGGTCGTAGTGCGCGTGGGCGTCCCAGCGGTCGCCGGGTACTTCGGTGATCTCGTCTGCTCCCGCGCACAGCCTTGCCCAGAACGTGTCGAGGTCGTCGGCGCCCGGGTAGCGGCCACTGATGCCGATGATCGCGATGTCGTCCTCCACGGGCGGCCGCGCAGCGCCGGACGGCGCGCTCGGCTTCGCGGCGGGCTTCGCGGGCGCCTCCGCGGGTGCCGTCGCCGGGGCCTCTGCGGGAGCCTTTACGGAGGCAGGGGCGCGCGCCGGAGCGGGAGTTGCCGGGTCCGGAGCGGGCGTCGGGCTGGGGGCCAGCCGCGCCAGCTCATCGGCGTGGTGCTCGCACACGTAGTCGGCGAGCGCGCCGAGGGTGCGGTGTTCGAAGAAGAGCGTCTGCGGCAGATCGGCCAGCGAGTCGGCCAGGGCCGCGTTCAGCTCCATGATCATGACGGAGTCGATGCCGAACCGGTCGAGCGTGTCGCTCTCGCCGATCCGCTCGGCGGGCACCTTGAGCACGGCCGACAGCTGGTTGCGCAGCACGTCGAGCGCGACGGCCCGCAGCCCGGTGGCGCCGGGCGCGGGAGTCGGCGTGGCGGCGGCGGGCGCGTCAGTCCGCGTGGCGGCCGCAGATGCGTCAGTCCGCGTGGCGGTGGCGCCGGGTGCGCTCAGCGTCCTGGCGATGCTGTCCTGGTCGCCCACGGCGGGGATCAGCCACGGCTCGTCCGCGGTGAGCGCCTGCTCCAGCGCCGTCCAGCCGGTGTCGGCGTCGAACGGTGCGAAGCCCAGCGCCCGGTAGGCCGTCCACTGGCCGTCGTCGAGCCGTTCGTCGAGTCCGCCGACCGCCCACAGCGGCCAGCCGAGGGTCAGCGCCCCGCCCCGGCGCAGCGCGTGGGCGTCGGCGAACCGGTTGGCCGTGCCGTAGCCGGCGCCGCCGAAGTCGCCCAGCAGCGAGGCCAGCGAGGAGAAGACGACGAACAGCGCGAGCCGCTCGGACGCGGTCGCTGCGTCGAGGTGTGCCGTGCCGTCGGCCTTGGCCGCCATTCCGGCGGCGAAGCAGGCCGGTTCCATCTCGGTCGGCGGGGTGTCGTCGGAGACGCCGGCGAGGTGGAAGACCCCGTCCAGCGGGCCGAAGGCCGCCCTGGCCTCGGCCACAGCGCGGCGGGCGCCGTCCGCCGCACCGACGTCCGCGGACACCAGCAGCGCCTCGCCGCCCAGCGTCCGTACCCGCTCGGCCAGATCGGTGTGCCGGCCGGCGGTGCGGGAGACCAGCACCAGCCGGGCGGCGTACCGCCGGGCGAGCTCGCAGGACAGCCAGCGGCCGAGCGCACCGGTGGCGCCGGTGATCAGGTAGGTGCCGCCCCGGCGGAGCGGTGCGGGCCGGGTTGCGGGCAACTCGGCGAGCCGCTCGACGGTGCGTACGAACCGGCCGTCCGTACGGCGGAGCACCTCGGTACCGCGCGCCGCACCGAGTTCCTCGGCGGCTGCCTGTGCCACGTCGACTCCCCGGCCGACCCGCAAGGTGGCCAGATGGAAGGAGGGGAAGTGCCGGCCGGCCGACCGGGCGAACCCGGCGACGGCCTCGTGCGCGGGCTCCCCGGTGTCCGGCGCCACGGCCAGGCACCGCACCCGGCGTCCGGCGGCGGCCTGCGCCAGGGCCAGCGCTGCCAGTACGCCGTGTTCGGGCCCTGCGGCCTCCAGGCCCCAGGCCAGCAGCACGTCGAGGTCGCCTTCGGTACCGCGCACGGCGGCGGCCGTCCCCGCGGGCTCCGGCACCCGCACGACCCGCGCCCACGGCCCGTGCGGAGTCAGGCCGGGATCGCTCGTGCACAGCAGCAGCGTGGGTGCGGGAGTCGGCGGCACCGGGGGTTCCGCCTGCTGCCAGGTGGGGCGGTACCAGGCCGGAGCCGGCCGCGCGGCCGCGTCCTGACCGTGCAGGACGCGCAGCGCGAAGTCCTCGACGCGGAGCACTTCGTGGCCGTCCTCGTCGGTCAGCGTCACGTCGTAGCGGAGCCGCGCGGGGTCGGTGCCGGGGCGCACGGCCGCGTACGCCCAGCAGATCCCGGGCAGCGGGCCACGGAAGCGTACGGCCCCGGTGCTGAACGGGACCGCGGGTTCTCCGGCGGGCGGTCCGCCCACCCAGTGGCACACCCGCAGCGCGCCGTCCAGCCGGGCCGGGTCCAGCAGTTGGTGCGGCAGGCCCGGCGCGCCGGCTGTGTCGGCTGCCGGGGTGCGGAGGCGCAGCAGCGCCTCGTGCTGCCCGCTGTGGACTTCCTCGATCACGTCGAACGCGGGCCCGTAGCCGAACCCGGCGCCGCGGTACCACGCGTGTACGTCCGCGCCACTGCGGCGCCCGGCGCAGCGGCGGCGTACCGCTCCGAGGTCGAGCCGTGCCGGTGCGGGCAGCGGCTCGCCGAAGTCCACCAGGCCGCGTACGTGCACGGTTCCGTCCTCGCCGGTCAGCTCGAACGTCGCCCGCTCGCCGGCACCGAGTGCTACCCGCACCCGCCGCGCGCCGCCGTCGGCAGTGACCGGGCTCCCCCAGGTCACCGAGGACAGCCCGCGCACCGGCCCGCGCCCGCTCGCCTCGGCTGCGGAGCGCACCATCTCCAGGCACGCGCTGCCGGGGAGCAGCCGGGTGCCGCGGATGTCGTGCTCGCGCAGCAGCGGGTCGTCAGGCCGCACGGTGAAGTCGGCGCCCTGCGGCGGGGTTCCGGCGTCGCCCAGGTGGCGCGGCAGACCGGTGCTGTGCGGCACGTCGGTGTCCTGCGGCGCGCCGGTGCTGTGCGGCACGTCCACCCAGTAGCGCTCCTCGGCGAACGGGTAGAGCGGCAGGGATACCCGGCGTCCGCCGGGGCGCGGGGCGGGCAGTTCGGCGCCGTCGGTCCATGCCCGTGCCAGCGCGGCGAGGTCGGCATCGGCGTCCTGCGGGCGCTCCGCGCTCCCCCGCCCGGTCGGCCGTGCTCCGTCGGGGCCAGGACCCACACCCGTCACCAGACCGGCAACGGTGCGGCCCGCTGCGAACTCCGTGAGGACTTCGGCCAGTTCGGCGCCGTCGCCGGTGACGAAGGCCAGCCGGTGCTCCATCGGTTCGCGTCCGACGCGCAAGGTGTGGGCGACATCCGCCAGGTCGACGCGGGCGGTGCGCAGGAACCCGGCCAGCCGGGCCGCGTAGGCGCGCAGCCGGTCGTCCTCGCGCGCGGAGAGGACGAACAGCAGGGGCTCGCGGCGCTGCTGGGCGGCCGGTACGGCGGCAACGGGTACCGGCTGCCCTTCCTCGACGACCAGATGGCAGTTGACCCCTCCGGCGCCGAAGCTGCTCACCCCGGCCCGGCGCGGACCGGCCTGCGGGGCGGGCCAGTCGGCGGCTTCCCGCTGCACTTCGAACGGCGTGCGCCCCAGGTCGATGTCCGGGTTGGGCGGGTCGGCGTGCAGCGAGGGCACCAGCGTGCGGTGGCGCATCTGGAGCAGCACCTTGGTCAGGCCCGCGATCCCGGCGGCGGACTCCAGGTGCCCGATACCGGACTTGACCGAGCCCACGGCGATGCGCCCGGCTCCCGCGTACGCCTTCGTCAGCCCGGAGATCTCGATCGGATCGCCGAGCCCGGTGCCGGTGCCGTGGGCCTCCACGTACGCGACGGAGGCGGGGTCGGCGCCCGCCGACTCCAGCGCCGCCGCGATCACCCGGTGCTGGGCCTCCGGGCTGGGCACGGTGTAGCCGTTGGTGCGGCCACCGTGGGCAGCGGCGTGTCCGGTGATCACGCCGTGGATGTGGTCGCCGTCGGCCAGGGCCCGCTCCAGCGGCTTGAGCAGCACGGCACCGACGCCCTCGCCGGGCACGTAGCCGTCACCGCCCGCGCCGAAGGACCGGCAGCGGCCGTCGCTGGAGAGGAACCTGCCCTGGCTGAGGAAGACGTACTTGTACGGGTGCGGGGACAGGTTGACCCCGCCCGCCAGGGCCAGCTCGGACTCGCCCGAGCGCAGCGACGTACAGGCCAGGTGGAGCGCCTGCAGCGAGGAGGAGCACATGGTGTCGACCGCGACGCTGGGGCCGCGCAGATCGAGCGTGTACGACACCCGGTTGGCGACGGTCGCATGCGACGAGCCCGGTACCGGCTTGCCCGCACGAATCGCGTCCACGCCGTAGAGCTGGTAGTGGCTGTGCATCACACCGGCGAACACCCCGACCGGGCGGCGGGCCAGGTCCGTGGCCCGGTACCCCGCCTCCTCCACCGCGTGCCAGGCGGTCTGCAGGAACAGCCGCTCCTGCGGGTCCATCAGCTCGGCCTCGCGCGGGGAGATCCCGAAGAAGAGCGGGTCGAACCGGTCGGCGCCCTCCAGGAAGGCACCCCAGCGCGAGTAGCTGGTGCCCGGCTTGCCCCGCCCGGGGTGGAAGTCACGGTCCGGGTCCCAGCGGTGGGGCGGAATCCCGGTGACGCAGTCGCGGCCGGAGACCAGGTTGTCCCAGAACGTGTCCAGGTCGTCTGCCATCGGATAGCGACCGCTGAGCCCGATGATCGCGATCGGCCCCGCCTCCGGCCGGGCGGGAGGCCCGGCAGCCGTGGACGGTCGGCCCGACGCGGAGGTCCCGGCAGTCGTGAACTGCTCGGCCGGCGCCGACACCTCGGCCCTCGCGGGCTCGGCGGCCGCCGGCAGGGCCCGGCGGGGCTGCCGGGTGAGGGTGTCTCCGTACTCGGCGGCCAGATGGTCGGCGAGGGCGGCGATGGTGGAGAACTCGTAGAACAGGGTCTTGTCGAACCCGGCGGCGAACCGGATCTCCAGCTCGGCGGAGAGCTGGGTGACCATCAGCGAGTCCAGCCCGTAGCGTTCGAGCGGCACGGTGTCCTCGACCTGCTCGGGCGCCAGCCGCGTCTGCTCGGCGACGAGGGTGCGCAGCAGCGACCGGGCGCGCGCCGCCGCGTCGTCCTCCGCGCCGCCGTCGCCGGGTGCTGCGTCGGCGCCATCGCCGGGGTGCTGCTGCTGTGTCGCGGCGGGCGCCAGGGAGAAGGTGTCCAGCGCGGTGAGAGTCGTCCCCGGGTCGCCCGGCACGACCAGCAGCGCGCCCGGACGGTGCTCCAGCGCGGCGGCGAACGCCGCGGCGCCGTCCCGGGTGGAAAGCTCACCGAGGCCGTAGCGCGACAGCAGGGCCGCCGCCGACCTGTCCTGCTGCCGCATACCGCCGTCCCGCCAGCGCGGCCAGGCCAGCGCCACGCTGTGGCCGGGCGCGCCGGAGGCGGCACGCCGCTCCGCCATGGCGTCCAGTACGGCGTTGGCGTAGGCGTAGCCGGTCTGGCCGGGATTGCCGACGACCCCGGCGACGGAGGTGAACAGCGCGAAGAACTCCAGCGGTTCGTCCAGGGTGGCCGCGTGCAGCACCTCGGCACCGCGCACCTTGGGCGCCAGTACGGCATCGAGATCCGCGTCGGTGATGTCGGCCAGCAGCGCGTCCCGCAGTACGCCGGCGGCGTGCACCACTCCGTTGACGCCGCCGTGCTCGGCCCGCACCCGCGCCACCAGGGCCTCGACCTGCGCCTGGTCGGTGACGTCGGTCTGGTGGTAGGTCACCGACAGTGCGCTGCCCGCCAGTTCGTCGATGGCGGCGCGTGCCCGGGGCCGCGGCTCGGCGGAGCGGCCGGTCAGCACCAGGTGGACGCGAGCCCGGTCGGCGAGGCTCGCGGCGATGCTCAGACCGACACCGCCGGCGCCGCCGGTGACGAGGTACACCCCGCCGTCGCGGGGCGCCCAGCGCGCTCCGCCGGCCGCGGCCCGACGGTACCGGCGCAGCCGGCGCACTCCGTCGCGGTGGCGCACCACCGGGTCGGTCGCGGCGAACTCGGCGGGCAGCACCTCGTCCGGGCCCTCGACCACGCTGATCCGCAGCCGCGGGTCCTCCGCGTTCAGGGTGCGGGCTGCCCCGTCGAGCCCGAGCGCGGACGGCGCACCGTCGTGCGCCATCACGATCCGCACCGGCGCCGACGGTGCGATGGCCGGCAACGCCCTGCACAGATGCACCAGCGAGCGGACCCCGCGGTCCACGTCGCCCTCCGCAACCGTGTCCGGGTCCGCGCCCCGCGCCCATGTGTGGAGCACCCGGTCCGGGCGGAGGCCGTCCCGGGCGAGGGCATCCAGCAGCCGGGAGTAGTGCTCGGCGCGGCCGGGTGCGATCTCGTAGCGCAGCCGGTCCACCCGGCGGAAGTCCGCACCGGCGGCGACCGTCACGACCTGTTCGCCCACCCCGGCGTGCGCGGAACCCGCCGCGGAATCGCCGAGGACCGGGGAGTCGCCGAAGACGAGGCAGGTGCCGCTCAGTGGTCCGGGCGCGGCGAGGTCCGGGCCGGGCTCCCAGTGCCGGGCGACCAGCGCTGCACCGCGGTCGGCTGCCGCCTCGGTGTCGCCCACCGTGCGCAGCACCGCACCGTCGAGGCGGACCAGGGTCTTTCCGTGCTGGTCGAGGAGCTGGATGTCGGCGGTGACGCCGCCCGGTGCGGCGGAGGTCCGTACGTGGGCCGTGGTGGCGGTGTCGGCGGCGCCGTCGAGTACGAGAGTGTCCACCGCGACCGGCAGCAGCAGGGTGCCCGGCTCGGCCGTGTGCAGGACGGACACGGCTGCGGCCTGGAGCGCCAGGTCGAGGAGCGCCGCCTCACGTTCGAACGCGGTACCGCCGGTCGGTGCCGTGAGTTCCGCGACGGCCGCGCCGTCCCCGACGGTGACCCGGCGCAGACCGCGCAGGCCGGGGCCGTGGTCCAGGCCGCCCGCGCGCAGCAGGTCGTAGCAGTCGGCGTGCCCGACCACCGTTCCCCCGGCGACACGGACCGGCTCCTTGGCGGAAGCGGCTTCGGGGGTGCCGGCCGGGCCGGTGAGCGCGCTGCCCGCGCTGTAGGTGACGCCGTCGGCGGTGATCTCGAACCGGCCCCCGTCGGCCGCCTTCGCGGTCACCGACAGCGTCCGCTGACCCGGCACCTCGCACAGCCGGTCGAAGGTGACCCGCCGCAGCCCGGTGACGCCGGGGTCCAGCGCCCGCAGGGCCGACAGCCCCAGCAGGCTCCCCGCGGCGGCCGAGAGGGCCGGAACGCCCCGGACCAGGTGCTCGGCGAGGAACGGTTCGGTCCCGGTGACGGCCACCTCGCGGGCGTGCACCGCCACCGCGCCCGGCACCCCGGCGTCCGCCTCGGCCGCCGTCCTGGGCGGCGCCGACGCCGAGTGCCGCCCGGTGGCGGCCAGCCGGTACATCGCGGTCTCGAACGGGTACGTCGGCAGGACGACGCGCCGCGCCGGCCGCTGCGCGTACACGGCGTTCCAGTCGGGGGTGGCTCCCGCCTCCCAGGCCCGGCACAGCGACTCGGCCGGGGACTCGTCGGCCAACGCCACCGCGTCACCGGGCAGTTCGGACAGCGGATGGACGGGGAAAGCGGAACCGGCGGGCTCGACCGGCGTCTTCGGGCCGTCCCACACCCGGCGGGCCGTCGCCAGGTCGCACGCTCCGGCGACCGCGTAGGCGATCCCGGCCGACCTGCGGCACGCGTACGCGGCCTGTGGGGCAAGCCCCCAGCTCAGCCGCAGCCGGGCCAGCGTGTACAGCAGGGTGAAGGCGGGCGCGGCATCGCCGCACTCGGCCGCGAAAGCAGCGGCGGCGGGCTCGGTCTCCAGCAGTTCCGCCAACCGGGCCGCGGCCTCGGCCTCGGGGACGCCCGCGTCGAACGCGAACACCACCGCTGCCCCGGCGCCGGGTTCCGCGGGTTCGGACAGCCGCCGCAGCAGATCGTCGCGGTCGGCGGCGAGAATCGCCCGCCGGTGGCGGAGCGCGGCCCGGCCGACGGCCAGCGTGTAGGCCACATCAGCCAGGCCCGTCTCCGGGTGGTCGCGCAGGTGCCCGGCGAGATCCCCGGCCACACGCCGCAGCGCGGACGGAGTCGCGGCCGACAGCACAACCGGCAACCCGTCGGCAGCCCTCACGCCCACCGACGCACCCTCACCGGCCTGCCCGAGCTCACCGGACTGTTCACCGCTGTCGGCCTGCCCGAGCTCACCCGACTGCCCCTGGCCATCGGCCTGTTCGAGGATCACGTGCGCATTGGTGCCGCTGATGCCGAACGCCGAGACGGCGGCGCGGCGGGGTGCGTCGCGGTCGGGCCAGGGCTGTGCCTCGGTGAGCAGCCGTACCGGGCCGTCCGCCCAGTCGACCTCGTCGGTGGGGCGGTCGACGTGCAAGGTGCGCGGCAGTACCCCGTGCCGCAGCGCCATGACCGTCTTGATCACGCCGGCCACACCGGCCGCGGCCTGCGCGTGGCCGATGTTCGACTTCAGCGAGCCCAGCCACAGCGGCCGGCCGGCGGGGCGCTCGGCGTAGCCCGCGCGCAGCGCCTCCACCTCGATCGGGTCGCCGAGGGTGGTGCCGGTGCCGTGCCCCTCGACCAGGTCGACGTCGGCGGGGGCGAGCCGCGCGTCGGCGAGCGCGTCGGCGATGAGCCGCTGCTGTGCGGGGCCGCTCGGCGCGGTGAGCCCGTTGCTGGCGCCGTCGGAGTTGACGGCGCCACCCCGCACCAGGGCCAGCACCTGGTGCCCGTTCCGCCGGGCGTCGGAGAGCCGTTCGAGCAGCAGCAGCCCTGCGCCCTCGGCCCAGCCGGTGCCGTCCGCCGCTGCGGCGTATGACTTGCACCGGCCGTCCCTGGACAGCCCGCGCTGCTGGGCGAACTCGACGAACACCCCGGGCGAGGTCATCACCGTCGCGCCACCCGCCATGGCCAGATCGCACTCCCGCAGCCGCAGCGCCCGCACCGCCTGGTGCACGGCCACCAGCGAGGACGAGCAGGCGGTGTCCACGGTGACGGCCTGACCGTGCAGTCCGTACCGGAACGCCAGCCGGCCGGAGGCGACGCTGAGTTCGGTGCCCGTCAGCAGATAGCCGGCCGACTCCTGGTCCGCCTCCCCCAGCCGCGGCCCGTACTGGTCGCCCATCGCGCCGACGAAGACGGCGGTGGCGCTGGAGCGCAGCGAGTCGGGGTCGATGCCCGCGCGCTCCAGCAGCTCCCAGGAGATCTCCAGCAGCAGCCGCTGCTGCGGGTGCATGGCCGCCGCCTCGCGCGGGCTGATACCGAAGAACACCGGGTCGAACCCGAAGGGGTCGTCGAGGAAGCCGCCGGCGCTCGCGTAGGTGCGGCCCGGTACTCCCGGCTCGGGATCGACGAGGGCCGCGATGTCCCAGCCGCGGTCCTCGGGGAGCCCGCCGACGGCGTCGGTCTCCTCGGTCACCAGCCGCCACAGGTCTTCGGGGCTGCGCACCCCGCCGGGGTACCGGCAGCCCATGGAGACGATCGCGATGGGCTCGTGTGCGGCCTCGGTGACGGCGTGCAGCCGCTGCCGGGTCTGCTGCAGCTTGGCCGTCGCCCGGCGCAGGTAGGCGACGAGCTCGTTCTCATCGGCCATCGGAGCCCCCTTTGAGGAAGACCGCCGCATCGGAGCCGTCGGGTCGGCCGGTGTCGATGCCGGGGTCGGGGTCGGAGTCGATCAACTCGAACAGCTCGGTGACGTCCGCTTCGGTCAGGATGTGTGCGATCTCCTCGGCGCCGGTGCGCTGCGGCTCCTGCGGCATGCGCGGCGGCTGCTGCGCCCCGCCGGAGTCGTCGGGGGTCGCGGCCGGGGCGTCGGGGGTCGCGGCCGGCTCGTCGCCCCCGGCCGGCTGTGCCTGGCCGGTCAGCCCCAGCTGGTCGAGCAGCCGGTCGGCGAGCTGCGCGGGGGTGGGGTGGCTGAAGACGACGGTCGCGGGCAGCCGCAGCCCGGTCAGCGCCGCCAGCCGGTTGCGCACCTCGACGGCGATGAGGGAGTCGCAGCCGAGCGCCTTGAACGAGGCGGTCGCATCGACCGCTTCGGGCGTGCTGTGTCCCAGCGCGGCCGCGGTGTGCTCGCTGACGAGGGCGACCATCCGCTCGCGCTGCTGGGCGACGGGCAGGCCCGACAGTTCGTCGGTCACCGAGCGCGCCGGGGCCTGCCGTACCGCCGGGCGCGGACGCGCGGGCGCGATCCCGCGCAGCATGCCGGAGCCGCCGGTGCCGTGCAGCCGGGCCGCCACGACCAGCGGTGCCTGGGCGCGCAGCGCCGCGTCGAACAGCCGCAGCCCGGTGTCGGTGTCCAGCTCCCCGATGCCCGCGGCGGCGAGCCTGCGGATCGCGGTCTCGTCCAGCTGGCCGGTCATCCCGCTGCGCTGGGACCACAGCCCCCAGGCGATCGAGGTGGCGGGCAGTCCCTGCGCTTGCCGCGTGCGGGCCAGCGCGTCGAGGACTCCGTTGGCCGCCGCGTAGTTGGCCTGTCCCGCGGTGCCGAGCAGCCCGGCGACCGAGGAGAACAGCACGAAGACGGCGACCGTCGGGATCTTCGCCGTCAGTTCGTGCAGTGCCAGTGCCGCTGCCGCCTTGGGCCGCATCACGCGGTCGAGCGCCGCGGCGTCCATGGTGGACACCAGCCCGTCGTCGAGCACCCCGGCGGCGTGCACCACCCCGGTCAGCGGATGCTCCTCGGGGATGGTGCGAAGCACCCTTGCCAGGGCCGTACGGTCGGCCGCGTCGCAGGCCACCGCCTCGGCCTCGGCACCGAGGGCGGTCAGCTCGGCGACCAGCGCGGCGGCGCCTGGGGCCCCGGGGCCGCGCCTGCTGAGCAGCAGCAGGCGGCGGACGCCGTGCGTGGTCACCAGGCGGCGGGCGACGAGCGCGCCGAGTCCGCCGGTGCCGCCGGTGATCAGCACGGTGCCGCCGAGCGGGCTGCCGGCGCCCGGCTCCTGCCCCGCCGAACGGCGCAGCGCGGGGGTGGAGAACGTGCCGTTCCGCTCGCGCAGTTGGTCCTCGCCGGTGGCGACCGCCGCGGTGACCCGCGCCGGGTCCGGGTCGGCCCCGTCGGCGTCCAGGAGCAGGAACCGTCCGGGGTTCTCGGTCTGCGCCGACCGCACCAGGCCCCACACGGCCGCGTGCCCGGGGTCGGACAGCTCCCCGTCGCCGCCCGTGGTCACCACCGCGAGACGGGAGGCGGAGAACCGCTCCTCGCGTACCCAGGCGCGTACCACGTCGAGTACGCGCGTGGCCGCCGCCGCGGGTTCCTGCCCGGCCGGGCAGCCGAGTACGGCCACGGAGGGGACCTCTGCGGGCAGTTCGGCACCGAGCACGAGGGGGGTGGGCGGCTCGGTGCCGGTGGGCCGGTCACCCGCTTCGGCGACCTCGGTCCAGTCCGGTGCGAACAGCCCGGCGGAGCCGGTGAGCAGCTCGGGTGCGACCGGGCGCAGCGCGAGGTGGTCGACGGTGAGGACCGGCGCCCCGTCCTCGTCCCATGCCGAAAGCGCCACGGCGCCGTCCTCGTCCGCGGGTGCCAGCCGTACCCGCAGGGCGGTCGCGGCGTTGTCGAAGAGCCGCACCCCGGCCCAGGAGAAGGGGAGTTTGCAGGTCCCGTCGTCGGCTTCGCGCAGCCAGATCCCGTGCAGCGCGGCATCCAGCAGCGCGGGGTGCAGGCCGAATCCCTGCGGCGAGCCGTCGGAGCCGTCGGAGCCGTCCGGCAGCGCGACCTCCAGCCACAGGTCCTCGCCGTCGGTCCAGGCCGAGCGCAGACCGCGGAAGACGGGCCCGTACTCCAGGCCGACCGACCGCAGCCGCTCGTAGTGCCCGGCCACCGGTACGGCGGTCGCCTCGGGAGGCGGCCATGCGCCCGTGCGGGACGGCTCGCCGGCCGCGCCGGGTTCCACCAGCGCCGTGGCGTGCCGCGTCCACACCGCGCCGTCCTCGTCGGCGCGGCTGTGCACCGTCACCGTACGGCGGCCCCTCTCGTCCGGTTCGGCCACCACCAGCTGGATGCGCAGCGCGCCCTGCGCGGGCAGCACGACGGGGGCGTCCAGCACCAGTTCGGCGACTCCGGGGCAGCCGGTCCTGCGGGCGGCGCACAGCACCAGTTCGAGGCACGCCGTTCCGGGCAGCACGACGGTGTCGAGCACGGCGTGGTCGGCCAGCCAGGGCGTGCCGTCGAGGGAGAGGCTTCCGGTCAGTACGGCCCCGCCCCCCTCGGCGATCTCGACGGTGGCGCCCAGCAACGGGTGCGCGGCCGCCTCCAGTCCCACTGCCGCGAGGTCACCGGCGCCCGCGGGGGCTGTCAGCCAGTGCGACTCCCGCTGGAAGGGGTAGGTGGGCAGCGGGACCGCGCTGCCGCGTACGGACGTGGACCAGTCCACCGGAAGCCCGTGCGCGTCCGCTTTCGCCAGGGAGCGCAGGAACCGCTCGAGGCCGCCTTCGTCGCGGGTCAGCGACTCCACGAGAGTGACGGGAGTGGCTGCCTCGTCCGCGCACTCGGCGATGCCGGACAGTGCCACCGGGTGGGGGCTCAGTTCGATGAAGGTGTGGTGCCCTGCGGCGAGGAGCGCGCCGACCGCCTCGTCGAAGCGCACCATCTGGCGGAGGTTGCGGTACCAGTAGTCGGCGTCGAGACCGGCGTCCGCAACGAAGCCGGCGTCCACCGTGGACATCAGCGGCACGGCGGGCACCCGGGGGGTGACACCGGCGAGTTCGGCGAGCAGCTGTTCCCGCAGCTCGGCGACGTGCGCGGAGTGTGACGCGTAGTCGACCGCGATGACCTTGGCGCGTACCCCGTCCGCGACGCACCGCTCCACGAGCGCGGCGACCGCCTCGGGTTCACCGGAAACGGTGGTGGCGTTGGGGCCGTTACGTACGGCGACCGACACCTTCTCCCCCCACTCGGACAGCAGCGGGAGCACCTGGTCCGTGGGCAGCGCGACGGAGGCCATCGCACCGCGCCCGGCCAGTGCCACCAGGGCCCGCGAGCGGCGGGCGACGACCAGCGCGGCGTCGTCCAGGCTCAGCGCCCCGGCGACGCAGGCGGCGGCGATCTCGCCCTGGCTGTTCCCGACCACGGCGGCCGGCTCCACGCCGTGGGCCCGCCACAGTTCGGCCAGCGCGACCATGGTGGCGAACAGCACCGGCTGCACCACGTCGACCCGGTCGAGCCCCGGCTGCCCGGGGTCGCCGCGCAGCACTCCGGTCAGGCTCCAGTCCACGTGGGCGGCGAGCGCGCGCTCGCACCGGGCGACCGACTCGGCGAACGCGGGTGCGGAGTCGAGCAGTTCGCGGCCCATACCGGCCCACTGCGCCCCCTGGCCGCCGAACACGAAGACCGGACGGTGCTCCTCCAGTGCGCTGCCCAGCACCACGGAAGGGTCCAGGCCACCTTCCGCGAGAGCCGCCAGCCCGCGCAGCAGCTGCTCGCGAGCGGTGCCGGTGACGGCGGCGCGGCGCGGGAAACGAGTGCGGGTGGTCAGCAGCGAGTGCGCCACGTCGGCCGGGTTCCAGTCGGTGCCGGCGGTCAACTGGGCGTGCAGCCGGGCGGCCTGGTCGCGCAGCGCCGGCTCGGTGCGGGCGGAGAGGGCGAGCACCACCGGGGCCTCGGCCCCCGGCGACTCGGCACCCAGCAGCTCGGACCCCGACGACTCGGCTCCAGGCAGCCCGGCACCCGGCTCCGGCGCGCCGGCCGACTGCCTGTCGGCCTGCTGCTCGTCGGCCAACTGCCCGTCCGTCTGCGGCGGCTGTTCGAGGACGACGTGCCCGTTGGTGCCGCTGATCCCGAAGGAGGAGACGGCGGCCCGGCGCGGGCGATCGGTCCGCGGCCACGGCACCGCCTGTGTCAGCAGCTCCAGCCCGCCGGCGGCCCAGTCGATGTGCGGGGAGGGCCGCTCGGCGTGCAGGGTGGCGGGGAGTTCACCGTGCCGCAGCGCCAGCACCATTTTGATCAGCCCGGCAAGTCCGGCGGCTGCCTGGGTGTGGCCGATGTTGGACTTGACCGAGCCGAGCAGCAGCGGCCGACTGGCGGGCCGTCCCGCGCCGTAGGCGGCCAGCAGCGCGGTCGCCTCGATGGGGTCGCCCAGCGCGGTGCCCGTGCCGTGCGCCTCGACAGCGTCCACGTCGTGCGGGCCGACGCCCGCGTCGGCGAGCGCCTCGGCTATCACCTGCCGCTGGGCCAGACCGCTGGGCGCGGTCAGCCCGTTGCTCGCGCCGTCGGAGTTGAGCGCCGAGCCGCGCACCACCGCCAGCACCGGGTGCCCGTTGCGCCGCGCGTCGGAGAGCCGCTCCAGCACCACGGCGCCCGCACCCTCGGCCCAGCCGGTGCCGTCGGCGTCCGCCGCGAAGGCCCGGCAGCGCCCGTCGGCCGACAGCCCGCCCTGCCGCGCGAACTCGGTGAACATCCCCGGCAGCGGCATCACGGTGACCCCGCCGGCGAGGGCCAGCGAGCTCTCCCCGCTGCGCAGCGACCGGCAGGCCAGGTGCACGGCGGCCAGCGAGGAGGAGCAGGCCGTGTCGACGGTGATCGCGGGGCCGCCGAGGCCGAGTACGTACGCGAGCCTGCCGGACAGGACACTGGGGGTGCCGCCGGTGAGCAGGAAGCCCCCGGCCGCGTCGGCCTGTTCGTGCAGCCGGGCGCCGTAGTCCTGTGCTGTGGCGCCCGCGAAGACCGCGGTCCGGGTGGAGCGCAGCGTTCCGGGCACGATCCCGGCCCGCTCGATGGCCTCCCATGCCACTTCGAGGAACAGCCGCTGCTGCGGGTCCATGGCGGCGGCCTCCCGGGGGGAGATGCCGAAGAACTCCGCGTCGAAGCGGTCGATCTCTTCCAGGAACCCGCCGGGGCGCAGACCGGTCACCCCCATCCGCTCCCAGCCGCGCTCGGCGGGCGGCGGGGTGATGGCGTCGCGGCGGTCGGCCATGAGCTGCCACAGGTCGTCCGGTGTCCGCACCCCGCCGGGGAATCTGCACCCCATGCCGACGATCACGACGGGGTCGTCGGCCTCGTCGGGAGCTGCTGCCGGGACGGCGGCGGGCTCGGGCTCCGCGCGCGCCGTCTCCGCGAGGTGCTCGGCGAGGGCGGTGGGGGTGGGGTGGTCGTAGAGCAGGGAGACCGGCAGGTCGGCGCCGATCTGCTCCTCGACGAGATCCCGCAGCTCCAGGCCCATCATCGAGTCGAAGCCCTGGTCGCGGAACGGCACATCGGGCGCCACGGTCTCCCCCAGCACCCTGGCGGCCAGGTCGAGCACCGTGCCCAGCGACGCTGCTTCCCCGGCGGCGGGGGCGGCGACCGGCCCGCTCTCCGGCGCCGTGGTCTCCGGTTCCGTGGTCCCCGGCGCCGTGGTCTCCAGCTCGGCGGGCCAGTACCGGCGGCGCTGGAAAGGGTAGGTGGGCAGCGGCACCCGCCGCGGCGTGTGCCCCGCGAACACCTCGGCCCAGTCCACCTGTTCACCGGCCAGGAAGCGGTCGGCCGACTGCCGGACCTGCGCGGGAACAGCGGAGTCCGCTGCCTCGGTCCGCACCGCCCCGGCAGCGTCGGACAGCTCGTCCAGGCGGCTGAGCAGTCCGGCCCGGTCGCGGGCGAAGAGGACCGCACGGCAGGGGTGCGCGGTGCGCGCGGTGGCGAGCGTGAAGGCCACGTCGAGGCAGCGGAGTCCGGGCCGTTCCGCCACGTACGTGCGCAGCTCGCGGGCGGCCCGGGCGAGCGCTTCTGGGGTCCTCGCCGAGAGCGCGTACGGCAGCGGCGCCGCGCTGTCCGCACCCGGCGCCGGCTCGTGGCTCCCGTGCCCGGTGAGGACGACATGGCAGTTGGTGCCGCCCATGCCGAACGAGCTGACGCCCGCGACCGGCGGCGCGTCCGGGTCCGGCCACGCGGAGGTGCGGGTCAGGACCGAGAGGCCCAGGCTCTCCAGCGGCAGCCGGTCCGGGGGTGCGGTGAAGTGCAGGCTGCCGGGCAGCTTCCGGTGGTGCAGCGCCAGTACGGTCTTGACCAGCCCCGCCACCCCGGCGGCGCCCTCCAAGTGGCCGATGTTGGTCTTCACCGAGCCCACCGGCAGCGGGCCTGCCGCGCGGCCGGCGAACACCTCGCCGAGTGCGTGTGCTTCGGCCTCGTCGCCCGCGGGGGTGCCGGTGCCGTGGAGTTCCACGTACTGCACCTCGGCCGGCCGCACTCCGGCGGCCCGGTGAGCCGACCTGATGAGTTCCACCTGGGCCCGCCGGTCGGGCGCTGCCATCTCCTCGCCCGCGCCGTCGTGGTTGACCGCGCCGGCCCGGATCACGCAGTACACCCGGTCGCCGTCGGCGAGCGCCGCGGCGAGTGGCTTGAGCACGACCAGAGCGCCGCCTTCGCCCCGTACGAACCCGTCGGCGTCCCGGTCGAAGACCCGGCACCGGCCGCGCCGCGAGAGCACTCCCATCCGGGCCGCGGCCAGTTGGGTGTCCGGCGCCAGTGCCAGGTTCACCCCGCCGGCCAGTGCCAGCTCGCACTCGCCTGCGCGCAGGCTCGCGCACGCCAGGTGGACCGAGACCAGCGAGGAGGACTGTCCCGTGTCGACCAGCAGGCTGGGGCCGCGCACGCCGAGGTGGTGCGAGACCCGGTTGGCGATCACGCTGCGCTGGAGTCCGGTCATCGCGTGGTGGGACAGCTCCCGGGCTCCGCCGCGGGAGACCAGCAGGGCGTAGTCGTCCGAGAGGGATCCGACGAACACGCCGACCGGCTGCCGGCGCAGTTCGCCGGGGACGATGCCGGCGTCCTCCATCGCCTCCCAGGCCAGCTCCAGGGCCAGCCGCTGCTGCGGGTCCATGGCCACCGCCTCGCGGGCCGGGATGCCGAAGAAGTCCGCGTCGAACTCGTCCACCGAGTCCAGGAATCCGCCCTGCTCGGGCAGCCCGGGACCGGTCGGTACGGCGGCGGTGCGCCGGCTCGCCGACGGCGCGGCCACGCTGTCGGTCCCCGCGGTCAGATTGGCCCACAGCTGGTCCGGCCCGGCGGCTCCGGGCACACGACATCCCATCCCGACGACCGCGATGGGGTCGGCGGGTCCGGTTTCCCGCGTCATCCGGTGATACCTCCTGGGGGCTGTGGACCGTCTGGCGCGGGGTGGTCCTCGGCGGGGTGCGCCGCGGGGTGCTGCTGTCCCGTGACGGGGCACTCCCTGCGCAGATAGTTGGGGCGCAGGTCCCCTTCGTCGTAGTAGCGGTGGAAGACGAGGGTGGCCGAGCCGGAGATCGGCGGCACGATCCACGACCAGTCGGTGGGGCAGCTGCGGCCGGCCTCTTCCTCGCGCTCGACGTGGGTGAGGAACCGCTTGGCCTCGGTGTGGTGGTCGGTGATCTTGACCCCGGCCCTGGCGAAGGAGTGCAGCACGGCCACGTTCAGCTCGACCAGCGCCCGGTCCCGCCACAGCGAGGCGTCGGAGCTGGTGTCCAGCGCCATCTTCGAGGCGACCACCGGCAGCATGTCGTAGCGCTCGGTGTCACCGAAGTTCCGTGCGCCGATCTCGGTGCCCATGTACCAGCCGTTGAACGGCGCCGCCGGGTAGCGGACACCGCCGATCTCCAGGTCCATGGCCGAGATCACCGGCACCGCGTGCCAGCGCAGCCCCAGCCCGGCGAACCAGGGATAGCGGGGGTGGGACAGCTCGACCTCCAGCACCGCCTCAGGCGGCAGCTCGAACAGCTCGATCCCGTCCCGTTGGGTCTCGATCACCAGCGGCAGCACATCGAACCGGGTCCCGGGCCCGCCCCGCCACCCGTGCCGCAGCGCCAGCTCGGTGATCCCGGTGTTCAGCGGATCGCCGAGGACACTGCCGTCCGGGCGGGTGTAGCCCGCGTAGCGGATGAGCTGTTCGTTGTGGAAGCGGGGGCCAGGGGCCCCGGGCCGGTCCGGTGCGAACACCGTGATGGTGGGCCGGATCCGCCCGCCGCCGCCCGCCTCGGTCAGGTGCTTGACCGACTCGGCTGCGATGTCAGCGGCATCCCGGGTGGAGCGCCTGTCCCGCACCCGCAGGCTGCGCCAGTACAGCCTGCCGATGCAGCGGTTGCTGTTGCGCCAGGCCACCCGCGCGCCGAAGGTCAGCTCCGCCGCGGTGTGGGTGTAGGTGCCGGTGTCGGCCACCTCGGCGCGGATCTCGGCCATCCGCTGTGCTGCCGAGCCGTCCCGCCCCTCGCCCTCCCCGTAGAACAGGTCGATGAACTGCTCCGCCTCCTCGAGGACCCGTCCGGTGTCCCAGGTGGGCGCAGCACCGACTGCCTCCGCCGCGGGCGGAGCGGTGCCGGTGGAGCGTTCGACGGCACGCCGAAAGAGACTGTCACTGAG
>NZ_JADKMA010000320.1 GCF_017676365.1 Streptomyces oryzae
CGGCCCCTCCTGCCCCGCCGCCTTCCCGTCCGTCCCCGCGTCCGCCTCGCACAGCGCCGCGACCCGCCGCGCCAGGGCCAGGCCCTCGGCGACAGCGTGCACGTCCCGCACGGCGGCCTGCGGGGGCAGGCCTCGTACGGATGCGGGGGAACTCAACGTGCGTGCAGCAGGCTCCAGTTTGCGGTACGAGTCGAGGAACGAGCCCCGTGCCGCCTCACCCTGGAGCGGAATGCGCGGCCCCGGAGCCTGCATCGTCCAGTGGAGCCGGCGGGCTTCAGGGACGCCACAGACCTGCAGCACGCCGAGACAGTGAAGGTGTGCCAGGAAGGCCCGCAGCACCGGACGCGAGGACGGCGGCGCGAGACTCGCCTCGAGAGCGCCCAGGGTGCGGGGCGCCGGTTCGAGGAAGTTGAGCACCGCCTCCAGCATGGGCGTACGGCGCAGGGTGAGCCGTCGCAGCCGCCCGCCGCCGTCGGGCCGCGGATCGACGACACAGACGTGCAGCTCTCCCGCACCGGGGGCGCCACTGGTGTGCCGCAGCGGCGCGGGCGCGAGGAGCATCTGTGGGCCCGCGGCGGACAGATCCAGATCACGGAGCCGCAGCCACAGCCAGTGCACGTTCTCGGTCCGCCGCGCGGCCACCTCGCCCAGCGCCCAGCCCCAGCCCGGCTCCGGCAGCAGTCCGCCCTGCTGTCCGGCGGCGTCGGCCCGCACAGGAAGGACGGCCAGTTGACCCGCCCAGCCGCGTGGGGTCGTCTTCGCCGCGGCCCGCCCCAGCGCGCGCCACAGATAGCAGACGCGCTTGCGCTGCCGCTTGCCGCACCAGGGCTCACCCGCCGCGGCGCGCCGCTCCAGATCCCGTACGGCGCCCGGCGCGGCCTCCTCCACGAGGCTGCCCAGCGCAGGGTCGGTGCGGGCCAGCCCCAGCAGCGCCAGGCTCGTCCGCTCCCGCTCCGCGGCGACCTCGCGCCCGAACGCGCCGTACGAGACCCGGAGCGCCGCCGTCTCGTCGCCGAGTTCCCGCAACTCCCGTACCAGATCCGGGTCGATGGCCGCGAGGATCCCGGGGTCGGGGAGGACGGCCGGAAGGTCTTCGGGGACGTCGCCCGAGTGCAGCCGGCGCCGCAGGGTCAGCGCTGCGCGCCGGTCCGCCGTCGTCAGCCGCCGGTCCGGAACGATCTCATCGCCGAGCCGCACACTCGCCGCCCGGGCGCGCTCGGCGATCCGCCCGCGCCGGTCGGCCAGTTCGTCCGCCCGCCGGAACAGCTCCGGGCTCCCGGCCCGGCACCACTGCTCCACCGGGACACCCGCCACCCGCAGGAGAGCGGTCGATCCGAGAGAGACCGACTGGTCGGTACGTTCCGGCGAGTAGGGCGACACCGCGGGGAAGCCGTCCAGCGGCAACGCGCGGGGCACCGGAACGGCCGGGCCCCCGCATTGCGGGCGGGGCGGGTGTTGCGGGTCTTGCGGGCGGTCCGGCCCGCGGCTCGTGAGGGCGACGTCAGCGTCCGGTCGGCGTGCCCGCACGGGAAACACCTCCCTCGGTCGCCAGCGCGTCGGTCAGAATGCTCTGGCGAGCGGGGGACAGCCGGCCGCGGTTCCAGTGGAAGACGGTGAAGTACGCGGCAGCCGTACGCGGCCCCATCGTCGCCCCACCCGCCTCGAAGTACCCCTGGCGCCAACGGGTGGCCGCCTGGCGGACCGCGTCGGCGTGCCGGATCAGCGCGGGACGGCGCTTCGCGGGGAAGGCGCGCAGGGCCTCTTCGCGGGACGCGCGCCAGTACGCGACGATGCCGGCGGCGGCCTGCTGCCGTGCCGCAGGGTCGACGCCCGCCGCCGCACCTCTCAGCCCGCGCCCGGCCTCGCCGCTCAGGGCCTGCCACACCCCGCGGTGCTCCCAGCCGACGATGCCCAGCCCGGCGAACAGCTCCCGCAGCAGCAACAGCGAATGGCGCCAGGCCGTCAACTGGCCCTCACGACCGGCGTGCGCGACATGGTGGTCCAGCCAGGCGAACGAATCGAGGGTGAACAGGTCGTGCACGTACGCCATCGACGCCGGCCCGCCGAAGAGATACTGCTCCGGCTCGTACACCACGCACACCGGCCGCGTCCCGGTCCCTGCACACCGGGCGAGCCGCCGTAGCAACTCGGCCCGCAACGGTGCCGCGTCGTCAGCCCCGGGCGCCTGGAAGCGGACCCGCATTCCGGGGGCCTTGTGCATGAAGAAGAAGTTGCGCGCCCGCTCTGCGCCAAGGAATTCGCGTGCCACCACGCCCAGTTCCGCACAGAAATGCGCGCGGGCCCGCTCGTCCTGCTCCAGAGCCAGATTGACCTGCGCCCACGGCGGGCCGTCGTCCCGCATGTCCCGCGCGGCGGCGAGGCCGGCCACAACTCCTGCCGTCAGAGCCGCCCGACCCCGCGATCGCATCTCCCGCAGCCGCTCCCCGACAGCGGACCGGGAATGCGGTGGGCGCAGCAAATACCAAGCATCGGGCAATTCCCGCCCCTTTCGCCGGTGATTACGCTGCCGCAATCACGTCACAAAGGGACTTGCCCGCCTTTCCAGCGACCGAATGACCGGCCCACATTCTTCATACAACCGGCAGTTGTGCGCCGGAGCACTGTCCGACCCCGCAGGCGCACGCCCGGCGGCCCGGCGCCGCTGAGCGCAGGCGAGCCACCAGCCACCGCCGTCTGTCTGGCTCCTCCCCCCTCAGCCGTCCGCGGGCCTTGGGGCAATTGCGCCTGCCGCACCGGGGGTTCCCGCCTGAGCGAGCGCCCTTTTACCGGGAGCGGCGAGGTCCATGGCCTTGTCACGTGCGGTGGCGGCCAGCGCTGCCCTGCCCAACTCGTCGGCGAGACGGGCTTGTCCGAGCCAGTTGTACGGACTGGTGGGGCGCAGGCTGAGCCGTTCGCTCAGCAGGGTGCGGGCCAGATCGAAGCGCCTGGCGCGCAGGGCGGCCTCGACCAGCGTGCGCTCCACCGCGTCCCGTTGCGCATGGCTCCCGCCGAACGTATGGAGCCTCCCGCGCAGTGGCAGCAACAGCTCGACGGCCTCCTCATACCGCCCCCGCGCAAAGGCGATCAACGCGCGGCAGACCGGCAGCCCGATCTCGGCCGTCATGGTGTGATTGGTGACGCCCGGATGCGGACGATCCGCCCACTCCGTACGGTCGGCCACCAGCGCCTCGGCCTCCCGCACCCGGCCGGCCCCGAGACAGGCCATCACCGCGTGGGTGTCGTTGAACGCGTAGTGAGGACCATCGCCGCGCGCCGCCCAGGCATCGGCCAGCGGGCCCCACCTCTCCCCGACAGCGCGCCGCGCCTCGTCCCCGTCCAGATAGAGCCGCCACAGCAGCGCGGCCGCATCCAGCAGTTCCAGCACCAGGCCCGCGGAGGAACCGGGATCGAGCACGGCGTCGTAGATCTCCAGCACCCGTCCCGTATCGCCTGCCTCCAGCGCGTAGAGGGCGTAGTGCCACCAGTTGTGCACCGCCATCATGTTGTTGGCGCCCCAGTCCCGGGTCCGGGCGTCGAGATAACGAATGCCTCCGCGAAGCGCCCCTGCATCTCGAAGGTGTGCACGACCGCGTGGACGCCCCACACGTCGGCCGGCTGCCGCTCCACAGCGGCCGCCGCCATCTCTTCCGCCCGCGCGTAGTGTCCCGACTCCTCCAGACCGAAGCCGAACATGCCCAGCAGCGGGCCGTAGTGCGGATCCTCCTCGTCCCAGGCCGTCAGCGCCCCGCCGATCCGGTCGCGCAGCGAGGGGGCGTTCCCGGTGAAGAAGTCGATCTGGTGCCCGACTGCCAGCGCCAGCGTGTCCCGCGGCCAGCAGACGTTGATCTCCCGCAGCAGCGCCCCCGCTCGCTCGATGTCCCCACCGAGCCAGACGGACGCCGCGCACAAGTGGGCCCGCTCGCGCTCGGTGAACGCGGTGTGATCCGCCCCGGCACGGAACCGCGCGAACTCCTCGCCCGCGGCCACCGCCTGGGTGTGCTCCGTACCGAGCAGCCCCAGATACGCGGCGAACGCCTGGCCCATCGGCGCCCCGGGCGCCACTCGCCGCAACGCACCGACAGACTCGGCGACATCACCCCGGAAGAACAGCAGCGAGTCGACCGCACTCTCGTACCACGCCGCCGCCTCCTCGGCTCCGTCGCCGTTCCCGAGCCCGCTCATCTCCAGCCCCTGCCGGTCCCGCCGCCGAGAGCCGCCCCGCCCAGCCCTCGCCACCTCTGCCGGATCACCCCTCCCGGAGGCAGTCACCTCCCCCTCCGCAGCGGGCTCCTCCACGGCCGGCCCGCCGGGCGCGGGTCGCTCACTCGGTGGGGCGGTGCCCCGACTGACCGGTGCCGTTGCTGCGGCGTACCGCTCCCCCGCTCCGTTTGCCGCGTCCTCCACGCCCGGTGCGCTGCTCATCGCTGTTCCTCCCGCCGACGCCGCCACCGCCGCCCGCGGTGGTCTTCGCACGCGGCATACCCCGCGCCTGCCGCGCCGCCTCATGCTGCCCGGGCCGAGGGCCGGGCAACCAGTGAGCGGGGCGGGTCAGCGTGTCGGGGACGGTGGTGGCGGTCAGGGTGGTCAGGTCGTCGAGGGCCGCCGCGTGCTGGCGCAGCAGGGCTGTTCGGCGGGCACTGTCGGCGAGGAGCGCGTCGTCACGGTCGGCCTCGTCGCCGAGGAGGTCGGGGATGAGG
>NZ_JADKMA010000321.1 GCF_017676365.1 Streptomyces oryzae
AGCCAGTGCGTTCCCGCTCCGCGGGAACGCGGGTGGGACGCTGCGCGTCCCACACCAACCCGTCCGCTGCGCTCCCGGGTTGATGCTCCGTCCGCTGCGCTCCCGGAGCGGTGTGGGGCTGCGCCCCACACCGGCTGGTCCCCCGCTGCGCTCCGGACCAGCCAGGCGGAGTCGCTGCGCTCCCCCGCCAAGGGCCCGCATATGCGGGCCCTTGGCTACAAGAGCAAGGGGCGGGCAGTCGGGGAAATTGTGGGGGCCGGGCGGAGGGAGTGCGGGGTGAGGTGACTGGACGTCAGGCTGTTTTCGGGTGGCCATAGGGCAGCGGTGGGAGAATTTCGGCCTCGGCTCCGAGAGCTTTCAGGGGATATGTGATTCACTTTGGGGTGGAGATAGACTCTGGACTCGGGTAGCAGCACCATTGAGGGAGCGGGACCGGTTTCCGATCACCCCCCATTACTGGTCCCGGGGGGTCACCCAGCTCCGGCGAGCGAAGGCAGTCGGCTTCCCCTGTCCTGGCATCACCCACCGCCTCCCAGAGCATCTCGCGGGACCCTCCGGCCACGCCCTGGCAGCGCGCGGCCTCACTCATGACAGCGCGCAGACCGCACACGTGTCACGAATGAGACCGAACCCCTGAGGGAGCACCCGTGCTGCGCTATAGACCTCCGGGACACTCACGCGGCCAACCACTGCCGAAACAACGCGACCCATCAACTGGCCCGGGCCGCAGCCGCGTTGATGCATGCATCGGTTGGAGGGTCTGGCAACGGGTCAGAGGTGCGCCTCTAAAGATCAGATAGCGGTGACGCGTTGACCTGCGAAAACGTGGGCGATGCATGCACCTTTGGTGCATAGATCGTGGTCGTGGGCGGCGAGATGTATGCACGTAGGTGACTAGAACGTTCCTGTCCAGAAACACGCCCGCCGCGTGCATAGATCGCCTGCATAACATGGCAGGTCTGCTATGTTATGCGCCCGAACGATCATGAAGGAGAGCCCGTGGCCCAGACCTTGAGGCGCAGGTCGGAGGCGCCGACGGAGGCGTCACGACTGGCTCCAGCGCCCCCACCCTCGGACACCGTCAACGGCATGGAGTCCGCGCGGGACCTGCTGAAGAGGTTCGAGAAGCTCGCCAAAAGGGGCGGCACCTTCAGCACGAACCCGGACGTCAAGCCGTACGTCTTCTACGGCAGTCGGCACCTAAGTGCCTCTCAGGTGATCCACGAGAACTTGTGGAAGTTCAAGTTCTCCACGATGTCGCGCGACGTCCTGGACCATATGGCGACCAACCACGACGACCAGGCGCTGGTGCAGATGACTCAGACCAGCCTGGCCAAGAAGTTCGGCTGCTCGCAGTCGAAGGTTTCCCGGGCGATCGGACAGCTGAGCCGTCACAACTTCACCTGGAGGGAGCGGCGCGGGGTGTACCGGCTCCACCCGCTCTACGCTTACCGGTGGGGCAGTGTGAAGCAGCGGCGGTTGGTGAAGTCGCTGGAGAAGACGCTGCTGGAGCACGAGATCGTCATCCCGACTGTGAGGAACGAGGCCACGCGATGAGCACCGTCCCTGGTTTCCACAACCCGGAGATCTTCGAGGTCCTTCCGAACGCCTGCCTGTCGCCGACGGCCCGCGACGTCTTCGACGTCCTCACCGCCCGTCAGGAGCCCGGCGGCCTGGTCCGCATCCGGCAGCAGGACATCGCAGAACGCCTCGGCCTGACCCAGTCCGTCGTCTCCCGGGCGATCGGGCAGCTGCGGGACAAGGGCATCCTCAGCGAGCGGCAGCGCAAAGGCACCGTGCTCATCCACCCGCTCCTGGCGGGCTACGAGTCGCTCGCCCACATGGCCAACCACCTGAAGGACCCGAACACCTTCCTGTGGCCGCTGAACTTCCCCACAGGCGACATCCGGCCCCCGCGGACCCGAGACGCCCGGACAGGCACCGACTTCGACCCAGACCCGGACGGCGGCGAGGACGCCCCAGTCCCCGACACCCGACCCGCCCTTCGGCTGGCTGGCTGAACCGCCGCTGAACTCGGCGCCGGGAAGCCGGCCTGGCCTGGCTTCTGCGCCGCGGGCGCTACCAGCTCCACCCCGTTCTCACAGGAGGCGCGGTCGCCGGCGCGGCCCAGGCGGTTGCGCACTGGCCAACTGACACAGTCGGCTGCTACAGCTCGAAGTCCACGTGCTCGATGTTGGTGAAGCGGACTTCCTCGAGTTGGCCGGCGCGGCGGCCGTTGTCCTGGAAGTACACCTCCTTGAGGGCTTCGGCGGCGATCTGCTGCAGTTGCTGGTCGTTGGCGCCGGCTTCCTGGGCGTCGAAGAGGCGGGCGGCGTACTGGGGGGGAAGGGCGACGGTCAGGTGGCGGATGCGGTCCTGGTCCGTCGAGCCGATCGGGGCGGTGTAGCCGAGGCGGGCGCGGGTGTCGATGATGATGCCGGTGGCGGTGGCCGCCCGTTCCTTGGCCTTGGCGCGGATCTGCGGCTGCCATCGTTTTTTGACCTCGGTCTCCATGCGGGCCGCGAGGTCCTTGCGGGGTTTTTTGATCTGGTTCTTCACGTAGCGCTCGACGGTGCGCTGGGAGATGCCGAGCAGTTCGGCGACGGCTTTGGTTCTGCCTTTGTGCTGCTTGACCAGGTACCGCATCTGCGCGCCGGCCGATTTCGGGATCGGGCGGGTGAACGCCTTCTGCACCGCCTGGTCCAGTCCGTCCCCGAGCGTGCCCATCGCCTGTCTACTCCCCGGTGTCGTGGTCGGTGACGGTGCCGTCCTTGATGTAGCGGGCGAGGTTGAGCTCCGGGGCCTCGAACTGCTCTCTCACGCCCTCGCCCCACAGCACGCTCTGGGTGCCTTCGTGCTTGACCAGCCCGGGGTTCACCCCGAGCTTGAACCCGCCCGGCAGCGGCTTGCCCTGACGGTAGGGCAGGAAGTCCAGGGGGCTGTCCCCGTCGACCGCGTACACGGCACAGTCGGAGAGGATCGCGACCGGGTACTGTCCGGTGAAAGCGGCGTGCTTGAGGATCTTGCGGTGCATGTTGACCCGCGTGCGGGAGATGACGGCCGCGCGGATGTCCGGCCGCCACGTCGGCCGGGACAGGGCCCGCCATGGCTGGCCGGGCCGCCAGCCCTCCCCCCGGGGCCGCTCGCGCAGCTTGCCCAGGCCGCCCTTCACCGTCGCTTTGATCGCGGAGACCACGACTGCCAGCTGCGGGTCACGCTGCCGGTGGCCGTCCATCGCCGCCAGGAACTGCTCCGGCGGCAGGTCGGCGGGCACGCCCAGGTCGGCCATGGTGGTGAGGTACGCGTCGCGCAGCCGCTGGTACCAGGCGTCCAGGTAGCGGCCGTTCTCGTAACGGACCCAGGCTTCGACCGGTGCGACGTCGTAGCCGAGTTCCTGGGCGTAGGCGACGGTGGGGGTCGCGTACCAGGCCGGGCCCTGGGGGCGTTCGCCCTTGGGGGTGAACGGGCTGGGCAGCAGGCCGCCGTCCAGCTCCACCCACTCCTTGCCCGCCTTCACCCTCGACAGGTCGACGTGGGAGAGGTCGACCAGCCACGAGCCGGGCAGCTTCGGGTCGAATGCCGGCGCTTTGACGTGGGTGGGCGCGCCGAGTCCCACGATCAGGCCGTTGGCGCCGGCGGCGAAGGCCATGTTCACGTCGATGCCGACCAGGTTGCGGCGCAGGCATTCGGCATCGGTGAGCGGCCGTGCCCAGTCGTACGCCTCCTCGAACAGCTTCTCCGCCGGGCCGCGGACGTGGAAGCGCGGCAGGTCCTTCAGCAGCGGGTGCCCGTCGGGGGCCTCACACGGCGCGCAGTCCACCGGGTCCTTCCCCAGGCTGCCGGGGTTGTGCTCGGAGTGCCGCTTGCCGTCCGCGTCGGGCGCGGAGGCGCGGGTCGGCGGGTGCAGTGCGGTCATCAGCTCCAGGCCGGTTACGGCGGTCGAGCCGCGGGGCGTCATCACCCGGGATGCGTACACGCCCAGAAGGCGGGCCAGTTCCGCCGGCGGGAGCTGCCCGGCCTCGCCCCAGTGCCGGGCATCGAGCGCGTGCCAGGACGGGATGCACAGCTGCACGCAGGCCCGCTCCGAGCCGGTGGCAGGGCGGTAGATCCGCGCCCACGGCCCGAACCCCCGCTTGGTCAGCATCCAGTCGGCGCGGACCAGCTGCTTGATGACCTTGTGGCCTTCCGGCAGGCGCCCGGCCAGCCGCTCTTCCTCCGTCAGCGTGGCCGGGAGGCCGTAGCGTTCCAGCGCGGCCTCGGTGAGCACGAGCAGCGGGTCGGCGTCCTTGCCAGGACCGGACAGCTTCGGCTGCCCGAGCCGGGCCTCGCCCAGGGCCCACTCGATCAGGGCGGGGAGGGACTTGGCGGGCACGTCCAGGACCAGGCCGCCGACGCAGTACGCCTGCACCTGGCCGCCGTCGGCGTCGACCACCGCGAGCGGCCCGTTCTCGAAGCGCGGATCAGCGGCCGGGGCCGGGCTGTTCGCCGGGGCGGCCTTCTTCGTAGCCGGGCGGGGTTGCGTCGGCGCTGTCGGGCGCTTGGTGGGGTGCGCCGGACGCGACGTGGGGGCCGGGGCCGTGCCGGCGGCGGGGCGGGGCTGCCCGGGAGCCGTCGTGTCTGCGGCTTGGGAGGCCGTGGCCGCAGGCGGGGCTTCGGC
>NZ_JADKMA010000322.1 GCF_017676365.1 Streptomyces oryzae
GGCTTTCCCGGGCGGGGTGAGTCGGCCAGCTCGGCCAGGGCGGCGGTGGCGGCCTTCTTCTTCGTGAGGCGCTCGAAGCCCTTGCCGAGGACGAGGTCGATGTCCTTGCCGTTCCGCTCGTCGTACCGCGTATCGGTGTTCTCCAGCTGGGTGCCCAGGACTTGCAGCCGGTCGGAGGTGGTGGAGCCGGGGGCGCCGACGAGGATGCCAGCCCTTTTGACCTTCCCGTCGAACTCGGCGGGGGCATTGCCGATCTTGCCGATCTTGAAGCCGCGCTTCTTCAGCTCGTCGGCGGTGTCCTTGGCCAGGCCGCTGCGCGAGGTGGCGTTCAGGACGTTGACCGTGATGTCGCCGGGCTCCGGGAGTTTGCCGCCATCGGCGGCCTTGTCCTTGTTCTTGCCCGTGTCCGTGCCCTCGTCGTCGGCCGCGGCGGCGTGCTTGCTGCCGAGAAGAGCGTTTCTGCCGCCCGCTGTGGCCTTCTCGGAGCCGACGGGCCTGTCGGAGGAGGCGGGCGAGGCGCATTTGGTGTGCTCGGCCGCACGGCCGGAGGCGGTGACGGGGGCGCCGCCGGAGAAGATGCCGACGATCTGGAGCGTGCCCCACCCGAGCACCCCGACGGCCAGCGCCGAGGCGAGCGAGGCGGCGATGATCCGCCCCCGCCGCCGTGGCCTGCGCATCCGCGGGTAACGGTCTCCCGTGATGCGGTACTTACCGCCCATGTCCGGGGGAGTGAGCATGCTCATGTGCGCAGGGTAGTGGCCGTAGGCATTACTGCCTACTAGATGATCAGCGGCTCCTCGATACGCCTACAAACACGTACCTGAACGGGGGAATGTGTGTGGTCCTGCGGCGGGCTTCCGACCTGGGGGACCTGAGGGGGCCTGCCGGGTGGTCCTGCGGCGAGGGGGCGGGGCGGTCCCGTGTGGCGGTGGCGTCAGTCCAGTTCGAGGACGCGGGCGTGGAGCACCTGGCGCTGCTGGAGCGCCGCGCGGACCGCGCGGTGCAGCCCGTCCTCCAGATACAGGTCGCCCTGCCACTTCACGACGTGGGCGAACAGGTCGCCGTAGAACGTCGAATCCTCCGCGAGCAGGGTCTCCAGATCGAGCTGGCCTTTGGTGGTGACGAGCTGGTCAAGGCGCACCGGGCGCGGGGCCACATCCGCCCACTGACGGGTGCTCTCCCGGCCATGGTCGGGGTACGGCCGCCCGTTTCCGATTCGCTTGAAGATCACACGGAAAGCCTACCGGGCCACCGGTACCGGGCGCAGCCCTGTGCCGCTGGTGCAATCCGGGTGAGTTGTCGGTGAACCGGGGTGAAAGTGGGCAGAGCATGGGTGGAAGGCGGGCGGACGGTGGGCGCCGCTTCGGTGCCGGTGGCGTGTAAGTCGTGTGCGATCCGGGCGCGCCCCGTTGTCCACAGGCTGTGGACAACGGGGCGCGTGGTTGCACGGGGCGGCAGCTCAGCGGATGAGGTACGCGCCCTTGTACGGTCCTGTCGCCGGGGCGGAGGCCGTAAGACGGTTGCCTGAGGGGCGTGCCGGGCGGTCGGTGCCGCGGGGCAGCCCGCTGGTGTCCCAGGCGTAGTGGCCGACCGCGTTGGCGATGGCTTTGACGTTGAGGTCGAAGGCGCGCGCATCGATGTTCTTCAGGGTGTCGCACGCCTGGTGGTAGCAGCCGTCATACGCCGCTCCGGCCGTGCCGCCCCACAGCTTCTGCTCCTCGGCGGTCTTGATCTCCTCGGCTCCGGTGAAGGTGCCGCCGGCGGGGATGCCGGCCTCGATGAAGGGGCCGTAGTCGGAGCGGCCGGTGAAGTCGGTGCCTCGGGTCGGCGTACCGCGCGAGGTGAGGAAGTCCGCCAGGTCCTTCTCCAGCGTCGCCGAACCCTCCGGGCCCGGGCCTGCGCCGGTGCCGTCGGAGTCGTCCCCGTCGTAGGCGAACATCCCGTAGTTGGGGCTCGCGATCATGTCGAAGTTGAGGTAGAGCGAGATTTTCGCGCGTTCGGCGGCCGGCAGTTGCTCGACGTAGTGCTCGGCGCCCAGCAGGCCCAGTTCCTCGGCGCTCCACAGTGCGAAGCGGACCTTGTTGGCGTGCTTGCCCTGATGGTCGGCCCTGGCCAGCTGGAGGGCCGTCTCCAGGATGCCCGCCGAGCCGGAGCCGTTGTCGTTGATGCCGGGGCCCTCGGGGACGGAGTCGAGGTGGGCGCCGAGCATCACCGTGTTGTCCGGGTTGCCGCCGCGGGTCTCGGCGATCACGTTGTCGGTGGTGCGCTGCTCCTGGTGTTCCCGCACCTCCAGATTGACGGTGACCTCCCCCTTGGCCGCCTGCTCGGCGAGCGCTTCGCCGTCGGCCTGGGTGATGCCGCCGGTGGGGATGCGGGCGGCGTCCGGGCTGCCGAGGGTGCCGTTGAGCGCGCCGTCCTCGTTGTTGTAGATCACCGCGCCGGCCGCGCCCGCGTCGGCGGCGCTCGCCTGCTTCTGCGCGAACGTACAGCCGCCCCGCTTGATCAGCGCGATTTTTCCGTCGTACGTGCCCTGGGCGTAGTCGCCCGCATCGCAGCCGTTGCTGCCGTCGGCGTCGACCGGAACTGCTGCTACTGGTGCCTCGATACCGCCCTGCGGGGTGCTCTTGGTGTACGTCATCAGGGTGAGGGGGACGTCACGCCGGTCCGGGGCGAGCACGGTGAGTTTCTCGGCGAGGGTCTCGCGGAAGGTGAACTCGAACTTCTGGTACGAGACCTTGTAGCCCGCCGCTTTGAGCAGGGCGCCGGCGTAGCGGGCCGAGCGGTCGTGGCCCTTGGAGCCCGCACCCCTGTTGCCGTCGCTGTGGTCGGCGATGGTGCTGAGGGCCTTCAGGTGCTTCATCGCGCCGCGCCCACTGGTGCGCCGGACCAGCTTCTTGGCGAGCTTGTCGGCTTCTTTGGCGGACTGTTTCGCGGGCTGTTTCGCGGGCTGCTGCGCCGCGCGGTGATCGTCGGTGGCGGCGCCCGCTGTCGTGGACGAGGCGAGGAGCAGCGGGGTGGCCAGCGAGGTGGCGGCGAGAGCCGCCACGGATCTCCTGCGCAGTGCGTGCAGGGAGCGGGCGGAGCGGAGCGGTACGGACACAGTCGTGGTCCTTTCGGGACGGCCGTTCGACGTGTGGAGCTCTGTGCTCTGTGCTCTGGTGCGCTCTTTGCTCTCTGTTCTGGTGCTCTGTTGTGCTCTTGGTGTGCTGTGACCCGGTGAGCCTGTGACGTCCGGCATACGGACGCGCGGACTCGGTCAGAGGGAAGCTAGCGGGGGAGGGGCCCGTAGGGAACGGGCTGTGCGCGCACTCGCGGTCGTGTTGCTGCCCGTATCGCGGCCGTAGGGCGGCTCGTACTGCGGCCGTACGACAGCCCGCACCGCCGGTCCGTGCCGCCGGTCCAGGTGGCTCGGGAACGCGTGGGGAGGGGAGCCGCGTTGGTAGCGTGTAGCGTCCGATACCGCCCGTGTGTCGTCTCCGCGCTCTCCCCCGGCCACCGGCCGGACGGCATCTCCGTCCCGCGCCCCTGATCAGGAGCCTTCCGTGACCAACCTCGCACTAGGACCCAGCTGGCTGGATCCGGACTTCCTGATCCAGACCTTCGGCCCTGTCGGGATCCTGGCGATCGTCTTCGCGGAATCAGGGCTGCTGATCGGCTTCTTCCTGCCCGGTGACTCGCTGCTGTTCACCACGGGGCTGCTGATCGTGACCGATCAGCTGCACATGCCGCTGTGGCTGATGTGCCTGCTGATCGTGCTCTCCGCCGTGCTGGGTGATCAGGCCGGATATCTGTTCGGCAAGAAGGTCGGGCCGACGCTCTTCCGGCGGCCGGACTCGCGCTTCTTCAAGCAGGAGAACGTGGAGAAGGCGCACGAGTTCTTCGAGAAGCACGGGCCGAAGTCGCTGGTGCTGGCCAGGTTCGTGCCGATCGTCCGGACGTTCACGCCGATCATCGCCGGTGTCAGCGGGATGCGGTATCGGTCCTTCATCATCTTCAACGTCATCGGCGGCACCTTGTGGGGCGCCGGTGTCACCCTGCTGGGTGCAGCGCTGGGGCAGATCGACTTCGTGCACGAGCACATCGAGACGATCCTCATCGGCATCGTGCTGCTGTCGGTCATCCCGATCGTGATCGAGTATCTGCGGAGCCGCGGCAAGGGCCGCTCTGCCGCCGAGTCCGACGCCCCGGCCGCCCCGGCAGCCGCGGAGAACCGGCCCCCGGCTCCGGGCGCGCCCTACGGCTCCGCCGGTTACGGCGCCCCGCAGCACCACCAGGGCGCCGCTCCGGGTGCGCCGGGTACTCCGGGCGCCCATGGCGCCCATGGCGCCCCTGGTGCCTATGGCTCCGGTCCCGCCGCGGGCGCTCCGCACCCCGGCCCGATGCCGCCCGGCGCTCCCTACGGCGACGGCCACCCGCTTCCTCCGGAGGTCCCGTACGGCGGCGGTCCGGGGTCGGCGCCGCAGGGCCCGTACGGCACCGGCGCGGCGCCCCAGGGCCCGTACGAGGACGGTGCGGCCCCGCAGGGTCCCCCCGCCCCGCCGCAGGATCCGTCCGCTCAGCAGAACCGGCCCGGCGGCCGCGGCAGGCACGCCCGCCGCTAGGACGGGCCCGGCATCATGGGGCGCCCCCTCCCTGGCACAGGGAGGGGG
>NZ_JADKMA010000323.1 GCF_017676365.1 Streptomyces oryzae
GCCCGAGCCGTTCCAGGAGGGCCTGGCGGCGGGCGCGCCCGGAGGCGAACAGGAGCAGGCCCGCGAGGGCCAGGGCGCAGGCGGCGAGGGTGGCGCCGAGGGCGAACCGGGCGGCGGCGGTGGTCTCCAGCGCGACGGTCACGAGCGGCGGATGCGGCACAGGGGTCACACCGCCTCCCTGGTGGCGAGCTGATCGTCGGAGCGGGCCACTCCGAAGGCGGCGGGCACCGGTTCGCCCGCGAGGTGGAACCGGTCGGCGACGCGGCGCGGCAGCGGCAGGTGTTCGAAAGTGCCGTGCACCCGGCCGTCGGGTCCCATGGGCCGGGCCACGAACCGGGAGACAGTCGCGATCTGGAAGGTCTCGCGCCCGTGCGAGGCCAGCAGCGCGATCTCCACGATCTTGCGGGAGCCGTCCGCCAGCCGCGCGAGCTGGATGATCACGTCGACGGCGGAGTTGATCTGGTCCTGGAGGGCCTCGAAGGGGACGTCGACCTCCGACATGGAGGCGAGGGTCTGGAGCCGCATCAGGGCGTCCTCGGCGCTGTTGGCGTGCACGGTGGCCAGCGAGCCGTCGTGTCCGGTGGACATCGCCTGGAGCATGTCCAGCGTCTCGCCGCCGCGCACCTCGCCGACGATGATGCGGTCGGGGCGCATGCGCAGCGAGTTGCGTACCAGGTCGCGCACGGTCACCTGGCCCTTGCCCTCGACGTTGGGCGGCCGGGTCTCCAGCCGGATGACGTGCTGCTGCTGGAGCTGGAGTTCGGCGGCGTCCTCGACGGTGATGATGCGCTCGTGCTCGGGGATGAGCGCCGACTGGGCATTGAGGAGGGTCGTCTTGCCGCTGCCCGTACCGCCGGAGACGATCACGTTGCAGCGGGCCCGGACGAAGCCGGACAGCAGCGCGAGCATGTGCTCGTCCAGCGTGCCGAGGCCGATCAGCTCGCCGAGGGTGTAGGCGCGGGGGAAGCGGCGGATGGTGAGGGTGGCGCCGGTCAGCGAGAGCGGCGGGATGATGACGTTGACCCGTTCCCCGGACGGCAGCCGCGCGTCCACCATCGGGTTGGACTCGTCCACCCGCCGGTTGACGGTGGAGACGATGCGCTCGATGGTCTGCATCAGCTGCTCTTCGGAGGCGAAGCGGACGGGCACCTGTTCGACGCGGCCGCCGCGCTCGACGAAGATGTGGTCGGGGCCGTTGACCATGATCTCGGTTATCGAGCCGTCCTCCAGCAGCGGTTCGAGCACCCCGAGCCCCAGGGCCTCGTCCACCACCCGGCGGATCAGCAGCGTCCGGTCGCCGGTCGCCAGCACCGGGCCCTCGCGGCTGATGATGTGGCCGAGGACGCGTTCGAGGCGGGCGCGGCGCTCGGCGGGGCTGAGCGCCGACATCTCCGCGAGGTCGATCTCCTCCAGCAGCTTGGTGCGGTACGCCGACACCAGGTGCCCGGTGGTGTCGGCGGGGGTACCGGCCGCGCGGGTGCCGCCTGCCGCGGTGCTGCTGTCGTGCGTGGTGATACGGGAGCGCAGACTCATGGACCGACCTCGCTCATTCGTCTCCCCCTGTCGTGCCGCTCGCGGTGCCGCCGGCTGTGCCGTTCGCCGTGCCGCCGGCTGTGCGACTGTCGCTCGGCATGGTGGCGGAGCGGGTCGCGGTGCCCATGCTGTCGATGCCGGGGATGAGGGAGGGCACGGTCACCCGGGCCGTGACCTTCACCTCGTCGCCGGCTTCCGCGCGTACGAAACCGCTGCGGCGCGCCGTCCAGTCGGACATGGCGGCGCGTCCGCTCGCCGCGTACTGGTCCGCGATCTCCTCCTGGGAGGCCACCCGTGCCGCGGCCCGCGCGCCGGTGCCCGCCTGCTGCACCGCGTAGCCGACGAGGCCTAGCTGGATGGCCGCCATCGCGACGAGCAGCAGCAGCGGCAGCATTCCGGCGAACTCCAGCGCGCTGGAGCCCCGGTCGCCCTCCCGCCCGATGGCGCGGATACCGGCTCGCATGCTCCCTCACCCCTCCTCGGCGGCGCCCGCGTCGCCGCCGACCCTGAACGGCAGCCCCGCGGCGCCCGGGAACAGCAGGGGCGTCCGCAGGTCGACGTCGGCCTTCCACACGGTGCCGCCGCGGGTGCAGCTGACCGACGCGTCCTTGCGCCACTTCGCGGGCAGGTGCTCCCGCGCTGCCGCCTCACAGGCACCCTGCGGATCCCCGTGCGCCGCAGCGGCGGTGGCGGCGCGGGCTGCCTCGTCGGCGGAGTTGCCCGCGAGGGAGAAGGTGTAGCCGAGCAGCACGCACTGCCACAGCAGCACCAACGTGACCAGCACGATCGGCGCCATCCCGGCGAACTCCACACTCAGCGAGCCCCGGTCGGAGCCGAGCCGCGAGGCACCGGCTCCCGGTTCGGGGGACGCCGGCCCCGGTGGCAGGGCGTGCCGCGACTGCTGGGCCAGCGAGGGTCTGTGGTCCGCCGCGCCGCCGGGTTCCGCGGTGCCGCCCGGGCCGGACTGCTGGTGTCCGCCGCCCCGGCGCCGGGCGCCGAACCCGCGGGGCCGGCCGGCGTCCGGGACCGCGGCCAGCCCCAGTTCGCCCGCGAGCCCCCACAGGGCCTGCCGTACGCTGCCCTTGGCGTCCAGGTCCTGCATCCGCCCGGCGTCCAGCGCCGACTGGAGCTCCTTGAAGCCCGCCGGCACCGTCGTACGCGCCACCGGGCTGCCGGTGATACGGGCGACGAGCTGCGGCTGGATCTCGGTGTGCCGGGAGGCCCGGTTGACGACGGTGACGGTCTCCTCCGCCTTGCGGATCTGCAGCCGGTCCCACAGCCGCACCATGCGCCTGGCGCCGCGTACGGCGATCACGTCGGGGGTGGTCAGCAGCAGGGCCAGATCGGCCGCCTCGACGGCTGCCGCGTTGCCCGCGTGCATCTGGGTGCCGCAGTCGAGGAGGACGATCTCGTAGCGCGAGCGCAGCGCGGCCACCAGCTGCCGCGCTGCCCGTTCGTCCACGTCCTCGCCCCGCTCGCCCTCCTCGGGCGCCAGCAGCAGCGCGAGCCCCGTCTCGTGGACGTAGACGGCGTCCTGGAGGACCCGCGGCGTCAGGTCCTTGATGCCGGCGAGGTCGACGACGGACCTGCGGAACCGCACGTCCAGGTAGGAGGCGACGTCACCGGCCTGGAGGTCGAGGTCCACCAGGACCGTGCTGCGGCCCGCGGCGCGTGCGGCCAGGGCGAGCTGGACGGCGGTCAGTGTGGTGCCGACCCCGCCCTTGGCACCCGCGACGGTGACCACGGTGCCGGCCGCGCCGCCCTGACCGCCGGGGCCGTACGGTTCGCCGCCGTACCCGCCGCCCTCGTGTACGCCCAGGTGGCGGCGGACACCGGTGGCCCAGGTCGCGGCGGCGCCGATCCGGGCGGCCAGCTCGTCGTAGGTGAGCGGCAGTCCGGCCACGCCGCGGGCTCCGGCGTCCATGGCCGCCGCGTACAGCGCGGGGCTGGTGTCCTGGGCGGCGAGCACGACGCCGACGGCGGGGAACCTGAGGGCGATCTGGCTGATCAGCTCCAGCGCGGGCACCGGACCGATCAGCTCGTGGACCAGCACCACCTCGGGCAGCTCGGCGGGTGCCTCGCCGGCCTGCTGGGCGAGGGAGTCGAGCAGTTGGGTGGAGTCGACGGCGGGCGGCACCGGCTCGGCGTCGGGAAGCTGGCTGAGCAGGGTGACGAGCGGGCGCGCCGCATCCGGATCGCTGACGGCGGGCTGGATACGGATGACCATCGGGGCCTCACTTGTCTCCGGGGAGCGTGTAGATGCGGTCCTCCTCGGGGACCCCGGTGTCGTCGCCGGGCGCGACCAGCGCGAGCCGTACGTGCTCGGCGAACGATTCGGCGTAGGCGACGCGCTGGGCGTCCTTGGTGGTCAGCGCGAAAGTGATGGGCACGCCGTCGCGCTCGCGCTGCCGGGTGCGCTCGTCGCGGTCGCCGTCGTCCTTCAGCGGGGTGAGCTCGCCGACGTCGATCACCTTGGCGCGGCTGACGATGACGCGGGACTCGGAGGGCGCCTTGGTCTCGCCGTCGCCCTTGGCCCGGGGGCGCTGCTCGCCCTCGAAGGTGGCGTATATGTTGACCCGGTTGCCGGGGTTGATCTTCCCGGCGACACCGGTCTCGGCGTCGATCATGATGGCGATCTCCTGCTCGCCCTCCGCGAGTTCGGGCCGCTCGGCCATCATGTCGGACTGGAGCAGCGAGCCCTTCTTGAGCGGGTTGACCGCGATCTTGCGGTGGATGTCGTCCAGGTCGGTGACGGCGGTGCCGGGCAGCCACCGCTTCGGCATGGAGACCTTGGTGAACTGCGCGGCGGTCAGCGCCTGGTAGGCGGGCACGTCGTCCTTGAGCTTGTAGGCCGTCGTCTCCTCGCCCACCTTCGACTCCACGTTCCTGACGACGGCCAGGACCCCGGCGAACGCCGCGAGGGCGCACAGGACGGAGAGCACCAGCAGGAGAACGCCGCGGCGCTGGCGTGAGTTCATGGACGGAAACCTCGGGGATCGGCGACGACGGGTTCGGACGGGGCGCTCGGCGCGGGCCGGGCCGCCTGGGTGGGCGGCCCGAGGG
>NZ_JADKMA010000324.1 GCF_017676365.1 Streptomyces oryzae
GCCCCCTCCAGGACCGCTGACGTCAGGTCAACCAGGCGTCAGCTCGACCTGGCGTCAGCTCAACTCGGCGTGGCGGGCCCGCAGCCGGCGGGCGCCCTCCTCGGTCAGTGACCCGTGCAGCCGCAGCCGGGCCACCGCACCGTCCGGGTAGATGTCCATCCGGACATGGGTGACCGGCGGTGCGTCGGTCAGCAGGAAGCGGTGGATGGTGTCGGGCTGGAGCCGGGTGCGGGGCAGCAGTTCGGTCCACTCCCCCGTCTCGCCGTCCTTGCCCACCAGGCTCACCCAGCCGGCGGCGTTGCCCCGGTAGCAGGCGGTGTCGACCTCGACGGCGCGGACGCGGCCCTGCCCGGCGAGGACGTAACTGACCCAGTCGTGGCCCTTGTCGCGGCGGCGGCGGGTCTCCCAGCCCTCGTCCATCTTCTGCGAACGGCCCGGCAGGATGCTGTTGACCGGCGGCGAGAAGAAGCGGTCGGAGGCGTCCTCGGCCAGTCCGCCGTTCTCCAGCGCCACCAGGTCGAAGGTGCCCAGCGCCGCCAGCCACTCGGGGTCGGCGACCACTTCGCCGTACACCCGCAGCCGGGCGATGCCGCCGTCGGGGTACTGGCGCAGCCGCAGGTGGGTGAAGCGGCGCTCCTCGGTGACGAGGAAGCCGTTGGCCGCGTGCCCGCCGACGGGGGTGCGCGGGACGAGGGTCGTCCACTTCACATCGTCGGCCAGCAGTTCCTCGGGGGAGGGTGCGCCGGGTACGCAGGTGGCCTCGACGGAGACGGCAGGCGGGTAGTTGCCGCGGAAGTGCGCGGTGTCCACGACCAGGCCGCGGATCACCCCGGGCGCTCCCAGCTTGACCAGCGCCCAGTCGTGCTCGTCCTCGGCCGGGTGCGGGGTCTCGGCACAGGCACCGCGGCGGCGGCGGGTCTCCCAGCCGTCCATGACCTTGCCCTTGTGCTGGAAGGCGTGCGGATCGAACTCGGCGCGCTCGGGGTTGAGCAGGTTCTCCCGCTCGGCGAAGAACTCGTCGTTGGCGGCGATGACCGTGGCCCCCAGCCTGCGGTCGGCCAGGTCGGGGAGGTGGGCGAAGGGGAACCCGGCCTCGGGCGCGCGGTAGTCGGCGTAGGTGTCGCCGCCCTGGTAGGGCTGCGCGTCGCCGGTGTAGCCGGGGATGCCTGCGGTCTGCGCCGCTGTCATGCGGTCTTCCTTTCGATGAGTCGTCCGGTCCTGCCGGTGGGAACCCCGTGGTCGGCGACGCGTTCGCCGCGCAGCCACGCGGAGCGGACGACGCCGTGCAGGGTCCTGCCCGCGTAGGCGGTCACCTGGTTGCGGTGGTGGAGCCGGGCCGGGTCCACGGTGAAAGTCTCCTCGGGGGCGAGCACCGCGAAGTCGGCGTCGCAGCCCGGCGCGATGGCGCCCTTGCCCTCCAGTCCGGCCAGCCGGGCCGGGGCCTCTGACATCCAGCGGACGACGTCGGCCAGCGCGAGCCCGCGGCGGCGGGCCGCTGTCCAGACGGCGGGCAGACCGAGCTGGAGGGAGGAGATTCCGCCCCAGGCGGTGCCGAAGTCCCCGGTCTTCAGGTCGGTGGTGCAGGGCGAGTGGTCGGATACGACGCAGTCGAGGGTGCCGTCGGCCAGGCCCTGCCACAGCGCGTCCTGGTTCTCCTGCTCCCGGATGGGCGGGCAGCACTTGAACTCGGTGGCGCCGTCCGGGACTTCCTCGGCCGTGAGGGTGAGGAAGTGCGGGCACGTCTCGGCGGTGATCCGGAGCCCTTCGGCGCGGGCCCCGGCGAGCTGCGGCAGCGCGTCCCTGGAGGAGAGGTGCAGCACGTGCACCCGGGTGCCGTACTCGGCGGCGAGCTCGATCAGCAGCGCGATGGCGTCGTTCTCGGCCGAGCGGGGGCGGGAGGCGAGGAAGTCGGCGTAGGCGGGGCCGCCCTGCTGCGGCGCGGCGGCGAGCCGGCCCGGGTCCTCGGCGTGCACGATCAGCAGCCCGTCGAAGGAGGCGATCTCGGCCATGGCGGCGGCCAGCTGCGCACGGTCGAGCTCGGGGAACTCCTCCACCCCTGAGGGCGAGAGGAAGCACTTGAAACCGAAGACGCCCGCCTCATGCAGCGGCCGCAGCTCGGCGACATTCCCGGGGACGGCCCCGCCCCAGAAGCCGACATCCACATGTGCCTTGGGCCCGGCGACCTCGCGCTTGGTCCGCAGATTGCCGGCGGTGGTGGTCGGCGGGAGGGAGTTGAGCGGCATGTCGACGATCGTGGTGATGCCGCCCGCCGCCGCGGCGCGGGTGGCCGTCCAGAAGCCCTCCCACTCGGCGCGGCCCGGGTCGTTGACGTGCACATGGGTGTCGACCAGGCCGGGCAGCAGCGCGTCCTCGCCGACATCCTCGACCATTGCGCCGGACGGCACCTGGGCGTCGTACGCCAGCACCGCGTCGATCCGCCCCTCGCCGTTCACCGTGACCGTCGCCGGACGCTCTCCCTCGGGGGTGAGTACGCGCCGTGAGCGCAGGGCGAGCCGCACGTCGGACAAACCGGCCTCCTTCAGCTCTGACAGCTCCATCAGCCCTTTCAACGTTCTGTTGAAAGGTTCGCTGGACGAATCTTCGTGCGACCGGAAGAGCCCGTCAAGGGTCTACCCCTGGAGAACTCCGCAAAATGGAACTAGGCTTTCACCATGCAGAAGGAGTTTGGTGCGACACAGACTCTCGCGGAGCACCTCGCAGGGCGATTCCCGGGGCGGTTCCCGGGGCGACTCCGGGGGCGCGCGACGTAGCAGGAAACCGGCGTCCGCGCCGGGGCGTGTACGAGTAGGGCGAACCCTCGGGAGACAGTCCCCCGGCCCCCAGCCCTCGATACCATGCGCCTGACCGCAGGCCAGGAAAGGAACGCGACGTGCCGCCGTCCGCAGAGCACACAACCACCCCCCAGGCTGCCACAGCCCCTGCCGCATCCGGCGGGGTGCAGTCCCTCGAGCGGGCCTTCGACCTGCTGGAGCGGATGGCCGACGCCGGGGGCGAGGTCGGGCTCAGCGAGCTCTCGGCCGCCAGCGGGCTGCCGCTGCCCACCATCCACCGGCTGATGCGCACCCTCGTCTCCTGCGGTTACGTACGCCAGCAGCCCAACCGCCGCTACGCGCTCGGCCCCCGTCTGATCCGGCTCGGCGAGAGCGCAGCCCGGCTGCTGGGCACCTGGGCCCGCCCTTATCTGGCCCGGCTGGTCGAGGAGACCGGCGAGACGGCGAACATGGCGCTGCTCGACGGCGACGAGGTCGTCTACGTCGCGCAGGTGCCCTCCCGGCACTCCATGCGGATGTTCACCGAGGTCGGCCGCCGGGTGCTGCCGCACTCCACGGGCGTGGGCAAGGTGCTGCTCGCGCACACCCCTGAGGACCAGGTCCGTGCGCTGCTCGGCCGGACCGGGATGCCCGCGGCCACCGAGAAGACGATCACCACTCCGGAGGGCTTCCTGGAGGCGCTCGCGCACGTGCGCGAGGCGGGGTACGCCACGGACGACAACGAACAGGAGATCGGCGTGCGCTGCATCGCCGTCTCCGTGCCCGACTCCCCCACCTCAGCGGCGATCTCCATCTCCGGGCCGGCCGGGCGGGTCACCGATGCGGCGACGGACAAGTTCGTGCCGCTCATGCACGAGGTCGCCGCCGACTTGTCGGCGGCGCTCGCCAGTTCCGCGGGCCAATAGGGCTGCCTAGCGATTGGGTGCCCAACGTCGTTGTTCGACACGGGGTGCCCCTGTCCCACCATCGCGGACTGCGGGTTCGTTGTGGTTGCTGGGGGCACCCCCGGCTCGAAGAGCTTGGGGGAGCAGTTCCCCGCGCCCCTGAGGGGCGCTCCGACTCAGTCGTTGGTTGCCTCGATGGCGTTGCGCCAGACTCTGACGTCCAGTTTGACGTAGTCGCTCGGGTCACCCTGTGGAGAGTGGCCGCGGTAGGTGACCAGGGCGAGGTGGCCGGAGCTGGTGCGCACGCACAGCTGGGAGCCCGGGGAGAGCTGGCTGATCTTGACGTCGCCGGTGAATTGGGTCGCCCCCCGGCAGGTCTTGAGCGAGCCCTTCTGGGAGTTGTTCAGCAGTACGAGCTTGCCGTTGGGCTCGTCGATGCCGAGGGTCGCGCCGTCCACCATGGTGTTGAGGTACGTCAGCTCCGAGGGGGTGCCGGTGCTGGAGTCGTCCAGATCCCGCGGCTTGAGCGGATCATCAGCCATCGCCACGAAGTAGCCGTCGGGCAGATCGATGCTCTTGTACGTGACCGGCTTCGGGTGCGGCTTGGGCTTCGGATCGTTGCCCTCCCCCCTGGAGCCGCCGGACGACGTATCGCTACCGGATCCCACATTCGATCCGATCGCGTAGAGGCCGCCCCAGAAGAGCACCAATCCGCCCACGACCACGGCCGCCATCGTCTTGCCCCGGTCCCACTTCTTGCGCGGCGGCAGCGGACGGGGGTAGCCGGGGCCGACCGGGCCCGGCGGGCGGGGCTGGAAGTGGCCGGCCGGGGGGTAGGGGACTCCGCCGGGCGGAGGTGTGGGGTGC
>NZ_JADKMA010000325.1 GCF_017676365.1 Streptomyces oryzae
GGTCGTGGAGTCGGTACCGGTCGCGGGGTCGGTGCCGGTCGCGGGGTCGGTGCCGAGTGACGTTGTCGGCTGCATCAACGGCTCCTGCGGGTGCGGAGTGTGCGGGTACGGGGGAAGAGAGCGAACGCCGCGACGGCGGTGACGAGCGCCAGCGCGGTGCCGGTCAGGGTGGGTCCAAGGGGTCCGATCCAGCCGGTGGTCGCGGCTGCCGCCAGCCCGGCGGCGACGGCTCCGGCCTTGGAGACGAACTCGAGGGAGCCGAACATCCCGCCGGGCGCCCGGCCCTTGGCGCAGTCGGCTGCGAGCACCGACAGGCAGACGAGCCCGAGGGTGAGTCCCGCGCCGAGGACAAGCCGTGCGGCGGTGAAAGCGGCCAGCGAGTCGGCCGGGACGTGCCCGGCGAGGCCGACGGCTATCAGGCCGAATCCGAGCGCCGTGCCCAGCCGTGCCCGGCCGCGGAAGACGGCGTGCACGGCCATCGCCGACGCGAGGTAGACGAGGTGCGGCAGCGCGAAGAGCACTCCGGACACCAGTGCGGAGGTGCCCGGCATCCGGTCCTCGATCAGTGAGATCAAGTAGGGGAAGGAGATGACGGTGGAGAAGACGAAGGCGAACTCCAGTGTGTACAGGCCGCGCAGCGGCGTGCGCTGCTGCTCCCCCGCCGGTGCTTCCGCCTTGGTTGGCCCCTCGGCCGCCCCGTCGGCCGCCCCCTCGGTCGCCGGCTCGCCCGCCGGTTCCGTCGCGGTGGCGCGCCGTGGCTCCGGGAGGGCGCAGAGCATCAGTGCGGCGGTCAGCGGCAGTACGGCCAGCAGTGCGTACTGCCGGTGCGGGGTGAGCCAGGGCGACAGCGAGCCGACCAGCACGGGCGCGAGGACGAGTGCGGCGCGGGCGCTGCCCTGCATGAGGGTGAGCGCCTTGGCGAGGGCCTGCCCCTCCAAGGCAGCGGCCAGATAGCCGTTGGAGGCGGCGAAGGTGCCGCCGAGGAGTCCTTGAAGCACCAGTGCGGCGGTGAAGGTGGCGAGGGAGTCGGCGGCGCCCGCCAGCAGGAAGGCCACGGCGAGGCCCAGTTGGGCGCGCAGCAGGAGCCGCTTGCGCCCGTAGCGGTCGGCGAGGCGTCCCCACAGCGGGGCGCCGAGACCGCCGAAGACGGTGGGCACGACATAGAGCAGTCCGGCCCAGCGCGCACCGCGGTCGCCCAGCTCGGGCAGGATCTCGGTGAGATAGGGCGGCAGGCCGAGAGCGGCGAAGGACGCCACGAAGTAGCAGCCGGCGACGGCGTGCACTTGGCGGCGGCCGAAGGCGGGCCGTGGTGGGGTGCCCGTACCGGCCGGGCGGACGCGGGTTGCTGCCGAAGCGCTCATCGCGGACCTCCCGTGGAGGCGGTGCGCAGCAGGTAGTTGGGCCCCGAGGTGTAGTGCTTGTTGATGTCAGCGGCGCCGGAGCGTGCCTTGGTGAGGAGAGTGCCCGCCGAGACCATCGCCTTGACCGGCAGTCCGGGGGCGTCCAGCACGCGCTTTCGCAGCACCGCGCCCGGCTCGCCCGGCCCGGTGCCGAGCGCTTCGGCGCACTCCGCGAGCCGGTCCCGTACCAGGCCGAGCAGCCGCTCCAGTGGGGCGCGGCCTGCTCGCGCGAGGCCGAAGGCGTAGGCCCCGGCGCACAGATGGAGGGTGATGGTGGTGAACAGGTCGGTGAGGGGTCCGTCGTCCTCGGTGAGGATCCGCTGGTCGCGGAAGGTGTTCCGACCGGGTGCGTCCTCGCCCAGGGCGGCGCGCAGTCGGGCGGTGTGCAGGCGCGGCCCGTCGTTGTCCTTGAGCAGCAGCCGCACCCGGGTGCTGCCGTCCTGGTGCCGGTCGAGAACGAGGGAGATGTTCTGCTGGTGGGACTCCAGGGCGATGCCGTAGCCGAACAGCGTGGTCTGCCAGTCCAGGAGCAGGCCCAGGACGGCATCGAACAGGGCGACCGGATCACCGCCGTGGAAGCGGTCGGCGAGCCGGTCGATGACGAGCCCCCGGCCCGGCGCCTCGGCGAGCAGCGCGGCCATCGGCACGACGACGGCGCCGTCGAGACCGGCTGGGTAGCGGCGGCACAGCACGGCGAGAAGTTCGTGCTCCGCGTGCGCGTACACCGTCTCGTCGGCCAGCAGTACGGTGTCACGGAACCGGGGCTCGCGGGCGATGACCGTCTCCAGCAGCCGCTGGCCCGCGGCGCCGTCGGCGAGGGTTGCCGGCTTGATGGTGCGCCGGTTGCGCAGGCCCAGGGTGGCTGTGGCGAGCGGCAGTTTGAGGTGCAGGGTGGGCTCGTCGGCAACCGCGACCGTACGCATCGACAGCGTCGGCACGGTCTGGAGGTGCCCGGCCTCGGCCAGCTGTGCCCGGTCCAGCAGGCCCGTCGCACGCAGTGCGTCGCGGAGCGGGGTGCCGATGCTGAGCGGGTGCACGGGGAGGGCGATGCCGTCGCCGTCGGGGCCTGGCAGGCCCAGCGCTGCCGGGGTCGGCCAGCAGTCGGGCAGCGCCTCCGCACCGGCGGGCAGGGTGAGTGCCTTACGGGGCAGCACGAGCCAGCGCAGCGGGAAGCGGGGGTGGAACTCGGGTGCGCAGGCGCGCAGTTGTTCCTCGCCCAGCCCGGAGCGGCCGCGCGCGGTCGGGTAGACGGGGTGGTCGTGGCGGGCGGCGAGGGTGTCGAGGCCGAGGCCGCCCGCCGGTCCTGTCCAGTCGGCCGGGTCGGCGCCGTGGCGGGCGGCGAGGGCGTCCGCCGTCTCCTCGCGGGTCTCCGCGTGCAGGCGCATGGTGGCCAGGGTCTGCCGGCACTCCTCGGCGAAGTCGTCGAATCCGGCGCGGTCCTGCGGGTCGGCAAGCGCGCGGAGGGCGCGGACGATCTCGTCGGGCGCGGTGAGCCGGCGTACGGCGTCTCCCGCGTACGACCGGTGCAGCAGCAGTGGCAGCCGGGCCCGCCATACGCACTGGAAGCCGTCCTCGGTGACGGGCAGGCGCAGGGTGCCGGCTTCCGTACCGGCGCCGTTGCCGCCGTCCAGCCGCAGCCAGGTGCCGTCCTCGTGCTGCTCGGTACGGCTGCGGGTGCGCAGGCCCGCCACGTCCTCGCGCAGCAGGGCGTCGAGGACGCGCAGTGCCAGCTGGTCCGCGCAGGCCGTGGCCGGGGGCGCCGGGGTGTCCGTCGTGGTCATGGGGTGATCTCCCAGCGCCGCTCCGTGAGGAAGCGCTCCACGGCCAGGTCGACGGCCTGCTGCCCGGTGCCGTCCGGGCCGAAGGCGCGAATGACGCCGAGGTAGTCGCGGTTGGTGCCGTAGAGCTCGTGCTGCTCCCCCACATCGCGCAGCGGGCGGTAGGCGAGTTTGATGCCGTCCTGCTCCAGGTCGCAGGCGCCCGGCGCCGAGGTGAGCGTGCCGGCGCGGTCGGCCAGGGGGTAGTGGACCCGGGCGCGGGCGCCGGTGCGGGCGCCCAGGTCGGCGGGGAGTGGTTCACCGAGGTGGGTGCGCAGGATGTGGTCGAAGAGGGGTACGTCCAGCAGCTGTGCCAGCAGCAGGTCGCACTGGTCGCCGATGGCACGGTAGTTGACCTCGATGAGGCGGGCCCGGCCGTCGTCGGAGACGACGAACTCGGTGTGGCAGGCACCGAAGCCGACGCCCAGCGCGTCGAGCTGCGCCAGTATCTGCCGGGTGATGTCCTCGGGGTGCGCTGCGACGTAGTGGTGCCGCTTCTCGATGAAGACGGGCGGCGGCGAGACCTCGCTGTGGAAGCCGCCCAGCAGATGGCGGACCCGGCCGTCGCCCAGGGTCTCCAGAGTGTGCAGCTCCCCGTCCAGGTACTCCTCCACCACCAGCGGGGCGCCCGCACGCCGAGACCTGATCTCCCGTGCGTACCGCACCAGTTCCTCCGGACTCGTCGCCAGCACGACGTCCTCGCTGGCCACGCCCTCCCGCGGTTTGAGTACACACGGGTAGGGGACGGGGACCGCGCGCAGCTCCTCCGGGTCGCGTCCGGCGGGGAGTTCGGCAGCGCGGACGGTGTCGGCGCCCGTGGCCGTGAGGTGGCGCCGCAGCTGTGCCTTGTCCTTGGTGCGCAGGGTGGCCCGCCAGTCCTTGCCGGGCAGGCCGAAGTAGTCGGCGGCCAGCGCAGCCTGGGTCTGGAGGTGGTCGCTGTTGGTGAAGACGGCGTCCGGTGCGTGGTGGGTGGAGATGCGGGTGATGAGCGCGTGGAAGTCGCGGACATCGCAGTCCAGGATCTCGACCCCGTCGTCACCTGTGCCCGCCCCGGAGCGGGCGTGCGCGCCGGGCTGGTCGGTGAGCAGGGTGACCTGGAGGCCGAGCCGGCGCGCTGCGGGCAGGAAGCCTTCGGTGACCGAGACGGTGGGGTTCAGTGCGAGCAGATAGAGCCGCATGGCAGTGAGCCGATCCGATTCTGCCGGGGTGGCGGAGGGGACGTGTCGCGCGAGGGCACGGGGCCGGGGACGTTCGCGCGGAGGGCAGGGGGCGGGTCGCCCCGGAGGGCGTCCGCGTGGCGGGACGGGGACAGGACTC
>NZ_JADKMA010000326.1 GCF_017676365.1 Streptomyces oryzae
CACGACCCGGCGCAGTGGACCGACATTCCGGCCGCGGCGCGGGAGAAGCTCGCGGGGGAGCTGCTGCCCGAACTGATGAGCGTGGTGCGGCACATCAGCTGCGACGACGACACCACCCGTAAGACGCCGTCAAATGCGTGAAGGCGTCCAAATTGCGGGTGGACTCGCCGCGGGACGTGCGCCAGGCGTACTCCTTGCGGATGGCGGTGGCGAAGCCCATTTCCAGGAGGGTGTTGAAGGGGCCGTCGGCGTTCTCCAGGACGCTGCCCAGCAGGCGGTCGACCTCTTCCGGGGTGACGGCTGCCAGGGGGAGGCGCCCGACGAGATAGATGTCGCCGTGCCCGTCCACCGCATAACTGACGCCGTAGAGCTTGGTGTTGCGCTCCAGGAGCCAGCGGTGCACGGCGGCGTGGTTCTCGTCGGGGTTGCGGACGACGAACGCGTTGACCGAGAGGGAGTGCGCGCCGACCGACAGCGAGCACGTAGTCTGCAGCTTGCGGGTGCCGGGAAGCGTGACGACGTACGTGCCGTCCGCGGGGCTCTCCCACTCGAGACCGGCGTCATTCAGCGTCTGCTCGATCGCCGCCCGCGCCGCGGCGCCGGCGTCAACAGCGTCTACGTCACCCATGCGGCGATCGTAGGCGACGTCGCCGTTCCTGCAACGCGGCGGCGTACACCTCGGCGGTGGACTGCGCGGCGGCGTCCCAGCCGAACCCCTCGGCGTGCCGTGCCGCCGCGGAGCCCAGCCGCTCGGCCAGACCGGGGTCGGCGGAGAACCGGCGCAGGGCTCGGGCGTACTCGGCGGGGTCGTGTCCGGCGATCAGATAGCCGCTGACCCCATCCCGTACGGCGACCGGCAGCCCGCCCACGGCGGCGGCCACCACAGGGGTGCCGCACGCCTGCGCCTCGGCGGCGACCAGCCCGAAGGACTCGCTGTGGGACGGCATGACCAGCACGGACGCCGCCCGGTACCAGTCGGCGAGCTGTTCTTGGCCAACTGGGGGCCGGAAGTGGACCAGGTCGGCTATGCCGAGCCGCGCCGCGAGCTTCTGCAGCCCTTCCGGCTTGGCCAGCCCGCTGCCGCTGGGCCCGCCCACCACGGGCACGAACAGCCGGCGCCGCAGCGAGGGGTCCTCGTCCACCAGCAGGGCGACGGCGCGCAGCAGCACGTCGGGAGCCTTCAGCGGCTGGATGCGCCCGGCGAACAGCGGGATCACCGCGTCCTGCGGCAGCCCGAGGCGGGCGCGGGCCGCGGCGCGGCCGTCGCCCGGACGGAAGCGGTCGAGGTTGACGCCGGGGTGCACGACGGCGGTGCGGTCGGCGGGTGCGTCGTAGTGGTGCACCAGTTCGCCCGCCTCCTCGGCCGTGTTGGCGATGAGGCGGTCGGCGGCGCACACGATCTGTGTCTCGCCGATGACCCGGGCGGCCGGCTCTGGGGTGTCACCTTCGGCGAGGGCCGCGTTCTTGACCTTCGCCATGGTGTGCATGGCGTGCACCAGCGGGACGCCCCAGCGCTGCGCGGCGAGCCAGCCGACGTGCCCGGAGAGCCAGTAATGGGAGTGCACCAGGTCGTAGTAGCCGGGCCTGTGGCCCGCCCACACCTGCATCACTCCGTGCGTGAAGGCGCACAGCTGCGCGGGCAGCTCCTCCTTGGACAGCCCCTCGTAGGGGCCCGCGTCGATGTGCCGGACGAGCACGCCGGGGGCCAGCTCCACGGTGGGGGCCAGCGCGCCTGTGGTGGCGCGGGTGAAGATCTCGACCTCGGTGCCCTGCGCGGCGAGCTGCCGGGCCAGTTCGACGATGTAGACGTTCATGCCGCCCGCGTCGCCCGTCCCCGGCTGGTGGAGGGGGGAGGTGTGGACGCTGAGCATCGCCACTCTGCGGGCACGGCGGGGGCCGGGGAGGCGCAGCAGCGGGTTCCTGAGCGAATGCGTCGGGTGCGGGAGCGCGGGGCGTGCGCCGCGCCACTGACCGAGCCGGGACACGTCGAGCCGGGACACGTAATGGCTCACGGTTCCGATGCCTCCTCCGTTGCGGGCTGCCGACGGTGCGATACGCGGTACGCGATACGGGCGATACGGGACCAGGCCGGGCGCGGCCCTCGACGGAAAACAGCGGAAAGGTTGCTCGCTCTTCCTTCTCCACCCGTCATTTTGCAAAACTGTGACAATCGCATGGGTGCGTATCCTCGACTCCATGCCGCGTATCCCCGCTCCGTCACCTCCAGTCCGGCTTCCTGCCGGGCGGCCGGGCGGGCACCCGGGGGGACGGGCGACCGACCGGCCGGTCGGTACGGTCACGCGGGGTACGACGAACCCCAACCGGCTGCGGCGGATGGACCGCTGGATCGCCGCCGCGCACGGCGCCGCGCTCCGCCGCTCCCCCGTTCCGCCCACCGCCGTCGACCTCGGCTACGGCGCCGCCCCCTGGACCGCCGTCGAACTGCTGGAACGGCTGCGCAAGGTGCGCGCCGACGCGCGGGTGTACGGCGTCGAGATAGACCCGCAGCGGGTCGCGGCAGCACGCCCGTACGAGCGGGCCGGGCTCGGCTTCGTACGGGGCGGGTTCGAGCTTCCCGTCCCGGAGGCGGGGGCCGGTGGGCTGGCGCTGATACGGGCGGCGAACGTGCTGCGGCAGTACCCGGAGGCGGAGGTCTTCCCCGCGTGGCAGCGGCTGTGCGCGCGGCTGGCGCCCGGGGGGCTGCTGGTCGAGGGCACCTGCGACGAGATAGGCCGTCGGCACGTTTGGGTCGCCCTGGGCCCTGAAGGACCCAGGACGGTGACCTTCGCCGCCCGCCTCGCCACCCTGGCCACCCCCTCCGACCTGGCCGAACGGCTGCCGAAGGCGCTGATACACCGCAATGTGCCGGGTGAAGGCGTGCACGCCTTCCTCGCCGACTTCGACCGTGCCTGGGCGACGGCGGCCCCCTACGGCGCCCTCAGCGCCCGCCAGCGCTGGGTACGGGCCGTCCGCGGCCTCGCCGCGGACTGGCCACTGACCGATGGCCCCCGGCGCTGGCGCCAGGGTGAGGTCACAGTGCGGTGGAGTGCTGTAGCACCCCGATGAGGGGGTGCCCCTGCCTGTGCGCTGCGGGCTGCGGCCACGTTGTGGCTGGTCGCGCAGTTCCCCGCGCCCCTTCGGGGCGCGTCTGTCCTTGCTGCGCTGCGCTTGGGAGGTCTGCGCCAGAGGCGCAGGGCTGGCAAGCGCAGCCCCCCACGCGGGGCACGTGCAATCCGTGGGCTACGCCCAATGGTGGCCGAAGGTGAAGCGCGCGGCTTCGACCTCAAGACGCTGGTCGGCGTGCAGCACGCCGAGCGCGTAGGCGGTGGCCGGAGCAATACGCGGAGTCGCAGCGGCCGAGGCGGCGGCAGCCGCCGCAGCCGCGGCTTCCCGGTGCCGCTCCAGCGCTTCGCCGGCGGGCCGCAACCGCGGATCGGGCTCGGCGTCGGGCCCCAGCACCTCCTGCGCGTAACGGTGCAGCCGCAGCAGCACCCGTACGTGGTCCCAGGCCGCGTCCTGCCTGGCCTCGGTGGCCAGCGAGCGGGAGAGCCCGTCCGCGTTGTACGGCGCTCCGGCCCGCGAGAGGGGCAGCGCGGCGACGGCCTCGGTGAGCTGGCGACGGGCCTGGTCGGCCAGCGGAGGAAGGACGGCCCGCGCCGGCCGGCCCGCGCTCTCGCCGCCCGGGCGGAACGGGGCCTCCGAGGCGAGCAGCGCCACCGCGTCGGCGACCGCGTGGAACCGGGCCGAGCCCAGCGCCTGCAGCGCGGCCGAATGAGCCCGCGTACGGGAGAGGGTGAGCTGGCGCTCCAGCAGCGCGCCCGCGCGGGCGGCGCCCACCGGGAGGGCGCCCCGCTCGCGCGTCGCCGCACCGCCACGGCCGCCCCCGCCGGGCCGGGGCACCGCGCCGCCCGCGGTCCTGGCACCCGCCTCGGCGCTCTCGCGGCCCGTTCCCCCGCCGCCGCTCGCCAGCCGGTGCAGGGCGCTCAACAGCCGCTCCAGCCGGGCCGCGTAGGCGTATTCGCGGGCCACCGCGCCCGCCAGCCAGCTCAGTTCGGTGCGCAGGTTGTCGGCCCAGACCGGGTCGAGCAGCGGACGGTAGGTCACCAGGGCCCCGTTCAGCCGGCGAGCCGCCGCGCGGAGTACGTCGACGGACGCCGCGGCCCGCGCGGGGTCCGCCGCACCGCCCCCGGCTCCCGAGCCGCTGCCCGCACCGCCCGTGCCCTCGGCGTGGGCACGCAGCCCGCGCAGGAACTCCGCGGCACGCTCGTGCAGATACCCACCGAGCACCTCGGCGGCCGTACCCGCCATCCCCTCCGGCGCGCTCGCGGCCACCCCCGTGGCCAGGC
>NZ_JADKMA010000327.1 GCF_017676365.1 Streptomyces oryzae
CCCGCACCCCCCGCACCCCCGGTTTCCGCTCCTGCCGCGCCTGCCGCTCCCTCGGCACCCAACATGCCGACGGCGCCACCGGTCCCACCGGCCCCATCGGCCCCGTCCGCGCCTGCTGTGCCTTCTGTGCCTTCCGCTCCCGCCGCCCCATCGGCTCCGGCCGCGGGGAAGATCAACCTGGACAAGGGCCGGGTCAGCCTCCAGAAGAACCAGACGGTCTCGCTGGTCAAGGGCGGCCGGCCGCTGCTGACTTCGGTACGGATGGGGCTCGGCTGGGAGCCGGTCTTCCGCGCGGGCAGGCGGGCCAAGGACATCGACCTCGACGCCTCGGTGATCGCCTACGACGCCAACCGCAAGAAGATCGACGCCTGTTACTTCGGCAAGCTGGCCATCCTGGGCGGCGTCATCCAGCACTCCGGTGACAACCTCACCGGCGAGGGCGCCGGGGACGACGAGGTGATCACCGTCCACCTCGGCGACCTCCCGCCCGAGGTCTCGGGGCTGGTCTTCACCGTGAACTCCTTCTCGGGCCAGAAGTTCACGGACGTCGCCAAGGCGTACTGCCGGCTGCTCGACGCGTCCGGCGGTGAGCTGGTCCGCTTCGACCTGACCCATTCCGAGCCGCGGACGGGCGTCCTGATGGCCAAGTTCATCCGCCAGTTCTCCGGCGAGTGGGAGATGACGGCGCTGGGCGAGTACGTCGACTCGCGTACGGTGCGCGGCATGGTGAAGCCGGGCGCTGCGGCGCTGTAACCCGGGGCTGTGGCCCCGGTGGCCCCGCTGCGCCCGGCAATCCACCGGGGGAGGGTGCTCGGAAGTCTGAGAAGTCTCAGAAGTCGAAGACGGGGCCCGTCGCCAGATGCATGGCGCAGGCGTTGGGGAACGTCTTCTTCCAGTTGACGGCCTTCTTCCGGTGGCTGCCGCGTGCGGCGACGGTCACCGGGGCGTGCTGCATGGTGCAGTGGCCGCGCTTGCGGGGCAGCGCCGCGAGGTTGCCGTGCGCCTTGTCGAGCGCGGCGCACGCCTCGGCGGCCTTCGGGTGGCGCCCGCGCGGCTTGGGCTCGCACTGGAGGAGGACGCCCCGGATCGCTGCCTTCCGGGAGCTGGAGATGCTGAGGAAGACGCCCTGGGTCTTGCCGTCGGCGCTCGCGGCGCCGACGGCGGGCGCGGACTGCGTGGCGAGCAGCGGCACGGCCAGAGCGAGGGCGGCCATGGCGGTGCGGATGGGGTGCCGGGTGGAGATTCGAGTGCTCACGGCCTCCTAACGAGGCCGGGTGCCGGGAGGATACGGGCCCGGCGCCTGCCGGGTCGGGGATGGCTGCCCGCGAAGCTGGGGACCCCCGCGTGCCGTACGGCACGCGGGGGTCCGCCCTCAGGACTGAGGCCGGCGGCCGTGGTTGGCCGCGTTGCCGCGACGAGCCTTCTTCTTGCGGCGACGCTTGGACGACATGGCGTCTCCTTTCCACGCGGGGATGTGTACCTCCGCGTTTCTACCACCCGGCGGCGCCGGTCCCCGAACCCCGGCCCTCCCAACGCCCGCTCCGCGCGGGCGCCGCGCGGTCAGCGGCGGTCGCGGGAGTGGCCGAACAGCAGGCGGTAGACGATCAGCAGGACGAGGGAGCCGGCGATGGCGGCGACCCAGAGGCCGGGGTCGACGACGTTGTTGGCTATCGGGCGGTCCAGGAACGTCGCCGAGAGCCAGCCGCCGATGAAGGCGCCGGCGATGCCGATCAGGACGGTGCCCACCAGGCCGCCCGGATCGCGGCCCGGCAGCAGGACCTTGGCCACCGTGCCCGCGACCAGGCCGAGCACGATCCAGCTCAGCACACCCGAGTGCGTCAGGTCGGAGAGCAGGTCGGAGCCGGATTTGTCGGAGTCCGACGCGGCGAGCCGGTTGAGCGGAGCGACGTGGGCGAGCGGCGTGGCGAGCATGGGTGGAGCCTCCCCGTGGCTGATCGGTTGCGGCTCCATCATGCCTGCCGGGCCCGGACCGGCCGGTACCCCCTTCAGCTCCCGTTCAGTGTGGCCAGCTCGGGGGCCGGGTGCAGAAGTGGCCGCCCAGATGCGCCTGGTCGGGCCGAGCGGTGTCCAACTCACCCTGTTCGGCGATGAGTTGCGCGGCGTAAGGCTCGGAGTTGTCGCGCGGTTCGTAGCCCAGCGCTCGGGCCGGGCCGAGGTCCCACCACAGCCGGGTGTTGGCGGAGGAGCCGTGGACGACGGTGTGGCCGACGTTCTCGGCGGTCAGCGCCGCGTGGAAGAGCCGGGCCCCGTCCGCGGGGCTGAGCCACACCGAGAGCATCCGCACCGACGTCGGTTCGGGGAAGCAGGAGCCGATGCGGACGGAGACGGTCTCGGTGCCGTGCAGGTCCCAGTAGAGCTGTGCGAGGTCTTCGCCGAAGCACTTGGAGAGGCCGTAGAAGGTGTCGGGGCGACGCGGGGTGTCCACGGGGATCAGCGGGGCCCCGCCGGCACCGGCCGCGCCCTTGCCGTCCCCGGGCACCGGAGTGAAGCCGACCGCGTGGTTGGAGGAGGCGAAGACGATCCGGCGTACGCCCTCGGCGCGCGCGGCCTCGTAGAGCGCGTACGTGCCCCGGATGTTGGCCTCGAGGATCTTCTCGAACGTCGACTCCAGGGAGATTCCCGCCAGATGGATGACCGCGTCCACGCCGCGTACCGCCGCACGGAGTTCGTCGCCGGTCGCGGTGCTCAGGTCCAGGACGAGGGCTTCCGGCTCGCCGTCGACGGGGCGCATGTCCAGCAGCCGCAAGGTGTAGCCGTAAGAGGGGAGCAGCCCGCGCATCAGGGTGCCGAGGCCGCCGGCGGCGCCGGTGAGCAGGACGGTGCGGTCAGCGGGCTCCGGTGCGGAGCTCTCGGGCATGACGAAGTCTCCATCCATGGACGGGGTTCACATATAGGGGTGGGCTGGGAGAGACGCTATGGAGCGCCCCCAGGCCCGTCAAGACAGCCGTGCCCCGGGTTGCGCGCTCTTTGTGCGGCCGAAGTCCGATGTTGGGCACCGGGGTTCGGCCTTGACCGGTGGCGCGCGGCTGCCTTAGCGTGACCACTGTTCAGGAATATGGACGAATGTCAGAAGAGTGCACAACTGCGGGGCGCACCGCCCCCGGTCCCGGCTCGCAAGGAGCTCCGTATGCCCTCGTCCCCGTCCTCTCCGCCTCCCGGTGCCTCGCTCGCCGAGCGGCTCGACGGGCTGCTCTTCTTCCCCGTGACGGCCTTCGCCGCCGACGGCTCCCTCGCCCTCGATGCCTTCCGCGCCCACGTGCGGTGCGGCGTGGCGGCGGGCGCGGGGGCCGTCTTCGCGTGCTGCGGCACCGGTGAGTTCCACGCGCTCGCGCCGGAGGAGTTCGAGGAGTGCGTGGCAGCCGCCGTCGCGGAGACCGGCGGAAGGGTGCCGGTGGTGGCCGGTGCCGGATACGGGCCCGCGCTCGCCCGGGAGTTCGCGCGCCGAGCCGAGGCAGCAGGCGCCGACGGGCTGCTGGCGATGCCGCCGTATCTGGTGGCGGCGGGCCAGGACGGGCTGGTGCGGCACTACACCGAGCTGGCGGAAGCCACCTCGCTGCCCACCATCGTCTATCAGCGCGACAACGCTCTTTTCACTCCCGAGGGCGTCGTACGCCTCGCCCGCCACCCGCGCATCATCGGTCTCAAGGACGGCCACGGCGATCCGGACTTGCTGCAGCGCATCATCACCGCCGTCCGCGGCGCGGGCCTGGAGCAGGACTTCCGGTACTTCAACGGGCTGCCCACAGCGGAGCTGACCGGGCTCGCCTACCGCGGCCTCGGTGTCTCCCTCTACTCCTCCGCCGTCTTCTGCTTCGCGCCCGAGATCGCCCTCGCCTTCCACCGTGCGCTCGCCACCGGCGACGAGGTGACGGTCCGGGAGCTGCTGGACGGCTTCTACGTACCGTTCGTGCAGCTGCGCAACCAGGGCCGCGGCTACGCCGTTTCGCTGGTCAAGGCTGGGGTGCGGCTGCGCGGACCGGACGTCGGCGGGGTGCGGCCCCCGCTGTCCGACCCGGCGCCCGCGCACATCGAGGAGCTGGCCGCGCTGCTGGAGCGGGGCCTGGAGCTGGCCGCCGCCGCGCCCGGCAGCACCTTGGCGCGGGCCGGCGAGGCGGCGCGCTGATGCGGGCGGCGGCGTTCCTCTACCCCTGGGACGTGGCCGGCGATCCCCAGGCGCCCGGCCGCCTCGCAGCGCTCGGCATCCAGCAGGTCACCCTCGCCTCGGCCTACCACTCCACCCGTGCCCTCACCCCGCGTCACCCCCGCCAC
>NZ_JADKMA010000328.1 GCF_017676365.1 Streptomyces oryzae
GTCATGCTCCGATCGTCACACGGCTTCCGTGCCCGGACATCAGGGTTCTGCCCTGAGGCACCCCGGAGGCCGCGCCGGGGCCCTGCTGCGGATCTCAGGGATCGCTCGGGGTGGACCCCGATGCCTCACCGTGCCCGGGGCGCGACCATAGGGGCTATGAGCGAGGAGGAGCAGCACACGGCGGAGCACGCCGGCGGCGCTGATCGGGCGGGGCACGGGGCCGGGCCCGGCTCGGCCGGCGGCGGTGCGGCCGAGAGGGCTGCGGGTGGCAGTGTTGCGGCTGGTGCTGGTGCTGGTGCTGCCGACGGTGCTGCGGGCGGCGGCGGTGTAACGGGTGCTGGTGGGGCCGGGGGTGCCGGTGCCGTCGGCGGCGGCGCTGCGGATGGCGGCGCTGCGGATGGCGGCGCTGCGGATGGCGGCGGGGCCGGGTCCTGGGGGGCGCACAACTCCGTGCCGCCGTCGCGGCACGGGAAGTTGCGGCGGAGCCGTGCGCACAAGGTCGCGGGGGGCGTGTGCGGTGGACTGGGGCGGTACTTCGACCTCGATCCGGTGATTTTCCGCGTACCACTGGTCGTGCTGTCCGTGGTCGGTGGCCTCGGACTCATCTTCTACGGCTTCGCCTGGCTGCTCATCCCCGCCGAGGGGGAGACGCAGAACGAGGGACGGCGGCTGCTGTCCGGCCGGGTGGAGGGCAGCTCGCTGTCGGCGGTCCTGGTGGCACTGGTCGGCTGCGGCCTCTTCCTGGCCTCGCTCGGCAGCCGCAGCGTGCCCCTGTCGGTGCTGCTGATCGGCGTGGTGGCGGGAGCCGCGTACTGGTCGCGGCACCGACGGCAGGTCGAGGCCGCAGGCGCCGAGGGCGCGCAGATCGACCCCGCGACGGCTCACGCCGTCGCTGACGCGCCCCCCGAGGCGAAGGCACCACCCGTGCCGGCGCCCGCCTCCTGGTGGCGGGAGCCGCTCACCAAGGAGGCCGGAGCCGTCAAGGGCACCGGCCCCGCCTGGGGACGGGCAGGCGCTGCCACCGGCTATCTGTGGGGCCCCGAGGACGCCCTGCCGTACGCCGCACCGCCCAGTGTCCACGAACGCCTCGGAGCGCCCCCCGGCGTCCCGGCCGCCGCCGGGGCACCCGGTGGCAGACCGCCCGCCGATACGCGCCAGGGCGCCGGGTTCTCGCTGGGCGGACTCACCTTCCTGCTGGCGCTGCTGGCCGGCGGCATCGCCACGGCCGTCTCCTGGGACACCCAGCCGCTCGCCACCACCCTCACCGTCGGGCTGAGCTGCGCGCTGGGTGTCTTCGGTCTGGGACTCGCCCTCAGCGCGTTCGTCGGCCGTACAGGCCCTGGCACCATCGTGTGCATCGTGCTGACGGCCGGACTGCTGGCCGGCGCCGCCGTGCTGCCGGACGACATCTCCACGCACTTCCGCGACACCCGCTGGGTGCCCGCCTCGGTCAAGGAGGTCAAGGCGCGTTACGCGCTCGGCTCCGGCTCCGGCGAACTGGACCTGCGCGGTACGGGCCTGAAGGCGGGCCAGACGCTCCGCACCAGGACGCGGGTCGGCCTGGGCGAACTGAAGGTGGTCGTACCGAAGGACGCGGTGGTCGAGGTCCGTTCGGACGTCGACGTGGGAGATGTGGAGTTCCCCCGGGCTCTGGACAGCGACGGAGAGGTCATCTTCGACAAGGCGAGCGGTCTGGGGACGAAGCGGAAGCTGACCCTTCGCCCCCTGGGCGGCAAAAAGGCGAAGGGCAAGGTCGTGGTGGACCTGAGCGTCGGCGTCGGCCGCGCCGAGATCGTACGGGAGCTGCCCTCGGGCGCCCGGTCCGACAACCAGCAGGCGCCGGACCCCCCGGCGGCCCCGAGCGGGACCCCCACGCCGCCGAGCGGCCCGCCGACGCCGACCGGGGCCCCTGCGGCACCGAGTGAGTCCCCGGCGGGAGGGACCCGATGAGGCACCGCTTCGAACCCTCCCGTCTGCTGCTCGGCCTCACGATGTGCGCCGTCGCGGTGGTCTACCTGCTGGACGCGGCAGGCGAGGTGGAAGTCCCCTTCTGGGTGCTGCTGGTGGTGGTGCCCGTCTCACTGGTGCTGGCCGGTCTCACGGCTCTGGCGACGTTTCTGGTCCGCCGCTCGGTCTCCCGACGCCGGGAACTGCGCGAGTGAACGCACCGCGGACGCGCCCCACAGGGGCGCGGGGAACCATGCGAGAAGCCCTAGCCGAATATCTGCTGCCCCTTGCGCCGCCTGCGTACCGCCAGCAGCGAGTCCAGTGAGAACATCGGCGCCCCCGCCATCAGCAGGGGCAGCCACGCCATCAGATAGGGCAGGTCGTTGCCGTAGTAGTACGGATCGCTGGCCCAGCTCACCGTCAGCCACAGGCAGAGGGAGAGCAGCGCCCCGCCGGCCGCGGCAAGCCGGGCCCACAGCCCGCACAGGGTGCCGAGTCCGACGGCTATCTCCCCGGCGGCGACAGCCGTACCGAAACTCTGGGGACTTTGCTGCGCCAGTTCGACCAGCCATGTGGCAGCCGCGGAGTCGTGCACGCCCGACAGCGTTCCGGCGAACGAGCCGGGCCCGTCACCGGTGAGGAAGTCCGGGTCGGTCAGCTTGTCGATGCCGGCGTAGAGAAAGGTGATGCCGAGGAAGAGGCGCAGCGGAAGCAGCGCGAAGCGCGAGGCGCGACTGCGCAGCCCGTGGGGCGCCCCGACGACCGGCCCCGGATAGGCGCTGACCGCCTTGGCTCCGTCGTGGGCGCCGCCACCCACTGGCCCTGTCACAGACATCCGTCGACTCCCGCCTTCCGCAAACGCGTTCGGTGTGCGGAGGCGATTCTTCCCCCTGTGGCCACCCGGCTGGCAAGTGCCCGTCGGCCCTGCCCGGGATGCCGGGCCTGATGCCGGGCCTGATGCCGGGTCCGCCTGTCATTCGACCACGTCGATCGGGTATCGGTTCGTCTCCACCCCTGCCGCCGTGACCACCTGGACCTCCACCCGGCCCGGCTCCACCTCGACCGGGACCGGGACCGTCAGCGCGGTGTCGGCGGGGCTGCTGAAACCGCCGGGGACGGGGATGAGGGGGGCGTGCACATGGACGGTGCCGATCCGCACGACCATCCTTGCCAGCCTGTCGGCGGCCGTGGCGCCGGGAGGGACGAATCCGGCGCCGCGGATCTCGATGTCGTCACCCGTACGGATGGGGGAGTGCAGATCGCCGATCTCGCGCGCGCGGACGACCGAGAGGACGACGGGACGCCCGCCCTCGGCGTACTTCCCGGCCAGATACGTCGCGGCGGAGACGACGACCAGCAGCGCCAGCCCCCAGGGGAGATCGGGCAGTTGGTCCGGCTGGCGGGCCAGCCGGACCGCGGCGAAGACCACAGCGACCGCGCTGATGAGTACGTACTGCACATCCGCGAAGGCGCCGCGCCCCGCGTCGTCGGTGAGCAGGTCGGCGGCGTGCGGCCGGTCGGCGCGTACCTTCTGCAACCGCCTGCCCTGCACCCGTACCGCCACCGTACGGCGCACCACCACGGCCACCGCGCAAGTCAGTGCGAGCACCGTCACCACGCCCGCGCCCCGCGAGAGATCCAGGCCGGTCAGCAGCGCACGCCGCTCGTCGGGGCCGGAGGCCACGGCCAGCTCCACCGCCAGGACCAGCACAGCGAAGACCGACAGCAGCACCCAGCCGGCGGCCACCGTGCGCGAGGTGGACAGCCGGTTGTCCTCCCCGATGACGGGCGCCAGCACGCCGCCGCGCGCCCGGTGCAGCCAGGCCGCGACGGACAGCAGCCCGGCCGAGACGAAGGCAGCCACCAGACCGGCCGTCCGCCCGTTCGACCAGCCACCGGCGAGCGCCAGCAACAGCTCCACCAGCAGCAGCACCCCGACGGCGGCCCAAACGGCGAGCACGGTGCGCCGCCACAGCCGCATCACCCACGCCTCGCCCTCCTCGCGGCTCCGCTCGGCGACAGCGCGGGCGGCCTCGGTCAGCTCGTCCGAGACCCACTGGCGCGAGGCGCCCGCCGAGTGGGCCAGCCCCACGGGGATGCCTTCGCCCGAGGCCAGTTCGTCCCGCCGCCGCACGAAGGCGGCCAGCGCCTGGCGGTAGCCCTCCCGGACGCTGTTCGGGCAGTTGTCGCACTGGCACCGAGGCTTGGTGTCGCTGCCGGTGGAGCGCGGTTCGCCGGTGCTGCGGGACTCGCCGGTGGGGCGCGAGGGCGGGGGAGTGGAGGTGCGGGAGGGGGACGTGCCGGTGGATGGCGTGGAAGAGGAGGAGGG
>NZ_JADKMA010000329.1 GCF_017676365.1 Streptomyces oryzae
CGGCTTCATCGTTCGACTTGCATGTGTTAAGCACGCCGCCAGCGTTCGTCCTGAGCCAGGATCAAACTCTCCGTGAATGCTTCAAACAGCTTCACAAGAAGAGCGGAACCAGGAAGAGGAATAGTCCCCCCGGTTCACAGCATCCTCGCTGTTGTATTTCAAAGGAACCTCGTCTCAGAGAGACGGGGTATCAACATATCTGGCGTTGACTTTTGGCACGCTGTTGAGTTCTCAAGGAACGGACGCTTCCTTCAAAACCGTCTCACCGGTCTCTCCGGACGTTTGCCCTTTCGGTGTTTCCAACCTTACCAGAATCTGTTTCCGGCTCGTTTCCGAGCTGATTTCAGAATCCTGGTCATCGGCAGCCCCCGAGACCGTAGTTGGCCCGGGTTCCCGATGCGGTGGAGATGTAAACGTACTGGAGCGGGGCGCCTGGAGGCAAATCGAGGCGCCCCGCTCCCCCATGGGCCCCGAACTCGCGTACGCAGCGGGACCGATGGGGAGTCAGACCTCGACGACCACGGGGAGGATCATCGGGCGCCGGCGGTAGGTGTCCGACACCCACTTGCCGACCGTGCGGCGCACCAGTTGCTGGAGCTGGTGGGTCTCCGCGACGCCGTCCTGGGCGGACTTGGCGAGTGCCTCGTCGAGCTTCGGGATGACCGCGGCGAAGTCGGACTCGTCGATACCGGAGCCGCGCGACTGGACATGGGGGCCGCCCACGGTCTTGCCGGTAGTGCTGTCGACCACGACGAAGATGGAGATGATGCCCTCGTCGCCGAGGATGCGGCGGTCCTTGAGGGAGGATTCGGTGACGTCACCGACGGAGAGACCGTCGACGTAGACGTAGCCGGCCTGGACCTTGCCGGTGATCTTGGCCTTGCCGTCGATCAGGTCGACCACGACGCCGTCCTCGGCGATCACGATGCGGTCCTGGGGGACGCCGGTCGCGGCGCCCAGTTCCGCGTTGGCGCGCAGGTGGCGCCATTCGCCGTGCACCGGCATCAGATTTCTGGGCTGGCAGATGTTGTAGAAGTACAGCAGCTCGCCCGCGGAGGCATGTCCGGAGACATGGACCTTGGCGTTGCCCTTGTGCACGACGTTGGCGCCCCAGCGGGTCAGGCCGTTGATCACGCGGTAGACGGCGTTCTCGTTGCCCGGGATGAGGGACGAGGCAAGGATCACCGTGTCGCCCTGGACGATGCGGATCTGATGATCGCGGTTGGCCATGCGGGAGAGCGCGGCCATGGGTTCGCCCTGGGAGCCGGTGCAGACCAGCACGACCTCGTCGTCCGGCAGATCGTCCAGCGTCTTGACGTCGACGACGAGGCCGGCCGGGACCTGGAGGTAGCCGAGGTCGCGAGCGATGCCCATGTTCCGGACCATGGAGCGGCCGACGAAGGCGACCCGGCGGCCGTGTTCGTGGGCAGCGTCCAGGATCTGCTGGATGCGGTGCACATGGCTGGCGAAGCTGGCCACGATGATCCGCTTCTGGGCGCTGGAGAACACCTGGCGCAGCACCGAGGAGATCTCGCGTTCGGGCGGTACGAAGCCGGGGACCTCGGCGTTGGTCGAGTCGCTGAGCAGCAGATCGATGCCCTCTTCACCGAGGCGGGCGAAGGCCCGCAGGTCGGTGAGGCGGCCGTCCATCGGCAGCTGGTCCATCTTGAAGTCGCCGGTGTGGACGACCATGCCCGCGGGGGTGCGGACCGCGACGGCGAGAGCGTCGGGGATGGAGTGGTTGACCGCGAGGAATTCGCAGTCGAAGGGGCCGATGCGCTCGCGGTGCCCTTCTTCCACCTCCAGGGTGTAGGGCCGGATGCGGTGCTCCTGGAGCTTGGCCTCGATCAGCGCGAGGGTCAGCTTGGAGCCGATCAGTGGGATGTCGGCCTTCTCCCGCAGCAGGTAGGGGATGCCGCCGATGTGGTCCTCGTGGCCGTGGGTGAGGACGATGCCGTCGATGTCGTCGAGACGGTCCCTCAGACAGGTGAAGTCGGGGAGGATGAGGTCGATGCCGGGCTGCTCCTCCTCGGGGAAGAGGACGCCGCAGTCGACGATCAGCAGCCTGCCGCCGTATTCGAAGACGGTCATATTGCGGCCGATCTCGCCGAGGCCACCCAGAGGGGTGACACGTAGGCCACCCTCGGGGAGCTTTGGCGGTGGGCCAAGCTCGGGATGCGGATGACTCAAAAGACTCTCCTTACCACGCGCGCCACGCACCCGCCTGGGCACGTGGCGCGCGATATTCATGATGCGCACGCGGACGCACGCGTCGTACGTGCGTGTCGTGCTTGTTCCGAAGGGTCATGCACTGTCGTGCACTGCTGCCGTTGTCCGGCGGTATGCAGTTGTGAAGTCCGGGACTTACAGATGTACCCCGCCATGGGCGAGATCGTGCTTGAGCTGCTCCAGCTCCTCGGGCGAGAGCTCGACCAGCGGCAGGCGCAGCGGCCCTGCCGGGAGTCCCAGGCGGGCGAGCGCGGCCTTGGTGGTGATCACGCCCTGGGTGCGGAACATGCCGGTGAAGACGGGGAGCAGCTTCTGGTGGATCTCGGTCGCCTTGGCAACGTCGCCGCTCAGGTGCGCCTCCAGCAGGGCGCGCAGCTCGGGCGTGACGACGTGGCCGACGACGGAGACGAAGCCGATGGCGCCGACGGACAGCAGCGGGAGGTTGAGCATGTCGTCGCCGCTGTACCAGGCGAGACCGCTGGTGGCGATGGCCCAGCTCGCGCGGCCGAGGTCGCCCTTGGCGTCCTTGTTGGCGACGATGCGTGGGTGCTCGGCGAGCCGGACGATGGTCTCGGTGTTGATCGGCACGCCGCTGCGGCCCGGGATGTCATAGAGCATCACCGGAAGGTCCGTGGCGTCGGCGATGGCGGTGAAGTGCCGGTAGAGCCCTTCCTGCGGGGGCTTGCTGTAGTAGGGCGTCACTGCGAGGAGGCCGTGCGCGCCTGCCTTCTCCGCACCGCGGGCCAGTTCCAGGCTGTGCGCCGTGTCGTTGGTGCCAGCCCCTGCGACGACATGGGCTCGATCTCCCACGGCCTCCACGACCGCCTTGACGAGCTGGGCTTTCTCCGCATCGGTGGTGGTCGGCGACTCGCCGGTGGTGCCGTTGACGACGAGGCCGTCGTTGCCGGCATCCACCAGGTGAGCGGCGAGCTGCTGCGCGCCGTCGAGGTCGAGAGCGCCGTCAGCGGTGAACGGCGTGACCATCGCGGTCAGGACCCGCCCGAAGGGCGTCTGCGGTGTGGAGGTCGGAGCCATGGGGTCCACGCTACTCGCAGCGCACCCCGCGACGCTCCCTCGGGGCTGCCGATGCCGCGCCGAGTCCGGCATCGGATGTGTGATGAAGAGGGGCCCCGGCACTGCCTGCTCGGGGGTTCAGGCAGTGCCGGGACCGCACAATCACCCTAAATGAACTTCTTCAAACGCCGCAATACGGACACCTCCCGCACCCCGCCGACCGGCGGGTAGCGGGCGCGGTACGAGTGAACTCCGCACCGGCCCTACTGCACCCCGTACGGTCAGGGCGCGACGCGGCCGTTGGCGTTGAACGCGGCGTGGGTCAGCGGCATCAGCTTGGCCCACTGCTCCTCCATCAGCTCTCCCACCATCTCGATCTCGCGCTGCGGGAAGCTGGGCACCTTGGCCTGCTCGTGCTGGGTGCGCAGGCCGAGGAAGTGCATCAGGGAGCGGGCGTTGCAGGTGGCGTACATCGAGGAGTAGAGCCCCACCGGCAGCACCGCGCGGGCGACCTCGCGGGCGACGCCGGCCGCCAGCATCTCCTCGTACGTCTCATACGCCTTCCGGTAGACGTCCGCCATGGAGCGGCTCGTCAGCTCGTGCTGCTCCTCGGTGCCTGGCACGAACTCGTACTTGCCCGGGCGGCCCTGCTGGACGAGCTTGCGGGAGGCGTCCGGGACGTAGAAGACGGGCTGCAGCTGACGGTAGCGGCCCGACTCCTCGTTGTAGGACCAGCCGACGCGGTGGCGGTGGAACTCCCGGAAGACGAAGAGGGGTGCGCTGATGAAGAACGTCATCGAGTTGTGCTCGAAGGGGCTGCCGTGACGGTCCCGCATCAGGAAGTTGATCAGGCCCTTGGAGCGCTCCGGGTCCTTGTTCAGCTCGTCCAGGGACTGCTCGCCCGCGGTGGAGACCCGGGCCGCCCAGAGCACATCGGTGTCGGACGCGCTGTGCTTGACCAGCTCGACCGTCATGTCGCTGCGGAAACTGGGGGC
>NZ_JADKMA010000032.1 GCF_017676365.1 Streptomyces oryzae
GCCCCCGCCCTGGCCCCGGAGGAAGCCTTCGCCCGCGCGGCAGTCCACGGGGACGAGCACGCCATCAAGTTCGCGGACACCGCGCTGGACGTCGCGGCCCGCTCAAACGGCGAGGACCCGCTCGCTGTGGCAGCGGTGCTGCGGGCGACGGAACTGATCGGCCCAATGGCGAACTGATGGCCGATGGCGTGAACGGAACGGACCTCGGCGCGGCACCAGCGCATCCCCGGCGCGTCCCCGGCACGACTCCGGCTCAGAGGGCGGCCTGGAAGGCGTCGTAGGAGCGCTGGTCGAACAGGACGAGCCGCAGTTCAGTGAAGCCCTCGCCCTCCTCCCGCAGCGTACGCACCGCGATGCGGGCTGCGTCATCGAGTGGCCAGCGGTAGACGCCGGTGGAGATGGCGGGGAACGCGACTGTGCGGGCACCGAGTTCGCGTGCCACCCGGAGCGACTCGCGATGGCAGGAGGCCAGCAGCTCCGAGCGGTCCTCCTGTCGGCTCCATACCGGGCCCACCGTATGGATGACCCAGCGCGCCGGCAGCCGTCCCGCTGTGGTGGCGACCGCCTGTCCGGTGGGCAGGCCGCTCCCGTAGTGCGAGGCGCGCAGCTTGCGGCACTCGGCGAGGATGTCCGGGCCGCCCTTGCGGTGGATGGCGCCGTCCACACCGCCCCCGCCCAGCAGCGAGGAGTTGGCGGCGTTGACCACGGCGTCGACGTCCTGTTCGGTGATGTCGCCCTGTACCAGGGTGATGTGCGTCGGCATGGCCCCATCCTGGCGCGGCACATGTCGCGGCGCACACCGGCCACCTGCTGCGCGCCCTCTGGCCGGGGCTCTTGCGTTCGTATTAGCTGGCCCTACCGCCTGCTGCACCACTGGGACGCTGGAAGGACGGTCTCTCATGACTGCTGCACCCTCGCGCCGTGCACTGCTGGCCGGCAGCACGGCAGCCGCCGTCGCCGCTCCACTGCTGGCCCGGTCCGCCACGGCAGCACCCTCGGGGCAGACCGGCGGCGGGGAGGACGGGCGGACCGTGACCCCGGGTGCCGATGTCGCGGCGGCCGAGGGCTGGCGCATGCTGCGGGGCCGGAAAGTGGGTGTCGTCAGCAATCCGACCGGGGTGCTGCGGGACGCCGCCCATGTGGTCGACTCGATGGCGTCCCAGGACGGGCTGAACATCGTGGGGGTCTTCGGCCCGGAGCACGGTTTCCGCGGCAGCGCCCAGGCGGGCGAGTCGGAGCCCGAGTTCGAGGACCCGCGCACCGGACTGACCGTGTACGACGCGTACGGCGCCGACGGTGCCAAGATGGCGGCCCTGTTCCGCAAGGCGGGCGTGGACACCGTCGTGTTCGACATCCAGGACGTCGGGGTGCGGTTCTACACGTACATCTGGACGATGTACCACGCCATGGTGGCCGCCCGGCAGATCCGAGCGTCCTTCGTCGTACTGGACCGGCCGAACCCGATCGGCCGCAGAGCCGACGGCCCACTGCTGAAGCCCGCCTTCGCCTCCGGGGTCGGGCTCAAGCCGATCATCCAGCAGCACGGTATGACCGTCGGCGAACTCGCCCGCTACTTCAACGGTGAACTGCTGCCCCAGGAGGGTGACGGCGGACATGTGGAGCTGGAGGTCGTCCAGGTGCGCGGCTGGTCGCCCCGTACGACGGCGCAGCAGACGGGGTTGCTGTGGGTGCCGCCGTCCCCGAACGTTCCCACGCCCGACACGGCGACCGCCTACGCGGGCACCGGTTACTTCGAGGGAACGAACCTGTCCGAGGGGCGCGGCACTACGCTGCCGTTCCAGTTCATCGGTGCGCCGTTTCTGGACTACCACTACAGCGACCGGCTCAACGCCCTGCGACTGCCGGGGGTGCGCTTCAGGGAGGGCTATTTCGTGCCCACCTTCAGCAAGCACCAGGGGAAGACCTGCGCGGGCGTCCAGCTGCTGGTGACCGATCCGGTCCGCTATCAGGCCGTACCGACAGCCGTGGCCATGCTGCTGGAGGCGAGAAAGTACGACGGGTTCGCCTGGCGTGAGGATTCCGACCCCGAGCGGCCGTTCTGGATCGACAAGCTGTCGGGCTCCTCCCGGCTGCGGGAAATGCTCGACGCGGGCCGCGGTCTGGAGGAGATCACCGGAGCGTGGCGCACGGAGGTACGCGACTTCGAGCGCGCCCGGCGGAAGTACCTGCTGTACCGGTGAACTGCTCCGGCCGGCCTGCCTGCTGCAAACCGGCCTGCTGCCCCGGCTGCTTGCATGGGGGGGGCGGTCGGCGTGCGACCGAGGTTGTCCCGCCTCTCACCCGCCGACGGTCACCTCCGCGGTCTGGCTGTCGCGGCGCACCAGTGCGGCGTATTTTCCGTCGGCCGTGAGGAGTTCGGCATGGGTGCCTCGTTCGGCGATGCGGCCCGCGTCCAGGACGACGATCTGGTCGGCATCGCGGACGGTGGAGAGCCGGTGCGCGATGGTGAGGGTGGTGCGGCCCTTGGACAGCGTGTCGATGGCTTCCTGTACGGCGCGTTCGGTGCGCGTGTCGAGCGCGCTGGTGGCCTCGTCCAGGATCAGGACCGGCGGGTCGCGCAGGATGGTGCGGGCGAGGGCGAGACGCTGTTTCTCACCCCCGGAGAAGCGGTAGCCGCGCTCGCCGACGAGGGTGTCGTAGCCGTCGGGCAGTGCGGCGATCTGGTCGTGGATCTGGGCAGCCCGAGCCGCTTCGCGCAGCTGCCCGTCCGTGGCGTCCGGCTTGGCGAAGCGCAAATTGTCGGCCACGGTGGCGTGGAAGAGGTAGGTCTCCTGGGAGACGACGCCGACGGCTGCCGAGAGCGTCGCGAAATCGAGGTCCCGTACGTCGACTCCGTCGAGGGTGACGCGGCCGCCCGTCACGTCGTAGAGCCGGGGCACCAGGTAGCTCAGCGTGCTCTTGCCGGAGCCGGTGGCGCCTACCACGGCGAGGCTGCTGCCCGCCGGGACGGTCAGCTCGATCCCGTGCAGCGTGTACCCGGTGTCGCGCGCCTGGCTGCCGGGCGGGTCGGTGTCGTAGGTGAAGTCGACGTTCTCGAAGCGGACTTCGCCGCGCACCTGCGGGAGCGCGACGGGGCGCGCGGGCTCGGTGATGGCGACGGGCAGGTCAAGGTATTCGAAGATGCGCTGGAAGAGTGCCAGCGAGGTCTGCATCTCCACGCCCGTGGTGAGCAGCGAGACGGTGGGCCGCAGCAGCCCCTGCTGGAGGGTGACGAAGGCGACGAGAGTGCCGATGGAGAAGGCGGGACCGCCGAACTGGGTGAGCATGCCGGCCGTCCAGTAGAGCAGCGCGGGGATGGCGGCCATGACGATGCCGATGGTGGACATCCGCCAGCGTCCGGCCATGTTGGAGCGGATCTCCAGATCGACCAGCCTCTCGGACTCGTCGGCGAAGTTCTTGGTCAGCGAGTCGGCCCGGCCCATGGTGCGGCCGAGCAGGATGCCGCTGACCGACAGTGACTCGGTGACGATGGCGGACATCGCTGCCATCTGCTTCTGCCGCTGCGTCGTGATGCGCTTGCGCTCCCGTCCCACCCGGCGGCTCACCCACACGAAGAAGGGCAGCAGCGCCAGCGAGGCGAGCGTCAGCCGCCAGTCCAGCGCGAGCATGGCGACGATGGTGGCCACCACACTCGTGAGGTTGGAGACGAGCGAGGTGGCGGTGGAGGTGACCGTCGCCTGCATGCCACCGATGTCGTTGGCGATGCGGGACTGGACCTCACCCGTCCGGGTCCGGGTGAAGAAGGCGAGCGGCATCCGCTGAAGCTTCGCGTAGACCGCAGTACGCAGGTCGTGCATGACGCGCTGGCCGACCGTGGTGCTGATGAGCGTCTGGAGCACGCCGAAGACGCTGGTCACGACGGCGGTGACGATCATGCCGAGGGCGAGCAGCGACAGCAGACCGGTGCGCTGCTGCGGGATGGCGACGTCCAGGATCTCGCGCAGCAGGAACGGCGAGGCGACGGAGACCAGCGAGGAGGCCGCCACCAGGAGACCGACCAGTGTCAGACGGCCACGGTAGGGCCGGAAGAGACGCAGGATGCGGCGCACCTGCGCGGGCTGTTCGGGGGCTGTGGGTGTGACCTTGGGTGACGGCGTCCAGCCGGGGGCTTCAGGGTGCAAGGGGCTCCTCTGAGTGGGTCGGGAAGTCTGCGGCGCATGATTGCCGCCGAGCTTACGGAGCATAGTTCATCGTTACCTATACTCACAATGAATTAACCCCTGATAGCCTGCCCACATGGTTCACCATCCCTCCGACGAACCCGCCTCCGACCTGGCTGACCAGCTTCTGCGCCTGACCAAGCGGATCAACCACGCGCACCGGCAGAACTTCGCCCCGCTCGGCGTGACGCCCGCACAGGGGCGCATGCTGCGTACGGTCGCGCACAGCCCGCAGCCGCCCCGGATGGCGGACCTCGCGGCACGGCTGGGCGTAGTGCCCCGGCAGGTGACCAGCCTGGTCGACGCTCTGGAGGCGCGCGGCCTGGTGCGGCGCGCCCCCGATACCGAGAACCGCCGGGTGATCCGCATCGAGCTGACCGAGGGCGGCTCCCATGCCCTCACCGAGCTGCGGCGCGCCCGCAGAAGCGCCGCGGAGGAACTGCTCGCTCCGCTGGCGCCGGGGCAGCGCGACGAACTGAGCCGGCTGCTGGCGCTGCTCGACGGGCAGGAGGGCAGCGGCTGACGGCAGGGGCGGCGGAGACGGCAGGGACAGGGAGCGTTTGCCCGCTGGTGAGCGTTACCCGGCGGGGACGACCCTCGGGGCCGGTGTCGGTGGGCCGAACTAGCATGTGGCACACATAAACCCGCACTCCCGCTCCCCTGCGCGCCCTGGAGATGCCATGCCCCTGCTCGAACCCAAGGCCGGCGCGCTGCGCCCGCGGACCGGCGCGGGCCACTCCCCCGCAGCCGACCGGGTGCCCGAGGCGCAGGCACAGGGGACACCGCAGCCGCTGCGCGGCGACCTGGAGCGACTGCTGGGCACGGAGAAGGTGCTCTCGAAAGTCTCCGACCTGGTGCGCTACGCGTCCGACGCGAGCCCCTACCGCTTCATCCCGCAGGTCGTCGTGCTCGCGGAGGACGTGACCGACGTCGCCGCTGTGCTCGCGTACGCACGGGAGAACGGCCGGGACGTCGTCTTCCGCGCCGCTGGGACGTCGCTGAACGGGCAGGCCCAGGGCGAGGACATCCTCGTCGACGTACGCCGCCACTGGGCGGGCGTCGAGGTGCTGGCGGCGGGCAGGCAGGCCCGGATCCGGCCGGGGACCACGGTCTTCCGGGCCAACGCGGCGCTGGCGGCGCACGGACGGCTGCTCGGCCCCGACCCGGCCAGCGCCATCGCCTGCACGGTGGGCGGGGTGGTCGCCAACAACGCCTCAGGGATGACGGCCGGCACCACGCGCAACTCCTACCGCACGGTCGCCTCCCTCACCTGCGTACTGCCCAGCGGCACCGTCGTGGACACAGCCGATCCGGCCGCTGACGAGAAGCTGGCCGACGCCGAGCCCGCGTTGTGCGAGGGCCTGCTGGAGCTGAAGGCGCAGATCGAGGCCGACGCGCAACTGGTGTCCCGTATCCGGTCCAAGTACGAGCTGAAGAACACCAATGGGTACCGGCTCGACGCCTTCCTGGACGGCAGCACTCCAGTGGAGATCCTGCGCGGGCTGATGGTCGGCTCCCAGGGCACGCTGGGCTTTCTCGCCGAGTTCGTCTTCGACACCCTTCCGCTGCACCGGCACACCTCGACCGGGCTGTTCTTCTTCCCGTCGCTGTCGGCCGCTGCCGCAGCAGTGCCGCGGTTCAACGAGGCCGGGGCGATGTCCGTCGAGCTCATGGACGGCAACACGCTGCGCGCCTCCGTCAGCGTCTCCGGCGTACCGCAGGACTGGGCCGAGCTGCCGAAGGAGACCACGGCGCTACTGGTGGAGTTCCGCTCCCCCGACGGCGCCGTACGCGAGCAGCGCGAACAGGCGGCGCGCCAGGTGCTGTCCGAGCTGGAGCTGGTGGCGCCGGTCGCCTCCGTCACCAACGAGCTGACCCGCGACCCGGCCACGATCGCCTCGTACTGGAAGGCCCGCAAGGCGTTCGTCACCGCGGTCGGCGGCTCCCGGCCCTCGGGCACCACGCTGATCACCGAGGACTTCGCCGTACCGCCCTCCCGGCTGGCCGAAGCCTGCGAGGCGCTGCTGGACCTCCAGGAGCGGCACGGTTTCGACGCGGCTGTGGCGGGCCACGCGGCACACGGCAACCTGCACTTCCTGCTGGCCTTCGACGCCGCCGACCCGGATGACGTACAGCGCTACGCGGACTTCATGGACGAGTTCTGCCGGATGACCGTGGAGCGGTTCGACGGCTCTCTCAAGGCCGAGCACGCCACCGGCCGCAACATCGCCCCCTTCTTGGAGCTGGAATGGGGCAGCAAGGCCACGGAGCTGATGTGGCGCATCAAACGGCTGCTGGACCCGACCGGGGTACTGGCACCCGGCGTACTGCTGGACCGTGACCCGCGGGCGCATCTGCGCGGCCTGAAGTCGATCCCCGGCGTGGAGGCGCTCGCCGATCCGTGCATCGAGTGCGGCTTTTGCGAACCGACCTGCCCGAGCGAGGATCTGACCACCACACCACGCCAGCGGATCGTGCTGCGCCGCGAGATGATGCGCCAGCCCTCCGGCTCCCTTGTGGGTGAAAACCTGCTGGCCAGCTACGGGTACGACGCCGTCGACACCTGTGCGGGCGATTCGACGTGCAAGCTGGACTGCCCTGTGGGAATCGACACCGGTGCGCTGATGAAGACGTTCAGGCACGCCCGGCACTCACCGCGCGAGGAACGCAACGCGGAGCGTACGGCACGGCACTTCGCACACGTGGAACGCTCGGCACGGCTGGCGGTGGCCGCCGCTGACCGGCTCCGCAGAAGCCTGCGCGGCCGTGACGGGGATCTGGGCGACCGGCTGCTCGGCAGGGTCACGGGCGCCGCCCGCAAGGCGGTGCGCCCCGATCTGGTGCCCGAATGGCTGCCGGAGATTCCCGCCCCCGCCGCCAAGCGGCTTCCGGCGACGAGCAGACAGCTCGCCGCCGCCGTCTACTACCCGGCCTGTGTGAACCGCATCTTCGGCGACCCCGACAGCTACGCGGGGCTGTCCCTGCCGGAGGCCGTGGTCACCGTCTCGGCCCGGGCCGGCCGCCCGGTGTGGATCCCGGAGGACGTCACCGGGACCTGCTGCGCGACGATCTGGCACTCCAAGGGTTACGAGGCGGGCAACACGCTGATGGCCAACCGCATGGTGGAGGCCGCCTGGCGGTGGACGGACGGCGGCGAACTCCCGCTCGTCGTCGACGCCTCCTCCTGCACCCTGGGCATCTCGGAAGAGGTCGTGCCCTATCTGAACCCGGCCAACCGCAAACTCCACGATCGGCTGACGGTTCTCGACTCGCTCGTATGGGCCGCGCGGGAGCTGCTGCCCCACCTCACGGTCGAGCGGCGCGTCACCTCCGCGGTGCTCCACCCCACCTGCTCCATGCGGCACTTGGGCGACGAGGCGGAGCTGCGGGCGGTGGCCGAGGCGTGCGCGGAGGAGGTGGTGGTGCCGCTGGACGCCGGATGCTGTGCCTTCGCGGGCGACCGCGGACTGCTGCACGAGGAGCTGACCGCCTCCGCGACGGCCCGTGAAGCGGCCGAGGTGACGGCTCGCTCCTACGACGCCTATCTCTCCGCCAACCGGACGTGCGAGATCGGCATGGATCACGCCACAGGCAATCGCGGATACCACTCCGTCCTCCAGGAGCTGGAGTTGGCCACCCGGCCGCGGTGAGGACGCCACGGTTGCTCGAGCGGCGCGCAGATGGCCGGCCGCGGGGGGTGAGCGGCGGCACGGCTGGGCGGCCGGCGGTGAGCGGTGGCTTGGCGGACAGCGGGTGTGCGACGCCGGGGCAGGGCAGCGCAGGGCAGGACTCCGGTGAGCGCCCGCCCTGCGCGTCGTTCCCGCTTCAGCCCGTCGCCTTCACATGGAGGGCGACCGCGCCGTGTGCCGGGACGGTCATCTCGGCGCTGCCGTCGTCGGCGACCGTGACCTGCTGTCCGCAGCCGCCCTGTGCGGCGGCGACGTTGCAGTAGGTGCCGGCGGGCAACGACGTCTGGAAGGTTCTGCTCAGCTCGCCGTCGCCGTTGTTGAGGGCGACGAAGCCCTTGTCGCCGCGCCCGAAGGCCAGGGCCTGCCCCTCGGACCACCAGTCCGTCAGCTCCGCCGTACCGACCGCGTTGCGGAAGCCGACCATGCCGGTGATCTCCGGCTTGGCGTGGGTGTTGGTCCACCCCTGGTCACCGGTCGGCGGGCCGGCGTCCTTGTCGCTGAACGTGTAGCCGGAGAAGACGTTCGGAGAGCCGTAGGGGTGGGCCAGCTGGAAGACGTTGGCGAGCGTGTAGGCCGCGTCGTCCTTGTAGGTGAGGGTGGATCCGTTGCGTTCGGTGTCCCAGTTGTCGACGAACGTCCGAGCGGCGCCGGTCTCCAGCTTGCCGTCCCCGACAGTGCGCAGCGAGCCGAGGTCACCGCCCTGGAAGGCGCTCTTGAGGTGCCGGCCGTAGCGGAACTCGTCCACGTCGCCGATGTCGGTGTACTCCTCGGGCTGCACTGCCTCGCCGTCGCCGTGGATGACCTCGCTGGCCCAGAAGCCGGGGTCCTCTGTCATCTTCGCCTTGATGGCCGCCACATCGGTGGCGGCCATGTGCTTGGCGGCGTCGATACGGAAGCCCGCCACGCCGAGGGAGCGCAGATCGTCGAGGTAGCCGGCGATGACACCGCGTACTTTCTCGCTCCCGGTGTCCAGGTCGGCGAGGCCGACCAGTTCACAGTTCTGTACGTCGTCGCGGTTGGTGTAGTCCGCGATGTCCTTGCGGCAGGCGTGGAAGTCGGCGTCCTCGTAGGTACCGGGGTAGCCGTACTTCGTGTAATTGGTACCGCCGGTGCCGGTGCCCGAGCCGGAGGTCATGTGGTTGATGACGGCGTCGGCGATCACCTTGACACCTGCCGCCTTGCAGGTCTCGACCATGTGCGCGAAGTCCTCGCGGTCGCCGAGCCGCCCGGCGATCTTGTAGCTGACCGGCTGGTACGACGTCCACCACTGGTCGCCCTGAATGTGCTCGGTGGCGGGCGAGACCTCGACGTAGCCGTAACCGGCCGGGCCCAGGGTGTCCGTGCACTCCTTGGCGACGGACGTGAACGGTCGCTCGAACAGCGTTGCCGTGACAGCCTTTTCACCGGGCGGCGCGGCCTTCCTTGATGCAGCCTTTCCCGGTGCAGCCTTTCCCTGCGCGGGCTTCACTGAGTCGGGTTCCGCCGAGTCGGCGGAGTGCTGTCCGGAGGCGGCAGAGTCCTGCGCGGAGGGCGTCGGAACGGAGCGGGAAGCCTGGGCTTGCCAGGGCACTGCCGCCATCAGGCCGCTTGCCGCCAGCACTCCCGCTGTGCTGACGCTGAGCAGTCGCTTTCTCATCGTGCGGCTCCTTCGGTATGCGGGCATGGGGGATGCCCGTGGAAGGCAGCCAGGCGCCTGGGCCACCGTGGGGGGTGTGAACGCGCCGTGGGACGGGGCCCGTTCACGGGTGGTACGGCCGGGAGCCTGCTACTGCTCGTCTGCTGCGTCAAGAGATGCCGCAATAGTTTCCAGTTGATTGCAGCAAGATTTTGCAACACGGAAGTCCATCAATGAGCAGCGAGAGTCCAAGGACGGGCTCTTGCGCACCACTGGTCTCAACCACCAAGGTCCTGAGCCGAGTTCACGCATCCGGCATCAGAGAGCCAGAGAAAGCTGAGCTGGAAGCCAGAGAGCTGGACAACTGGAGAGCTGGAGAGGTGCGGGAGACCTGATGAGTGACGAGCAAGGATTCAGTCGCCGTTCCGTCCTGCGGACCGCCGGTGTCGCGGGCGCCGGGCTGGGCATCGGCGCGCTGGGCACCCCGGCACAAGCGGCACCGGCAGGAGCCGCTTCGGCGGCCCGGGAGAGCGCAAGCGCCGCCGCGCCGCCCCGTCGGGGAGAGACGATGATCGGCGTACCGTTCGAGGAACGCGGCACCGTCCGGGTCGGCCTGATCGGCCTGGGCCAGCGCGGCGGCAGCATGATCGACCTGTTTCTGGCGCTGGAGGGCGTACGGGTGGTCGCGCTGTGCGACCCCGTACGGGAGAAGACGGAGCGCGCGGCGAAGAAGGTCACCGACGCCGGACAGCCCGCACCCGCCCTCTACACCAAAGGGGACCACGACTTCGAGAAGCTGTGCAGCCGCGGCGACCTCGACTTCGTCTACGTCGCCACCCCGTGGGACTGGCACTTCGAGATGGCCAAGGCCGCGCTGCAGGGCGGCAAACACGTCGGCGTGGAGTGCCCCATCGCCCTGGAACTGGGCCAGTTGTGGGAGCTGGTCGACCTCTCCGAGCAGACCCGCAAACACTGCATGCAGCTGGAGAACTGTGTGTACGGGCAGAACGAGATGCGTGTGCTGCGGATGGCCCACGAGGGCCTTTTCGGGGACCTGTTGCACAGCGCGGGCGCCTATCTCCACGATCTGCGCGGACTGATGTTCGACCCCGACTACTACGAGGGGCCCTGGCGCCGCAAATGGCATACGCGGCTGAAAGGCGACCTGTATCCGAACCACGGGTTCGGCCCCGCCGCCAACTACATGGACGTCAACCGCGGCGACCGCGCGGTCCGCATCGCCACCTTCGGCTCCCCCTCGCTCGGTCTGGCCGCCTACCGCGAGGAGCACATGCCGCCCGGCCACGAGAGCTGGAAGGAGACCTACATCGAGAGCGATATGTCGATCAGCCTCGTCCAGACGGCAAAGGGCCGGGTCATCCGACTGGAGCACGACGTCTCCAACCCGCACCCCTACTCCCGTATCAACATCCTCGGCGGCACCAAGGGCGTCTTCGAGGACTACCCGCCCCGCATCTATCTGGAGCCGGACATGTCCGGTGACCAATGGGGCGACTTCGGCAAGTACAAGGACCACGACCACTGGCTCTGGAAAGAACACGCCAATCCGCCAGGCGGACACGGCGGCATGGACTACATCATGCTCTTCCGCCTGATCCAGTGCATGCGCCTGGGCCTGGTGCCCGACTTCGACGTCTACGACGCCGCGACCTGGACCTCCCCCGTACCGCTCAGCCATACGTCGATCAAAGCCAAGGGCACACCGCAGGAGATCCCGGACTTCACCCGCGGACTGTGGCGGAAGAAGCGGCCAGGTGTCGACTCGGAGAAGCCCAAGGCGTGACTCCCGGGGGCGCCGGACTGGGACGGCAAGCCTCGACGCAGGTCAGTGGGTTCGATGCAGACCCCGACGCCGACCCCGGACTCAGCGCTTGAGCGATGCCTTGTCCCCCATCACCACTACGGGGTGCTTGTCCGGGTCCAGCGTGCGCAACAGGGTCTGCATACCGGACTTGGACAGGCTCACGCACCCCGACGTGCCGCTCCCATGATCCATGTGCAGCCAGATACTGCCCCCCTTGGCCTGGCCCTGCGGCCGGGCCGGGTCGAGGGGGGAGGTGCCCTTGACGCGGTTGTAGTCGATGGCGATGACGTGGTCGAAGTCGTGCCGGGTCTTCTTCGGCCAGTAGGAGGGCGGGGTGAAAGCCGAGGTCTGCGTGTACGGCAGCTTGGCGTCCCGCTCCGGCAGCACGCCGCCCGCGTCGGAGAGGGTGAAGACGCCGACCGGGCTGCGCTTGTCGCCCTGGTGGTGGCTGGGCGTCCAGCCCTTCTTGCCGTTGTGCGCGGCCCAGCTGCGCTCCTCGCGCCACTTCTTGCCGTGCCTGCTGTAGAGCCGCACGGTCGCGTCGGCCGAGTCCTTGTCCTTGCCTTCGACCGCCACGACCTGGGTGGCGTTGCCGGGGATCTTCGCCTGAAGGCGGTCACCCACGCGGGGGATGCGGGTGGGGTCCTTGGCCAGTTCGGCCTGCGGGGAGGGCGCGGACCGCTTCTCCTTCTTCGCGCTCCCGGTGCCCTGGTCTCCCCCGCTGCCCCCGCCACAGCCGGACAGCAGCAGCGCGAGCGCCGTTCCGCCCGCTGCCGCCACCAGTGCCGCCTTGCCTCTTGGCCGCCCCCCGGCCCTTGGCGCCGATACGCGACGGGAACCGTCTGCGGCAGCCCTCTGCCAGCTGGTCCCGGTACTTGTACGTCCTGCCCCACGCATGCCCATGCCCTCCATCCTCGCATTGGCCGGAAGTGTGCTGACGGCCCGGAAAACCCGTTGCCCTCCGACAGGTGACCAGGTGGGATCGGCGCACACCCGCAGGACCACTGCTGCCTGCCCGCCTCCCGTAGCCCGGCCCCTGTTCCTGTGCCCCCTGCCCGCGCCATCTCCGTGCGCTTTCGAGACCTTCTGGAACGTCATGCAAATACGCGACCTCCCCTACAGCGACCCCGGCGAACCCGACGTGCGGTCGGGCTTCCGGCTGCTCTTATGGCTGGGCCGTATGCAGCTGGGCGGTCAGCTCAAGGCACTGGGCTGGGGCGTACTGCAACTGGCCTCCTTCGCCTCGTTCCCCGTCGTCGCCGGGCTGGCTGTCAGCGCCGTGGTGCGCCGTTCGGGCAACGATCTGGCGTTGGCCGGGGTGGCGATGGCAATCGTCACGCTCTCCGTCACGGTCGGCGACACGATGCTGCACAGGGTTGCCGTCAGCAACTGGATCACAGCAGCCGCACGCGTCCAACAGCTCCTGGCCCGCCGCACGGCAGCTCTGGGAGCCACCCTCACCCGCCGGGTTGCGGCAGGAGAGGTCGTCGCTGTTTCCACAGGAGACATCGAGCGCATCGGGTGGTGCGTCGAGGCGGTGTCCCGCTTCAGTGCTGCTCTCCTGACCACCCTGGGCGTCTGCGTGGCATTGGTGGTCTACCAGCCGCAGCTGGGGCTGCTGGCCTGCGCCGGCATGCTCGCTCTCGCGCTGACCGTGCTGCCCCTGTTGCCGAGAGCGACCCGGCGCGCCGACGCACAGCGCGATCGGGCGGGGCGGGCAACGGAGCTGGCCGCCGACACCGTCGCCGGCCTTCGGGTGCTGCGCGGCATCGGCGGGGAGGACCTCTTTCTCACCCGCTATCGGCGCGCGTCGCAGCAGGTGCGGCACGCCGCCGTACGCACGGCCCGCATGTGGTCGTTCATCGAGGCCCTTCAGGTTGCGCTGCCGGGGCTGCTGCTGGTCGCCGTCGTCTGGTACGGCGCCCGGCTGGCGCTGGACGGGCGCATCGCGGTCGGCGAACTGGTGATGGTCTACGGCGCGGTCAGCTTTCTGCTCCTTCCGCTTCAGCTCTTCGGCGAGTTCGCCATGTCGTACTCCTTCTCCCGGCCCTCCGCCGCCCGCGCGGCGCGGGTGCTGGGTCTTCGGCGGCCCGGCGAGGATTCGGGCAGCGCGGTGCCCGAGGAACCGGATATGCGGGGTCCCTCCCAGCGCTGGGAGCCTCGCGAGGTTTTGTTCCTCAGCGCCGGGCTGCCCGCCGGGCTGTACGACCCTGTTACCGGGCTCCATGCCCCAGCCGGGTCGCTGACCGCCGTGGTCTGTGGCGACCCGGACGAGGCAGGCCGACTCGCCGAACGGCTGGGCGGCCACCCCACTTCAGCGGCGGCCGAGACCGGGGGCAGGAGCACGAACGGCCCAGGCGGTAGGGAGAAAGTCCCCGGCACGAGCGCGGACGGCACGGGCCGGCTAAACGGCCATCCCGGCAGAAGCTCCGGCAAGAACAACGACGAGCGGGCTGACGAGAACCAGCGGGCTGAGCAGAAGCAGGGCTCTGAACGGAAGCAGCTGACTGAGGAGGGGACGCAACAGCCTTCCGCATCCGTGCTGCTGAACGGGGTGCCACTCGACAGTATGCCGCTGGAGGTGGCTCGTGCCGCCGTCCTGGTACAGGACAAGGATCCGGTGCTGCTGTCCGGCACTCTCGCCGAACTGCTGGACGTCCCCTCCTCCGGCAAGGTGGCTGCCGACCAAGCGTTGGAGGCAGCCCAGTGCGGCGATGTCCTCGGGGCGCTGGTGCAGAGCAGCCCGGATGCGGAGGGAGATCCGATGCGGGCCCGGATCACCGAGCGAGGGCGGTCGCTCTCCGGCGGACAGCGGCAGCGGCTCGCGCTGGCCCGGTCACTGATCACCGATCCCGGGGTGCTTGTCCTTGACGAGCCCACCTCGGCCGTCGACTCGCACACCGAGGCCCGTATCGCCCGCGAGCTGGCCAAGCTCCGGGCCGGCCGGACGACGGTGATCTTCTCCTCCAGCCCGCTGCTGCTCGACCGCGCCGACCGGGTCGTCTTCGTCCATGAAGCGAAGGCCGCAGCCTCAGGAACGCACCGGGAGCTTCTGCACTCCGATGCGACATACCGCGCTGTCGTCACCCGCGATCCGCAGAGCACGACTCCGGAGCCGGCGGACCCGCGAGACCAGAGCGCACAGACCGAGGGAGTCGAGTCCGCGTGAGCCACAAGGACATCCCGGCGGCGGGCGAAGGCCGCCGCAGCACTCTCCGGGCGCGGCGTGCCGAGCGTTTCGGCGTACCCGAACCCGACCACGACCCGTCGGCGCCCGAGGACGTGACAATCCTCCCGGTCGGCTCCCCCGCGACCGTCCGGTCCTACGTACGCGAACTGTTGCGACGTCACAGGCGTACGTTCGCGCTGCTCGTGGTCGTGAACAGCGTCGCGGTCATCGCCTCGATGGTGGGGCCGCGACTGCTTGGCGGGCTCGTCGACGATCTGGCGGCCGGGGAACGCGACCTCCAACTCGCCCGCATCACCGTGCTCTTCGCGCTCGCGCTGCTGGTGCAGACGGTCTTCACCCAGCAGGTGAGGCTTCGTGGCGCGGTGCTGGGCGAGGAGATGCTGGCCGATCTGCGCGAGGACTTCCTCGTCCGCTCCGTAGGGCTGCCGCCCGGGGTGCTGGAACGAGCCGGGACGGGTGACCTGCTCTCCCGGATCACCACCGACATCGACCGGCTGGCCGACGCCATGCGGAAGGCGGTCCCCCAGTTGGCGATCGGCCTGGTGTGGGCTGCGCTGCTGGTGGCAGCCCTGTGCGTCACGGCACCGCCACTGGCACTGGCCGTGGTGATCGCGCTGCCTGTGCTGGTGACCGGCTGCCGGTGGTACTTCCGCCGGGCGCCGCATGCCTACCGTGCGGAGGCCGCGGGCTACGCCGCAGTGGCCGCGGCACTCGCCGAGACGGTGGACGCCGGGCGGACCGTCGAAGCGCACCGTCTGGGCGCTCGCCGTGTGGCGCTGTCCGAACGCCGCGTCGCCGAATGGACGGCCTGGGAGCGCCGGACGCTCTGGCTGCGCACCGTGCTCTTCCCCACCGTGAACCTCAGCAACATGCTGATCATGGGCGGCGTACTGCTGCTGGGCGGCGTTTTCGTCCTCGAAGGGTGGATAGGGGTCGGTCAGCTGACGACCGGCGCGCTGCTCGCCCAGATGCTCGTCGAGCCGGTGAACCTGATCCTGCGCTGGTACGACGAGCTCCAGATCGCCCACGTCTCGCTCGCGCGGCTGGTCGGGGTGCGGGAGATCGAACCGGAAGCCGGCACTGGCACCGCGCCCGGGGGCAAGGACGTGCGCGCGAACGAGGTGCGCTTCGGCTACCACGCCGATGTCGACGTATTGCACGGAGTCACTCTGGACGTCGCTCCCGGCAGCCGGGTGGCGCTGGTCGGACCTTCGGGAGCGGGGAAGTCGACGCTGGGCCGGCTCCTGGCCGGGATCTACGGACCACGGCGGGGCGAGGTCACCCTGGGCGGGGCCGAGTTGAGCCGACTGCCGGCCGAGGAGGTGCGCCGCCATGTGGCGCTGGTCAACCAGGAGCATCACGTCTTCGTCGGTACCTTGCGCGACAACCTGCTGCTGGCCCGGCAGGATGCCGACGACGCCGAACTGTGGGCCGCGCTGGGCGCGGTGGGCGCCGACGGCTGGGCGAAGGCGCTGGCGGAGGGGCTGGACAGCGAGATCGGCTCCGGCGGGCTGACCGTCACCCCGGCGCAGGCCCAGCAGATCGCGCTGGCCCGGCTGGTACTGGCCGACCCGCACACCCTCGTCCTCGATGAGGCGACCTCCCTGCTCGACCCCCGGGCAGCCCGCGACCTCGAACGCTCCCTCGGACAGGTCCTGGAAGGACGCACGGTGGTCGCGATCGCGCACCGCCTGCACACCGCGCACGACGCGGACGTCATCGCAGTGGTGGAGGACGGCCGTATAACCGAACTGGGCAGCCATGAAGCGCTGGTGACGGCCAACGGTCCGTACGCGGCGCTGTGGCGTTCCTGGCACGGCTGAGCCGAGCAAAGCCGGTATGGCCGGGGCGGGAAGCCGGGCCGAGCACCGGGTGGTCGCTTGCAGGAGAGCCGTGGGTGTCAGCTGCCCACGAACCCGAGGGCGACCAGGCTGCCGGCCCCGCCCAGGACCATGAACGCAGGCATCAGTATGGCGTTCTCGACCCAGGCGCCGGCGCGGAAGCGCATGAAGCGGGGGGTACCCAGCGGATACCACCGCTTGCCCGCTATCGGGATCGGCCACAGGATCGGGCAGCCGGAGATGGTCAGGGCGTCGCCGATGTTGTGCACCATCGCGCCCAGCACGATCGGCAGCCCCATCCAGAGGTACTCCTGGCCGTCCCCGGTGAACAGCCAGTCGGCACCGTTGCCCGGCTCCTCCAGCACTCCGGCCAGGATCCAGGCGCAGGCGGCTCCCAGCAGCCACACCAGCACGTCGCTGGAGACCCGGGCCATCCGCCACAGCAGGCCCTCCACGGCCAGCACCACGTGGATGAAGAGGATGACCAGCACGGCCCAGCGGCCCCAGATGGCGGCGGCTGCGGAGAAGCCCGCGCCTATGAACAGCGCCCAGGGCCAGGTGTGGGTGAGCGTACGGTGCCCTCCGGAGCGACGCCGCTCCCCGCGCGATCGGGTGCCGTTGTAGACAACGGTGGACAGCTTGTCGACCACTCCGCACAGAGCGTGGGAGAGGGGACCGAAGGCCCGGGAGATGGTGGCCGACTTCTGGTCGAGATCCGGCGCCAGTGCAGCCCCGGCACACAGCAGCGCGCCGACGACCACCACCGGCCAGGGCATCGGATGGTCCAGCAGAGCCGCTGCGGCTCCCACGCCGAGCCAGGCAGCAGCCCCCGACAGCGAGTGCGCCGGTCCCATCATGGTTATCCCCGCCCTGTCCTTCGTCTCGCTCATCTCGCGGCCCCGCCGCCGGGCCCGCGCCCCGCGCCCCCGCACTATCCCCGTCCGGGTCTGACGCCCGTTCGGCGACACAGCGTAGCGCCCGGTGATCAACGGGAGGCCACCGGTTCCGTGATCGGCCGGGGCAGCAGGCAGTATGGGGGGCGTGACAGCCACCCTTATCGACCAGATGCCGAGCGATGCCGATCCCGATGCCCTCTTCGAGTCCTTCTCCGGGTGGGCGGAAGAGCGGGGCATCTCGCTCTACCCCGCCCAGGAAGAGGCACTGATCGAGGTGGTGTCCGGGGCAAATGTGATCCTGTCGACCCCGACGGGCTCCGGCAAGAGTCTGGTCGCAGCAGGGGCTCATTTCACTGCTCTCGCCCAGGACAAGGTCACTTTCTACACAGCGCCGATCAAGGCGCTGGTCTCGGAGAAGTTCTTCGACCTGTGCAAGCTCTTCGGCACCGAGAACGTCGGCATGCTCACCGGCGACGCCTCGGTCAACGCGGACGCCCCCGTCATCTGCTGTACCGCCGAGGTGCTCGCCTCCATCGCGCTGCGTGACGGGGCGGACGCCGACATCGGCCAGGTGGTGATGGACGAGTTCCACTTCTACGCCGAGCCGGACCGGGGCTGGGCGTGGCAGATCCCGTTGCTGGAGCTGCCGCAGGCGCAGTTCATCCTGATGTCCGCGACGCTGGGTGATGTCTCGCGCTTCGAAGAGGACTTGACCCGCCGCACCGGCCGCCCCACCGCCGTTGTGCGCTCCGCGACCCGCCCCGTACCGCTGTCGTACGAATACCGCACGACAAGTCTGACCGAGACGCTGACGGAGTTGCTGGAGACTCATCAGGCGCCGGTCTACATCGTGCACTTCACTCAGGCGCAGGCCGTGGAGCGGGCGCAGGCGCTGATGAGTATCAACATGTCGACTCGGGCGGAGAAGGACGAGATTGCCAAGGTCATCGGTAACTTCCGCTTCACCACCAAGTTCGGCCGCAACCTCTCCCGCTACGTACGGCACGGCATCGGGGTGCATCACGCGGGGATGCTGCCCAAGTACCGGCGCCTGGTCGAGCGGCTCGCCCAGGCCGGACTGCTGAAGGTCATCTGCGGCACGGACACCCTCGGCGTCGGCGTCAACGTGCCCATCCGTACCGTCCTGTTCACCGCGCTCACCAAGTACGACGGCAACCGGGTCCGCACGCTGCGGGCCCGCGAGTTCCACCAGATCGCGGGCCGCGCGGGGCGAGCCGGCTTCGACACCTCGGGCTTCGTCGTCGCGCAGGCGCCCGAGCACGTGATCGAGAACGAGAAGGCGCTGGCGAAGGCCGGGGACGACCCGAAGAAGCGCCGCAAGGTCGTGCGCAAGAAGGCCCCGGAGGGTTTCGTCAGCTGGGGCCAGCAGACCTTCGAGAAGCTGATCGCCTCGGAACCGGAGCCACTGACCTCCCGCTTCCGGGTGACCCACGCCATGCTGCTCTCCGTGATCGCCCGCCCGGGAGACGCTTTCGCGCAGATGCGGCGGCTGCTGGAGGACAACCACGAGGACCGCCGCTCCCAGTTGCGGCACATCCGGAGGGCGATTGCCATCTACCGTTCGCTGCTGGACGGCGGCATCGTCGAACGGTTGGACCAGCCCGACTCCGAGGGGCGCACCATCCGGCTGACTGTCGACCTCCAGCAGGATTTCGCCCTCAACCAGCCGCTCTCCACCTTCGCGCTCGCCGCATTCGAGCTGCTGGACCCCGAGTCGCCCTCCTACGCGCTGGACATGGTGTCGGTGGTGGAGTCGACACTGGACGACCCGCGCCAGATCCTCGCAGCCCAGACGAACAAGGCCAAGGGCGAGGCCGTCGCCCAGATGAAGGCCGACGGCATCGAGTACGAGGAGCGGATGGAGCGGCTGATGGACATCAGCTACCCCCAGCCTCTTGAGGAGCTGCTCTTCCACGCCTACGGCCTCTACCGCAAGTCCCACCCCTGGGTCGGCGATCACCCGCTCTCCCCCAAGTCGGTCATCCGCGACATGTACGAACGGGCGATGACCTTCAGCGAGTTCGTCTCCTTCTACGAGCTGGCCCGCACGGAAGGCATCGTGCTGCGCTACCTGGCGAGCGCCTACAAGGCGCTGGAGCACACCGTCCCCGACGACATCAAATCGGAGGACTTCCAGGACATCGTCGAATGGCTCGGTGAGATGGTCCGGCAGGTCGACAGCAGTCTGCTGGACGAGTGGGAGCAGCTTGCCAACCCGGAGGACGAGACCGCGGAGGAGGCCCAGGAGCGCGCCGACCAGGTCAAGCCGGTCACAGCCAGCCCACGGGCCTTCCGCGTGCTGGTGCGGAACGCGATGTTCCGCAGGGTGGAGCTGGCCGCCTGGGACAAGTTCGCCGAGCTGGGCGAGCTGGACGGGGAAGCCGGCTGGGACGAGGACGCGTGGGCGGAGGCCATGGACGCCTACTGGGACGAGTACGACGAACTGGGAACGGGGCCGGACGCGCGCGGCCCCCGGCTGCTGCGCATCGAAGAAGTCCCGGAAGACCGGCTGTGGCGCGTCCGGCAGACATTCGCCGACCCGCGTGGCGATCATGACTGGGGAATCTCCGCCGAGGTCGACCTCGTCGCCTCGGACGAGGAGGGCCGCGCGGTCGTCAAGGTAACCGGCGTCGGCCCGATGTGAGCGTGGCACCGAGCCTGACGGCCACCCTGGACGCGAGAGAGGAACGCACGAGATGACCGGGCCCAGCCCTGCCGAACGCCTTGTCGACCTGCTGAACCTCGAAGAGATCGACCTCAACATCTTCCGGGGCCGGAGCCCCCACGAGTCGCTCCAGCGGGTCTTCGGCGGGCAGGTTGCCGGGCAGGCGCTGGTGGCGGCCGGGCGGACCGTGGACGAGGAGCGCCCCGTGCACTCACTGCACGCGTACTTCCTGCGTCCCGGCATCCCGGGGGTGCCGATCGTGTACCAGGTGGAGCGGGTCCGGGACGGGCGGTCCTTCACCACGCGCCGCGTGGTTGCCGTCCAGCAGGGCCGCACGATTTTCAATCTGACCGCCTCCTTTCATGTACGGGAGCCCGGTTTCGAGCACCAGATGCCGATGCCCCGGGTACCGGAGCCGGAGAGCCTGCCGCAGCTCGCGGACGAGATCCGCGAGCGCCTGGGCTCGCTGCCGGTGCCACTGGAGCGCATGGCCCGCCGTCAGGCGTTCGACCTGCGCTACGTGGACCGACTGCGGTGGAGCCCCTCCGAGCTGGAGGGGGTTGAACCGCGCAGTGCGGTGTGGATGCGTGCGATCGGATCGCTCGGCGACGACCCACTCGTACACACCTGCGCTCTTACGTATGCCAGCGATATGACGCTGCTGGACGCGGTGCGCCTCCCCGTCGAGCCGCTGTGGGGGCCGCGGAACTTCGATACCGCCTCGCTGGACCACGCGATGTGGTTCCACCGGCCGTTCCGCGCCGACGAGTGGTTCCTCTACCAGCAGGAGTCACCCATCGCCACAGGCGCGCGCGGTCTCGCCCGGGGCCAGATCTTCGACCGCGAAGGCAGACTGATCGTCTCGGTGATGCAGGAGGGGCTGTTCCGGCCGCACAGTCCCGAGCGGCAGGCGTCTCCGGCTCAGCAGCCCCAGGGACAGGCTGCTACGCAGTGACCACCGTTCCAGGCGGCTCGGCCCCCTCACTAGTCCGCTCGGGGCGGTCCGCCGGATCCGGTACCAGCCGCCGGCCTTGAGGGCGAGCCCGTTCACTGGGCGGGACGGGCTGCGGGCTTCGGCCTGCGGCGCCGCAGAAGGGACCAGCGCCTGCGGGACACCGGCGCCGCGGGCGGCCCCGCGACCGGCCGGGCGGTGTCCGGGCCAGGCCGCCCACTGGCGTCAGGAACCGGCTGGGCCGCGGGCTTCTCCTCCGGGGAGGGCGCCGTCCAGAACGTGGCAGGGGTGCCGCGGGCAGCTGTGGCAGCGACCGCGTCCGCGGCCCTGGCGGCCTCCAGGTCGGCGGCCAGCAGGCACCGGTACCAGCGGGTCTCCTCCTCCCCTTCGGCCAGGCACAGTTCCTCCAGAATGTCCCGGGTGGCCCCGGAGACGGGACGCACCTCGAGAAAGCACGGCCGCAGCTCCCTCAGTCGGGCCCGTTCTCCTGGGTCGGGCACGGCTTCGGCGAGGGTGGAGTCGGCCAGCACGCTCGCTCGTACCGCGGCGCGCTCCCAGAATCCGGCGGCCTCCCGCGCCAGCTGCCCCACGCGCTTCTCCCGCCAGCGACGGGCCCGGTGGTCGGTGCCGGCTGTCAGGCAGGCCCGCATCCCCGCAGGCAGGCGCCCGGTGAGCAGCGTCCGGTTGTTCTCCGCGAAATTCCGGAGTTCTTCGGCCAGATAGAGCCAGACCACCGTGCGATAACGGTTCACATAGAAGCTGACCGGACCAAAGCAGCCCGCCCTGGCCAGGCGCGCAAAACGGGACGGACTGATGTCCAGGAGCTCGGATGCCTCACCGGCTCCCATGACACGCAGCCGCTCCCGCAGCCCGCCCGGGAAGTCCGGCGCCGCCTTGACCCGCTCCAGTTCCTCACGTGGCACCCTGCGGGATCCTCCCCGCACCCCCGGCACGGTGCGCACCTCTTCGGTCTGCACTGCCAGCTCGAACTCCCTGGCCTTGAGCCCCAGCTCCTTCGCGGCCGTGCGCAGGGCCACGTCGGCCCCACTACGACTCAGCGCCGGCGCGCGGCGGTCCATGGGCTTTTGCATGTCGTCATCCCCCGTCGGCATTCGATTACCTTGCGTGAGAACGACGATAGCCCGCTGGCGCGATTCCCGCCGAGCCTGTGGATAACTCCGTGAAACCGCAGGTCAGTTGCTGTTCCGAGCGGCGAGCCCGAGGTGCTCACCGACGCGGTTGACCAACAGCGTCATCTCGTAGGCGACTTGGCCAATGTCCGCTTCCGCATCCGCGAGGACGCACAGGCAACTGCCATCCCCCGCTGACATCACGAAGAGAACTCCCTCATCGAACTCGATCATGGTCTGGCGCACCCGCCCGACCTTGAAGTGCTGACCTGATCCCTTGGCCAGGCTGTGCAGCCCGGAGGAGACCGCGGCCAGATGTTCCGCGTCCTCCCGCTCGAGATCGTGGCTGCTCCCCGTCACCAGCCCGTCGTTCGAAAGGACCAGCGCGTGCCGGACAGACGAGATCCGTTTCGTGAGGTCGTCCAGCAACCAGTCGAGTCCCGTGTTCAGTGCCACCACGCGCCCCCTTTTCCTCGGCCTCTGCCGTGCCACCCTTACCCACGAGAGCACGGTCAGCAACCATGAGGTCCAGTTCTGTTGCGCACAGTTACTCCTCTGTCGCGTCTGTAACAGCCGCATCGCGGAGCGATAGCGGGCTCCTCCGCGGCGAGGGCCCAGGCGCGACCATGGGGAGCATGACACACGATCTGGCAGACGACCGGGCCGCGGTCCGGGCATTCTTCGGTGAGCGGGCTCCCCGCTGGGACGCCCGCTTCCCCGATGACGGTCCCGCCTACGCCGCGGCCGTGCACGAAATCGGCCTGCGACCCGGTGACGTGGTACTCGACGCCGGGTGCGGCACCGGACGGGCGCTGCCCGAGCTGCGTACCGCTGTAGGCCCGGCCGGAACGGTACTGGGCGCCGATCTCACTCCGGAGATGCTGGACGAGGCCGCCCGTACGGGACGCGGCAAGGCGGCCACGCTGTTGCTCGCGGATGTCTCCCAACTGCCGTTGCAGAGCAGCTGTTTGGACGCCGTCTTCGGAGCCGGACTCATCTCCCACCTTCCCGGGCCGGAGAGCGGGCTGCGTGAGCTGGCCCGAGTCGTGCGTCCTCAGGGCCGACTCGCGCTCTTCCACCCGGTCGGCCGCGCCGCGCTGGCAGCCCGGCAGGGGCGGCAGACCAGCCCGGACGACATCCGCGCCGAGCCGCGCCTGCGCGCGCTGCTGGCCGCGACCGGGTGGCGGCTGGTGTCGTACGTGGACGAGGACGACCGGTATCTGGCGCTGGCGGAGCGGAGGCCGGAGTGATCAGGCCGTTGGGGTGACCCCAAGCGCCGGCGTGGCCCAGTGCCTCGGCCCTCAGGGGAGTTCCTACTGTTCCTGCTCACCTGGGGAGGCAAGCCGCACGGGACACGCCGGGCTCCCCGCGCCGCCCCCGGCAGGGAAGGTGCCCAGTTCGGAGATGCGGTAGCCCACCGGGTAACCGGGGTAGCCCTTGATCTCCGGGTTCTGCCGCGCGTAGTGCGGGCTGCGGCGGGGCGGCAGCAGTCGAACGCCCCGCGCCCGAAGCCGCAGCGCGCCTCGCGTCAGCCGACGGGAAAGAGGGCTGGGCTCGGCGTACTGGAAGGCCCGCAGAAGCGAGTCGTCCAGCAGCGCCAGGCTGGCACCGCGCACCAGCGGGGCGAGCGGGCGCGGATACCAGGAGGCCATCAGGTCGAGGGTGGCGTCGGAGACCTTCCGCGCCCCCTCGTCCCAGCCGAAGTGGGTCACCTCGTAGCCATCGAGGCAGCTCTCGTACTCCGCATAGCTGCCGGGAATATCCTTGATGCCCATATGGCGCCCAAGAGTGCTGTAGTAGTGGCTGACGGCCCGCAGTTCGTGGCCGGTGAGGCGACGCCAGCCGAAGGCGTCGAGCCAGCGTTTGGGCATGACCACAAAGGTGCACAGGACATAGCGCATGTCCTCGTTAGAGATGTCATAGGCACGGTGCATCTGGTTGATCCGGCGGATCGCGGTGCGTCCCTGCACGCTGTCGAAGCCGTGCTCGACGACGGCGTCCAGAAGGAGCGAGGTGTCGTCGTAGCGCTTCTGTGTGCGGTTGGTCAGCTCGGCGGTCCGGGCCAGCAGTCCGCCGATGCTGGGAACGGCATAGGTGCGGTACAGAGCGAGCTCGAGAGCGCGGGTGAAGTCCCACGGAAACTCGTAGGCGGCGATCAAACGGTAGATCTCATGCGAGTCCCCTTCGGGGTCGAGCTGGAGAATGTGCCTGAGCCGGTCGTACCGCCGCACGCGTGCCCCTCTCTTCGGATCCTGGCGTCTGTCACGGAGACATCTCAGCCGTCTGCCGCGGACACCTTCCGTCTGTTGCGGACGAGTTCCGGGGGCTATGGTCACCGAGATCCGCCAGGAAGGGGAGGTCACCGGTGGCTGCGGAAGAGGAAGATTCGCTCTATGTGCTGACTGCGGTGCTACTGACGCCTGCGCAGTTCCCAAGTGTGCTGGGGGACGACTACCCCGCAGCATGCGCCGTACTGGAACTGGAGCCCTATGCGGAGGGATACGGGCTCGTGCTGGGACAGGACGGTGCGGGTGCTCGCTGGACAGTGGTGACCGAGGACGTGACACAGGTGGCCTGCGCCATCGCCGCCTGGGACTGCGGCGTGGAGTCCGACCTGTCTCCGGACGAACGGGACGTGGTCACAGTGCTCCCGGGCTGGCCGCTGGCACTCGCCGTCTCCGCGCCGGGCCTGCCCGAGCCGCACGACCCTGCGCTGGAAGGCGAACTGGGCGGGATCGGCCCGGTTCTAGTACCCCCGGACACTTCCGACTGGGGCCCGGCACAGCGGCGGCTCGGCGCGGACGAAATAGCGCTCCAGTGGGCTCAGTGGCGGGCGCAGGCCGAGGACGACGTGGAGTTCGTGGAGTCGGGTGGAGAGCCGGACGAACAGGTGCGACGCGTCCTGGAGGAAGTACGGGGCTATCTGAAAACGCCCCCTCCACCGGGCCGGGTACGCTCTGCGTTCGCCTCGGGTGACGCCCGCACGCTCAGGGCCGACGGCCCCGGCTGGAGTGTGGTCGCCCGGACCGACGACATTGCTTTCGTTCTGCTGGACGAGGCTCCCGGCGAGATACGCACGGTGGGACGCGGCCGTGAACTGCCCCAGTTGCTGACCGCTCTCGACGGCATCGCACTGCGCCCCGCCGCGTGAAGGTCACACTGTCCCCACAGAGCGGCAGCACGATTCCGTAAGCCCACGCCACCCGGTGCCAGGCGCCTACCTGGGCCGGGGGCCGGGTCGGTGCGGCGCTAGCGGTTGAGCTCCTTACGCCTGACTCTGCGCAGCCTGCGCCGCTGCGAGGGGTCCAGTGCCAGATACGCGACTGTCGGCACGCCCACGATCACCAGCAGCGCGATCCAGAACGACGTCAGCCACCACAGGAGCAGCCCGACCGCCACCCCACCGACGGCGATCTTTGCTCGGTTGGTCATCTCGGTACCTCCTCCGCACCGGCGGCTCACCCGCTGCTGCCCAGTCCGGTGGCTCCGCCTCTCATTCCATTGAACGCCATTCGGACGCGGCAGGTTCCCTCCGCGCCATGGGAGGCGGATTCCCCGTCCCGGCCAGAGCGTCGCACCTCCGGCCGGACGTGAGGTACCCTCGACCGCTCCCGCTCACTAGTCAAATTTGAGGAATGCATCAGCACTGTGGCAGAGACCCTGGCAAGCACTTCCCGGATGTCCCAGCTCACCAATTGTGTGACCCTCTTCCTGCCCGCAGATCCACCACGCCGCTCCCGGATCGCCTTCCGGCATCCAGGGGGAGCCGTCGAAAGTCCCCGCGCGGAAGCCGTCGAGTTGGCCGTCGTCGTCCCGACTGACGACGGCGTGGAGACACGCACGGTGCCCGCGGTCACGCTCCCGGTAGCCGAGACCCTCCCGTTGCTCATCCGGGCCCATGCCGCACGCGAGGAGAGCGGCACAGACCCGACTGCGGCCTTCTGGGGCGCCGCCACGCTGCTCGCCCTGCGGCTGGCCGCCGAGGGCCGGCTGCTGCCGGGGGTGAGCCCCGCCGGCTTTGACGCCTGGCGGCTGGGTCCGCTCACGGCCGAGGACAGCACCACGCTGGCCGACCTTGCCGCCGCGATGCCCCCGGAAGCCCATGCCGTACCGCTCCCCGGAACCGACCCGGTCCGGATGCCGGAACCGCGCCCTCTGGTGCGAGCTTTTCTGGACGCCATCGCCGACGGTCTCCCCCGTACTCCCGCCGCGCCTCTGGCAGCTGGGGCGCCGGCCTTCGCCGGTGAAGAGCCGCTCTCCGTGCCGGAGCTGCAGGAATGGGCCGCCGACATCTCAGCAGGGATCGACGCCGGAATCCGGCTGTCGCTGCGGATCGAAGTCGACGGTCTGTCCCTGTCCGATGACGACAGTGGGCGCGGCCGGAACGAACGGAACGCAGGGCACGCGCCCAGGTTCCGGGGCGTGCTCCAACTGCACGCGCCCGACGACAGCTCACTGATCGCCGATGCCGCCGAAGTGTGGGCAGGCACGTCACCCCTAGCGGAGCGGTTCGGGTCACGGGCGCGTACGGACGCGCTGCTCGCACTGCGCCGGGCTGCTGCCGCCTGGAGTGCGCTCACCCCGCTGCTCACAGCGGCGGTGCCGGACGCGGTCGAGCTCGCCGACGAGGAAATCGCGGAGCTGCTGGGCGCCTCCGTCCCGCGCGCCCTGGCGGCAGCAGGCGTCCAGGTGCACTGGCCGCGCGAGTTCGCTCGTTCGCTCACCTCCCGGGCCGTGATCGGCCCAGGGGACGAGGAGGACCGGCCCGACGGGAGCGGCCAGGGCCGGAACAATCCGCAGCTGCCCTCCCAGCTGTCCCCGGACGCACTGCTGCGCTTCGACTGGCGGTTCGCCGTCGGCGACCAGGAGGTGACCCGTGCCGAACTCGACCAGTTGGCTGAAGCCGGGCGGCCACTGGTACGGCTGCGCGACCAGTGGGTGCTCATCGACCCGCAGCAGGTACGGGCTGCACGGCAGTGCGAGGACCACAAGGTGGGCACTCTCGAGGCGCTGAACGCAGTGCTCACAGGAGCCGCGGAGCGGAACGGTGAGCGCGTCGAGGTCGAGGCCACCGGGTGGCTGGAAGCTCTCCGGGAACGGCTGTCCGATCCCGAGCGCCGCGAAGAGCCTCCGCTACCGCCACCCGCCGAGCTGAGGGCGACGCTGCGGGACTACCAACTGCGGGGTCTGGACTGGCTGCACCGGATGACCTCGCTGGGTCTCGGCGGCTGTCTGGCCGACGACATGGGTCTGGGCAAGACCATCACCCTGATCGCGCTCCACCTGCGCCGGCAGCACACGGAGGCTACTGCGGGGCCGACGCTTGTGGTGTGCCCCGCCTCTTTGCTGGGCAACTGGCAGCGGGAGATCGAACGGTTCGCCCCGGACACGCCCGTACGCCGCTTCCACGGCCCGGGCCGCTCCTTGGAGGGGCTACGCGAGGGTGAGTTCGTACTGACCACCTACGGCACGATGCGACTGGACGCCGCCCGGCTGGTCCCCGGAGACGGCGAGGCGTGGGGCATGGTCGTCGCGGACGAGGCCCAGCACGTCAAGAACCCCTTCGCGGCCACCGCCAAGGCACTGCGCACGTTCCCGGCACGGGCGCGGGTGGCACTGACGGGGACACCGGTCGAGAACAACCTCTCGGAACTGTGGGCAGTCCTCGACTGGACCACCCCGGGGCTCCTGGGCCGGCTGGGCACGTTCCGCAGGCAATACGCCGACGCTGCCGAAGGCGGCGATCCGGTGGCTGCCGAGCGGCTGGCCCGGCTCGTGCGACCGTTCCTGCTGCGGCGGCACAAGACGGACCCCGGAATCGCCCCCGAGCTGCCCCCCAAGACGGAGACCGACCGGGCGGTCGCGCTGACGACCGAGCAGGCGGGGCTGTACGAGGCGGTGGTGCGGGAGAGCCTGGAAGCACTGCGCGGGACCGCCGGGTTCGAACGGCGCGGCCTGGTGGTCAAACTGCTCACTTCGCTCAAGCAGATCTGCAACCACCCGGCGCAGTACCTCAAGGAGAGCGACGGACGGCTGCCGGGACGCTCCGGCAAGCTCGAACTGCTCGACGAACTGCTCGACACTCTCCTCGCGGAGGAGGCGAGTGTGCTCGTCTTCACACAGTACGTACAGATGGCGCATCTGCTGGAACGTCACCTGGCTGCCCGTGGAGTGCGGACCCAATGCCTGCACGGCGGTACACCAGTCGTCCAGCGCGAGGAAATGGTCCGCCGCTTCCAGGAAGGCGCCGCACCGGTGTTCCTGCTCTCTCTCAAAGCGGCCGGGACAGGGCTCAACCTCACCCGGGCGAGCCATGTCATCCACTACGACCGCTGGTGGAACCCCGCGGTCGAGGCCCAGGCGACCGACCGCGCCTACCGCATCGGACAGACGCAGCCCGTCCAGGTCCACCGGCTCATCACGGAGGGCACGATCGAGGACCGTATCGCCGACATGCTGCAGCGCAAACAGGCCCTCGCGGACGCCGTGCTCGGCTCGGGGGAGACCGCCTTGACGGAGCTCACGGACACCGAGCTGGCCGAGCTCGTCGAGCTGCGGAAGGTGGAGCGTTGAACGAGTACGGCAGGACGTACGAGGAGGGCGCCGGGATGGACGGGAGCGGTGCCGGTGATCGCGAGCGAGTGTTCGCGCCGCCGCCTCCCACCCACGGTCGCGGCTTCGCGCGCACCTGGTGGGGTCAGACATGGCTGAAGGCGCTGGAGGAGACAGCGCTGGACGGCAAACAGCTCCGGATGGGCCGCCGGTTCGCCCGGCAGGGAGCCGTTGGCGCTGTTTCCGTCCGCCCTGGCCGGATCACCGCCGTGGTGCTCGGATCCGACCGGACACCGTGCCGGGCCGATGTGCTGCTGCGCGAGCTCGATGAGCACGAGTGGGACCGGTTGCTGGAAGTGATCGTCGAACAGTCCGGCCATATCGCCGCCCTACTGGACCGCGATATGCCGCCCCGGCTGGTGGAGGACGCAGCGGACGTCGGTCTGGAACTGCTGCCGGGCATCGGTGATCTGGACCCGGAGTGTGCCTGCGGAGCATGGGACCACTGTCCGCACACCACCGCGCTCAGCTACCAGATGGCGCGAGTGCTGGACGAGGATCCGTTCGCACTGCTGCTGATGCGCGGCCGTGGGGAAGGCGAACTGCTGGACGCGCTACAGGAGCGCAGTTCGGCAAGAGCTGTGGCGAAGAGTGCCGGCCTCGCACCAGCTGCAGCGAACGGGAAGGAAGAGCCGGAGGGGGTGGACGCGGCGGAGGCGTTCGCTCTGGGGATGCTGCTGCCACCGCTGCCCGAGCCACCCTCCCCTGCGCGCGAGACGGGACAGATCGCCCCTATGGAGAGCGCTGTTTGTGACGCACCGGGCCTGGATGTCGACGCGCTCTCCTTCCTCGCCTCGAACGCCGCCGCAACGGCTCGCCGCATGCTCGCGGGGGCCGTCTCCCCAGGACACGGCGCCAGGACGCACTCCGGGCCGCTGACGGCATGGGAGGACGCCGTGCGGCTCGCGGCCGCCCGTCCCAGTCCTGCAGTGGCCGCACGGCTCGCGGAGGGGTGCGGGCGTACGGAGACTGAGCTGGAGGTCGCCGTTCGCGCCTGGGAGTTCGGTGGTGCCGAGGCGCTCACCGTGCTGGAGGAGGGCTGGTCGCCGTCGCCCGAGGCGCTCCGGCAGGCAGCCGAACTGCTCGACCTGGCATGGGGCGAGGAGGAGACCCGTCCGACGCTGCGGGCCTCGGGTGCGCGTTGGACGGCAGTGGGGACCGATGCCCAGCTGCGTTACGGTCCGGACGGCCGGTGGTGGCCCTACCGCAGGAGGCGGCGCTCCTGGTGGCCTGCAGGCGGCCCGGAACGGGATCCGGCAGCCGCGCTGGCGGTCGCGCTCGCGGAGGGCGCCGGAGCGGCCTGAACGCGCCTGTGCCGCCGCCCTCGCGAGCAGGGTGGCGGCACAGCGTGTTTGTGTCCCGTCAGGCGAGGCCGTCCATGACCGGGAGGTAGCCGCCGGACTGACCAGCGGCAGTGGGGTGGTAGGACTCGTCCACCGGGAAGGTGACGCTGTGCAGCCACTCGTCGCCCGAGCAGATCTCATGTCCCGAGAAGGCGGGGCGCACGTCGCCGAAGCTGAAGCCGTGGTCCGCGGCGCGCTTGGCGGTGACATCGTTCAGATCGTCCGAGGCGGCGTTGATCGCCTCGCGCGACTTCTCGCTGATGCCCACCACGCAGTCGCCGCCGAGCTTGTAGATGTGGGGGTAGCCGAGCACGACGACCTTTGCCGAGGGCGCCTTCTGTGTGATGGCGCTGTAGACGCTGTCGAGCTTGCCGGGCAGCGTGCTGTTGATGTAGTCGCGGGCCTCCTGTATGCGCGCCAGGCAGGCACTCTCGCCTTGGGTCACGCAGGTCGTCATGGCGTCGGCGAACCCGGCGTCGTTCCCGCCGACGCTGATGCTCACCAGACCCGTGGAGGAGTTGAGGGGGCCGAGCTGGCCTGCGAGCACGTCGTCGGTACGGGCGCCCGAACAGGCTGTGAAGTCGAACGACGAGGGGGAGTTGGCGGCGCTCCAAAGCTTCGGGTATGCGTTGGCGCTCCGCTTGCAGTCGCCTCCCTCGTAGTCGTCGGCCCCCACTCCGGAGGAGTAGGAGTCGCCGAGAGCGACATAGCCGGTGGCGGCGGTCTCTTCGGCGGACGCGGTCGCGGCGCCGGTGAGGGAGGAGAGTCCGAGGAAGACGACGACGGCGGTGGCCGTGGACGCCCATCTGCGCTGCTTCATGGGGCCTCTCAGGGATAGGCACGGAAGGAACAGCTGTCACATCGATCGCGGCGGATTTACCCCGTCACCGATGCGTCCATGCCAATCCGGGAGGCCCAACTACGCGCGGAGACCGTCGTGTTGGGACACCAGGGGAGCGCGCTCCCCTACTGATCACGCCAGGGGCTTGGACAGTTTCTTTCCCTTGCCCGCCGTCAGGCTGCAGATGACATAGCTCAACCCCGTGCCGGCGTTCTTCGCCTTCGGATAAGAGATGAGCGTTCCGCCCACCGTGCCACTCGGCTGCTTGGCTGCTTTGTCCCGCAGCACGGTGCGGCACATCGAGTCCGCCTTGCGCCGCACGGCATCGTCGGTCGTATAGCTGCCTGAGAGCCTCTTCCTGCTGACCACCTCGGCGTCGTGCGACTTGTCGCAGTCGCGGGTCACCACGGCACCCTCGCGCTCCTTGGAGCGGTCGTAGCAGTCGCCCTTGCGCAGCAGGAAGGAGGGCAGCGGCACATCGCTGGGACTCTCGTCGGGGTCATCGGACGGCACATCGTCGTCCTCCCCCGGCGACGGGAAGTCGGTCTCCCCGCCGTCCTCCGAGGGCTCCTCGGAGGGCTCCCCGGTCGGCTCGCCGGACTCGTCGGAGGGTGAGGGCGACTGTCCCGTCGTGGGCTTCTTGTCGGCGGAGTCACTGGTGTCCGAGTCGCCCCGGGTCAAGTAGAGGACAGATGCGGTGATGAGTGCGAGTGCAACCACTGCCGCTGCGGCAACAGCGGCCACGGCCTTCCCCCTGTTGCGCTCCGGTGGCGGAGGCGGCCAGCCACCGCCGGGCGCCGGTGAGCCCAGACCGCCGGACCCAGGAGGCCCGAATCCACCCGGCGGCCCCGGTGGAGGCGGCGGGGTGCCAGGGGGCGGCTGGTTCGGCGGTGGTGGGATCGTCATGCCCATCACTGTGTCATGTCGCGCTCACCCTGAGCATTCAGGTTTTCAAATAGGCATGCTCAAGCGCCGGTTGGTGGGAGGAAACAACAAGAAGCAACAGAATCCGAGGAGATGAATGAGCACTCCCCTGTCGGCCGGCCGACCTCGACCCTCCGCTCCTCCGCCGCCCGTGCCGTACTACGAGAACGTCTCCCCGGGATCCGGCTGTCTGCCCCCGCGCGCGTGGGCACCGGGGTCGGACGCGCGCCGCCTCACACTGTCCGGCTGCGCGTGGAAGTTCCGCCTCTCCCCCGCCGCGGATCTGCACAGCGACGCGTTCGCCGACCCGGACTACGACGACACCCAGTGGGCCGAACTTCCCGTTCCCTCGCACTGGGTGCTGCACGGACACGGCTCACCCGCCTACACGAACGTCCGCTACCCCTTCCCCGTGGACCCGCCTCGCGTTCCGGACGAGAACCCGACAGGCGACCACCGGCACGTCTTCGATCTGCCGGACGGCTGGCCGCTGCCTCCTGGTGACACGGAAACCGCATCGAACGCCTCCTCGGCCGAATACGCCGAGGAGACGCTGCTGCGCTTCGAGGGAGTGGAGTCGTGCGCACGGGTCTGGCTGAACGGACACGAACTGGGAATGTTCCAGGGCTCCCGGCTGCCGCACGAGTTCGCCGTCGGGGCACTGCTGCGGCCCCGCGGTAACGTGCTGGCCATTCGTGTGCACCAGTGGTCCGCCGGAAGCTATCTGGAGGACCAGGACATGTGGTGGCTGCCGGGCATCTTCCGGGACGTCACCCTGTTGCACCGTCCGGCCGGGGCAGCGCGAGACCATACTGTGCACGCCGGATACGACCACACCACGGGCCGCGGCACACTGCGCGTCGAAAGCGACCCGCCCGGGGTGGTCACCGTTCCGGAGCTGGGCTGGGAACTGCGCACCGGCGAGACGGCAACCGGTCAGGTCGAACCATGGACCGCGGAGTCTCCTCGGCTCTACGACGCCGAGCTGACGGTCGGCGACGAGCGGATCGCCCTGCGAATCGGGTTCCGCACCGTGATGATCGAGAACGGGCTCTTCAAGGTCAACGGCCGCAGGGTGCTGCTGCGCGGTGTCAACCGGCACGAATTCCACCCCGAGAGCGGACGCGTGGTGGACCACGAAACCATGCGCCGCGACCTGGTGATGATGAAGCAGCACAACATCAACGCCGTACGCACCAGCCATTACCCGCCGCATCCCGCATTCCTCGACCTGTGCGACGAACTGGGGCTGTGGGTGGTGGACGAATGCGACCTGGAGACACACGGTTTCGTGGAACTCGGCGACGCACGTAATCCGGTGAACGATGAACGCTGGACCCCCGCCCTGCTCGATCGCGCGGCCCGCATGGTGGAACGGGACAAGAACCACCCCTCCGTCGTCATCTGGTCGCTGGGCAACGAGTGCGGAGCCGGTGCGGGGCTCACCGCGATGGCCCGCTGGATCCGGCAGCGCGACCCCTCCCGGCCCCTCCACTACGAGGGCGACCACAACTGCCCGGACAGCGACTTCTACTCACGGATGTATCTGCCGCACGCGGGGGTCGAACTGGTGGGGCAGCACAAGGAACCCGCACTGGACGATCCCGAACAGGACACCAGCCGTCGATCGCTGCCGTTCATTCTGTGCGAGTACGCACACGCCATGGGTAACGGACCAGGCGGACTGAGCGAGTACCAGCGGCTCTTCGAGACGTATGAGCGCTGCCAGGGCGGCTTCGTATGGGAATGGATCGATCACGGCCTGGCGCAGCGCACCGAGGACGGCCGGACCTGGTTCGCCTACGGGGGCGACTTCGGCGAGGAGGTGCACGACGGGAACTTCGTGTGCGACGGGCTCGTCTTCCCCGACCGAACACCATCGCCCGGCCTAGTCGAGTACAAGAAAGTGATCGAGCCCGTCAGGATCGGTCCTGGCGCGGCGCCGGGCAGCGTCCTGGTCACCAATGAGCACGATTTCGCCGATCTATCCCACCTCGCTCTCGAGTGGTCGTACGAGATCGAGGGCGAGCAGGTGAGCGGCGGCATGCTGCCACTGCCCGAGGGGCCCGTGCCACCAGGAAGCTCCGTGGAACTGCCGCTGCCCTCCCCGCCGGAGACGGTGCGGGCCGGCGAGGGCTGGTGGACCGTGCGCGCGGTCCTCGCCCACCGGACCGCCTGGGCCGACCGCGGGCACCCGGTCGCCTGGGGACAGCTCCGCGCTGCCGAGCCGGAGTACCCGCCGGCTGCCACGCTCCCCTCGGCCCCCGCGTCGCCACGCCGCCATGAAGCTCCAAGCAGCCCGGAGAACGGCGGGAGCGGCAGTGGACGGGTCCACCTGGGGCCGGCGGTCTTCGCGGCCGACAGCGGTGCCCTGCTGCAACTCGGCAGCATTCCTCTCCAGGGGCCGAGGCTGGACGTGTGGCGGGCGACCACGGACAACGACGACGGCGCGCCCTTCCAGCCGGACGTGCGTCACGGTCCGCTGTGGCGCCGTCATGGTCTGCACCGGTTGCGCCATAGGACGGACAGCGTGCAGGTGACCCCCGACGCGCTCGTCGTACACGCCCGGGTGGCTCCTGCCGCCTCCTCGCTGGGCCTGCGCACCGTCTACCGGTGGACAGGGACCGCCGAGCGGCTGCGGCTCACCGTGACAGTCGAACCGGAGGGCGACTGGAACTTCCCCCTGCCCAGGCTGGGGGTGCGACTGGGACTGCCGCAAAGCTACGGCCATGTGAGGTGGTTCGGCGGAGGACCTGGCGAGGGCTACCCGGACACCAAGGCAGCAGCGCGCGCCGGGTTGTGGCGCAGCAGCGTGGAAGCGCTCCAGACGCCGTACGTACGCCCCCAGGAGAACGGCGCACGGCCGGATGTCCGCTGGGCCGAGCTGACCCAGAGCCCTGAGGGGCCGGGATTGCGGATCGAGTCCGACGGAGCCACTTGCTGGTTCACAGCGCGCCGCTGGACGACCGAGCAGCTGGATGCCGCCCGGCACACCACCGACCTGGTCGCAGGGGAGACGGTGTGGGTCAACCTCGACCATGGGATGCACGGCATCGGCTCCCAGTCGTGCGGGCCAGGGGTTCTGCCGCAGCACCAGCTCACCGCTGAGCCGGCGGAGTTCAGGTTCACCTTCCTGGAGGCCGCCTCCTCAAAGTGAGCACAGGGCGCGGAGCGCAGCAGGCGGGCCGGTGACTGTCACCGGCCCGCCTGGTTCGTGCATCGCGCCAAGGCTCGCCTCACGCTGGCTTCCGCCTCACGCCGGCTTCCGCTTCACGCGGATGCGCGCTTGACGCCAACGCCGCCGTAGCCCATGTGCTTCTTGAGGCTGTCGCCTTCGGGCACCGGCCCGTCCGGCCGCCACAGCGGCAGCTGGACCAGACCGGGATCCAGCAGTTCGAAGCCGTCGAAGAAGACGGAGATCTCGCCCCCTGTGCGCCACTGCGCGCTGGAGGTGGACTCCTCGTTGTAGACCTTCTCGACCTTGCCGAAGCCCTCGCTGTCGTTGAAGTCCGGAGTCGCGTGACTGAGGATCAGATGACTTCCGGCGGGCGACCGTTCGGTCAGCGTGTGCACGATGCCCCGCGCGTCCTCGGCGTCGGTGATGAAGTGGAGCACCGCGAGCAGCATCAGCGCGACGGGCTCGTCGAAGTCGATGAGCTCCTTGGTGACCGGATGATCGAGGATTCCCGCAGGATCGCGGATGTCGGCGAGCACGAAACCGGCGTTGCCGGAGTTGGTCAGCTTCGCTCCCGCGTATGCCGCCACGATCGGATCGTTGTCCACATAGGCCACCCGCACCTCCGGATCCACCTGCCGGGCCACCTCGTGGGTGTTCGGCGAGGTGGGGATCCCGGTGCCGATGTCGATGATCTGACGGATACCGCTGTCGACGACCGTTCGCACGGCGCGGTGCATGAAGTCACGGTTGCTGCGGGCCGTGATACCCACGTCCGGCAGGGCAGCGAGGACTCTGTCCGCCGCGTCCCTGTCGGCCTCGTAGTTGTCCTTTCCCCCGAGGTAGTAGTCGTACATCCGGGCCGGGTGCGGCCTGGTGGTGTCTATCTGTTCCGGGCTGAAACCAGCCTCCGACACGTGCTTTCTCCATCTCGTCGGTCGGTCCGGACGGGCCTGCGCCGTCCGGTGCTGTCTCAGGCGACCAGGAAGTCGGCTTCCCCCGCCTTGGCCGCCTGGATGAAACCCGAGATGTCACTCCGGCTGCAGATGAGCGCCGGGCCGTCGGGATCGGTGGACTGGCGCAGTGCGACCCGGCCGTCTGCGAGCTTGAGCGCCTCCACGCAGCTGCCGCCGTTGCCTCCGCTCCAGGGCTTGCGCCAGCCCTCGCTGCCCAAGTGTGCGGCGGGCATCCCGTTGTAGATACGACCCATGGTTCAGATCTCCTTGCGCAGTGCACTCAGGACCGCCCGGGTCCGCACCAGCGGCACGGCCTGGGCGCTCATCCGGTCCAGTGCCTCGAGGAACACGCTGACGTCGTCGCGCTGGTCGAAGTAGACCGCACCTACAAGGCTCTCGGCGCACACCATGTCGGGCAGTTCGTCGAGAGGGAACCGGAAAAGGTGGAAGGGGCCGTACATGGCCGGATGCGGACCCGCACTGAAGGGCATGATCTGCAACGCCACGTTCGGCCGCTCGGTGACCTGTATGAGGTGGTCGATCTGCTCACGCATCACCTCGGGAGAGCCGAGCGGGCGCCGCAGGACCGTCTCGTCGATGACGGCCCACAACAGCGGAGGGTTGGTCTCCCTGGTGAGCACCGTCTGACGCTCCATACGCAGCGCCACGCCTCGTTTGATCTCGGCCTCGGGCGCATGCGGCATGCCGGCGCGCAGCACCGCCCTCGCGTAGCTCTCCGTCTGCAGCAAGCCGGGCACGTAGTGCGGCTCGTAGGCGCGGATGACCTCGGACTCGCTCTCCAGGCTCACGAAAACGCTGAACCACTCGGGCAGCACATCGCGGTACCGGTGCCACCAGCCGGGCTGGTTCGCCTCCCGGGCGAGCGAGACAAAACCGTCGATTTCGTCCGGCTCGGTCACCCCGTAGGTGCGCAGCAGTTTCTCCACATAGGGGACCTTGAGACCGACCTCAGCCTTCTCCATCCGGCGGATGGTGGCGTGAGTGACGTCGAGGGCTCTGGCCGCCTGCTCGAAGGTCACTCCCGCGCTCTCACGCAGGTGCTGGAGTCGCTTGCCCAGCACCACACGCAGCACGGTCGGCGCCGCACCGCCCGTCCGTGAGTCCGCCACAGCCGCTCCCCTCCAACTGACTTCGGTACGAGGAAGTTTGGCATGTGCCAGGGCTCAAGCACACCCTGTCAAACACAATTCTGCAATTTACAGATTGATCCTTGCCATACGCGAGTGACGAACCGCATAGTGGAGCCGTGGCTGCCCCCCATGACGCCCTGCCTTTAGAACACCGGCTTGATGGCGCGCCGACGACCCGTCCGCTGCGCGACGCCTTCCATCTGCCGGCCCGCGACACCTCTGTGGCCCTCGCACGCGCGCGTGTGCTGGAGAGACTGCGCGAGTGGTACGTCGACGACGAGTCCAACGCCGACGCCCAGCTCCTGATGTCCGAGCTGTTCACCAACGCTGTGCGCCACACGGACAGCGAGAAGGTCAGCTGCGAGCTATGGGTGATCGGTGTGCGGCTGCGGCTCGAAGTGGCGGACGAAGGCGGCGGCAACTCGGTCATGCGCGTGGAGGACGCGGACCGCGGCCGCTCCGGTGACGCAGAACGCGAGAACGGGAGGGGCCTGCTGCTGGTGAGCGTCCTCGCCGACGACTGGGGCATACGCAAGGCCCGCACGGGTGGCCCCGAGGGAGTGACGGGGCACGCCGTGTGGGCCGAGCTGGAATGCCACCGAACGCACGGCTGACACCGGACGCGCGGGCTGCCCCTGGCACCGGACGCCCGGGCGGCTCGGACAGGCCGTCGGCAGCGGACACACAACTGACACCAAACGCACGGCTGACATCGCTTCGCACCGATGGCAGGATGCACGGCATTTACCGACCATGATCGGGCTCCTTTGCCGACCTGTCCCCCTCGTGGAGGCGCTGTGTCCGCACGATCCGCGCGCAAGCGACAGCACCGGATATCCCTCACGGCGGCGGTGACGGCCGCACTGCTGACGGCCGTCACCGCCTGCTCCAGCACCAAGACCTCCGGCACGGGAGGTGACGAGGTACAGCTGGTGACCGCGGGCAAGCTCACCACTTGCACCCACCTTCCGTACGAGCCCTTCCAGTTCAAAAAGGGCAAGAAGATCGTCGGGTTCGACGTCGACTTGGTCGATCTAGTCGCCAAGGACCTCAAGGTCGAGCAGAAGATCGTGGACACCCCCTTCGAGGGCATCCAGTCCGGCGAGGACCTGAACGCCGGCAAGTGCGACCTCGCCGCAGCGGGCATGACCATCACGCCCGTCCGCGAGAAGAACCTCGATTTCTCCGCCCCCTACTTCGATGCCACTCAGGCCCTGCTCACCAAAAAGGGCAAGAAGTACAACTCCCTCAAGGACCTCAAGGGCAAGAAGCTGGGTGTCCAGCAGTCCACCACGGGCGAGGAGTACGCCAAGAAGCACGCCAAGGGTGTCACCACCCGCCAGTACGAGGACGTGGGCCTGCTGCTGACCGCCGTCAAGACCGGCCAGGTCGACGCGGGCATCAATGACAACGGTGTGCTCTACGACTACGCCAAGAAGAACCCGGACACCGAGGTCACCACGGAGTTCGACACCGGCGAGCAGTACGGAATAGGTGTGCGCACCGGGAACGACGCTCTGCGCAAGCAGATCAACAAGACACTCAAGAAGGCCAAGGCCGACAAGCGTTACGACAAGATCTACAAGAAGTGGTTCGGCACGGAGCCCAAGAAGTGACCCGCCGCAACCGCACCCTGGCCGTCCGCACCGCCCAGTACGCCGTCCTCCTGATCGTCGTCCTGGTCTTCGCTCTCGCCGCCGACTGGGGCGAGTTGCGGCGCGCGTTCTTCGACATCGAGGTGGCCAAAGAGCAGTTCCCGGACGTCGTGACGACCGCGCTGGTCAACACGGTTGTCTACACGGTGCTCGGCTTCACTTTCGGACTGGCGCTGGGCCTGCTGCTGGCGCTGATGCGGCTGTCGCAGGTGCTGGCGTACCGCTGGCTGGCCGTCGCCTACATCGAGTTCTTCCGAGGCGTACCGGCACTGCTGGTGTTCATCTCGCTCGGTTTCGGCGTACCGCTGGCCTTCCAGGTGTCCATCAACCAGTACGTGACGGTGATGCTGGCGCTGGGTCTGGTGGGCGCGGCCTATATGGCGGAAACGATCCGCGCGGGCATCCAGGCGGTCCCCAGAGGACAGACGGAGGCGGCACGCTCCCTGGGCATGTCACCGGCCAGGGCGATGGCCTCCATCGTCATCCCGCAGGCGTTCCGCATCGTGCTGCCGCCGCTGGCCAACGAGCTCATCCTGCTCACCAAGGACTCCTCGCTCGTCTATCTGCTCGGCCTGTCGATGGACCAGTACGAGCTGGCCAAGTTCGGCAGGGACGCTCTCAACCAGCACCGCAGTCTCACTCCGATCCTTATCGCGGGGCTGTTCTATCTGGCCATCACGCTGCCACTGGGCCACCTGGTGCGCCGCCTGGAGGCCCGTACGGCGAAGGCGAGGTGACCGAAGTGAGCGAGGCGAGCGACACGAACAACACATCCGCCATGAAGGGAACGAACAAGACGAACGGAACGTCCGGCGATCGGGCGGCGGCCATCGAGGTCAGGGGGTTGCGGAAGTCGTTCGGCGAGCTGGAGGTGCTCCGCGGCATCGACATCACCGTGCGGCGCGGAGAAGTGGTCTGTGTCATCGGCCCGTCCGGCTCGGGAAAATCGACACTGCTGCGCTGTGTGAACCTGCTGGAGGAACCGACGTCCGGCACGGTGCGTGTCGCCGGTTCCGAGGTCACCGATCCGGAGGTGGACATCGACCGGGTCCGGCGCCGTATCGGCATGGTCTTCCAGGCGTTCAATCTCTTCCCTCATCTGACGGCGCTGGGCAATCTGACCATCGCGCAGCGGCGGGTGCTGGGGCGCGGCAAAACGGAGGCCGAGGAGGTGGCCCGGCGCAATCTGCGCCGGGTGGGGCTGACGGAAAAGGAGGCCAGCTACCCCGCCCAGCTCTCCGGCGGCCAGCAGCAGCGGGTGGCCATCGCCCGGGCCCTGTCCATGGGCCCCGATCTGATGCTGTTCGACGAACCGACCTCAGCGCTGGACCCGGAGCTGGTCGGGGATGTGCTGGCCGTGATGCGGGGGCTGGCCGACGACGGGATGACGATGCTGGTCGTCACCCATGAGATGAGCTTCGCCCGGGAGGTCGCGGACCGGGTGATCTTCATGGACGACGGGATCGTCGTCGAGGAGGGCTCTCCGGACCAGGTGGTGGGCGATCCGCAGCACGCACGCACCCGCGCCTTCCTCTCCCGGGTGCTCGATCCGGCGGCCGCCGAGGTGCTGGAGGGAGAGCCTCCGCCAGGGCCCCAGCCGGAAGGGGGCCACCAGGAGAAACGGGGCCATCAGGAGGTGCCCAAACAACAGCCCCGGTAGTCACCGCCGCGCGGGACGGCTCCGTCCGCCATGCTGGAGGAGCAGGCTGTCAGACCCGTGCTCTACATTCACTCTCACCGACGACGAGTGTTTCGCCGGTGCCGTTGGGTGACCGGAGCATTACGAAAGGCAAGAACCATGGCAGACAGCCCCCGCACGGCGGACACTCCTGTAGAGCAGCCCCTCGGTAGCGCCGACGAGCTCCTGGAGCAGGCGAAGCCGTACCGCAACGAGTTGCTGGCGCACTGCTATCGGATGCTGGGCTCGGTGCACGACGCCGAGGATCTGGTGCAGGACACCTATCTGCGCGCGTGGCGGGCCGGCGATCGCTTCGAGGGCAGATCCTCGCTGCGGACCTGGCTCTACCGGATCGCCACCAACGCGTGTCTGACAGCGCTCGAGCAGCGTGGCCGCCGCCCCATGCCCTCGGGCCTCGGCGCGCCCAGCGACGACCCCGAGCGCCCGGTGACCGAGTCCCCGGAGGTGCCGTGGCTGGAGCCGATCCCGGATGCGATGTTCTCGGGTTCCTCCGGGCCGTCGGACCCGGCATCGGTGGTGGTGAACCGCTCGTCGATGCGGCTGGCGCTGGTGGCCGCCCTCCAGCACCTCCCGACCCGGCAGCGCGTCGTCCTGCTGCTGCGGGACGTGCTCAAATGGCGGGCTGCCGAGGTCGCCGAGCTGCTCGGCACGACGACGGCGAGCGTGAACAGCGCCCTGCAGCGGGCCCGCGCGCAGCTGGAACAGGCGGCGCCGGTCGAGGAGGAACTGACCGAGCCCACCGACCCGGCAGCCCGGGAGCTGCTGGACCGGTACGCAGCGGCGTTCGAGCGCTCCGACGTGACGGCTATCGTGGACCTCTTCAAGGAGGACGCCGTCTGGGAGATGCCTCCCTTCCCGCAGTGGTTCCGCGGCCGGGAGAGCATCGTGCGGCTCATCGGCGCCCAGTGCCCCATCGGACGCGACGAGGGCCTCATGCTGCCGACCTCGGCCAACGGGCAGCCCGCCTTCGGTCTCTACAACCTGCGCGAGGACGGCATCTACCGGCCGTTCCACCTCCAGGTGCTCACGCTGCTCGACGGGCAGGTCGCACATGTGGGGGCGTTCTTCGGGGACGGCCTGTTCGCGACGTTCGGTCTGCCGGCTCAGCTGAGTGCCGAGGAGGCGGCCGCACGACGCTGAGTCACCGCGCCGGCACCGGGGCGCCGTGGTGACAGCGGGTCACCGCGGCGACGCCGAGCCGTCTGGGCGGGCACTGAGACCCTGGGCGGGCGCTGAAGCCACCGTTCGGGGCGGAAGGCGCTGCTCAGACTCCCAGGAGGTGGTCCATGGCCAGCTGGTCGAGGTGTTCGAAGGCCATGCCACGCTTGGCCGCCGCCTCGACGTCGAAGTCCTCGTAGGCCGTGCGGTCGGCCAGCAGCGCGCTGGGGGTCTCATCCGGCTCCAGCGTCGGCCGGGTGAGCTCATCCAGCCGGGAAACCCGCAGTGCCTCCTGGACGGCCGGGTCGGCGCGGAAGGCGGCGGCGCGCTCGCGCAGGATGAGGTAGTTGCGCATACAGCCCGCCGCAGAGGCCCACACACCAGCCGTGTCCTCGGTGCGCGGCGGCTTGAAGTCGAAGTGGCGCGGCCCCTCGTAACCCCCGCTCTCCAACAGATCGACCAGCCAGAACGCGGCCCGCAGATCTCCCGCGCCGAACCGCAGGTCCTGGTCGTACTTGATGCCGGACTGGCCGTTGAGGTCCAGGTGGAAGAGCTTGCCCGCCCACATGGCCTGGGCGATGGCGTGCGGGTAGTTGAGCCCGGCCATCTGCTCGTGTCCGACCTCCGGGTTGACGCCGAAGAGCTCGGGACGTTCCAGGCGTTCGATGAAGGCGAGGGCGTGGCCCACGGTCGGCAGGAGGATGTCGCCGCGCGGCTCGTTGGGCTTCGGCTCCAGGGCGAAGCGCAGGCCGTAGCCCTGTTCGGTGACGTACTCGGCCAGCAGGTCGAAGGCTTCCTTCATCCGGTCGAGTGCCGCCCGGATGTCCTTGGCGGCGCCTGATTCGGCGCCTTCCCTGCCGCCCCAGGCGACGTAGGTGTGCGCGCCCAGTTCGGCGGCCAGGTCGATGTTGCGCATCGTCTTGCGCAGCGCGAAGCGCCGCACGTCGCGGTCGTTGGCCGTGAACGCGCCGTCCTTGAAGACAGGGTGGGTGAAAAGGTTCGTCGTCGCCATGGGCACCGTCATGCCAGTGGCGTCGAGGGCCTGGCGGAACCGCTTGACATGTGCGTCCCGTTCTCCTTCAGGGGCGCCGAACGGGATGAGATCGTCGTCGTGGAAGGTGACTCCGTAGGCGCCGAGTTCGGCGAGGCGGTGCACCGACTCGACCGGGTCGAGCGGCGCCCTGGTGGCGTCTCCGAACGGGTCCCGGCCCTGCCAGCCCACCGTCCACAGGCCGAAGCTGAACTTGTCCGCCGGTACGGGCTCGTAGCTCATCCTGCCGTTCCTCTCCCGCGCACCTCCCGCGCACCGTGGCCCTTGTGCGAACGCACAGGCACCACGACGCGCGGCTATTCGTCATGGCCGTTTACAAATTAGTATGCGCACACCATCGGCAGCGAGGGAAGGGAGCGGCAGTCCATGACCGCACCAGAAGGCCCGTTCGTCATCGGGGTCGACAGCTCGACCCAGTCCACCAAGGCCCTCGTGGTGGACGCCGCGACCGGCCAGGTGGTCGCCCGGGGTCAGGCCCCGCACACCGTCTCCCCTGGCGACCGCCGCGAGACGGACCCGGAGGAGTGGTGGCAGGCGCTCCGCACCGCGGTGGGACAGTGTGGACGGGCCGCGAGCGAGGCCGCGGCGGTCTCTGTCGCGGGCCAGCAGCACGGCCTGGTCACCCTCGACGCCGCAGGTCGCCCGGTGCGCCCGGCGCTGCTGTGGAACGACGTACGCTCCGCCCCCCAGCGCGACCGCCTGGTGGCCGGACTCGGCGGCCCCAAGACGTGGGCCGAACGCGTGGGCAGCGTGCCCGCACCGGCCTTCACCGTTACCAAATGGGCCTGGCTGAGGGAGAACGAACCGGAGGCCGCACGGTCGACCTCAGCCGTGCGGCTGCCGCACGACTTCCTGACCGAGCGCCTGACGGGCCGGCCGGGCACCGACCGGGGCGACGCCTCGGGAACCGGATGGTGGTCCTCGGCGACGGAGTCCTACGACGAAGAGATCCTGCGCCTCGCCGAACTGGACCCGGCACTGCTGCCGCCCGTGCTGGGCACCGGAGAGGCCGCGGGCACGGTCCGGGAGACGGAGGACGGCTTCCTCACGGCAGGCACACTGGTGGCCACCGGCACCGGGGACAACATGGCCGCGGCACTGGGCCTGGGCCTGCTGCCGGGACAGCCGGTGCTCAGCCTCGGCACCTCAGGCACCGTGTACGCGGCCGCCGACCGCCGCCCTGCCGATCCCACGGGGACCGTCGCGGGCTTCGCAGACGCCCACACCGGCTGGCTGCCACTGGCCTGCACCCTCAACTGCACCCTGGCGGTGGACCGGGTGGCCGCGCTGCTCTCCCGGGACCGCGAGGACGTGGAGGCGGGCGGGCGCGTCACCGCACTGCCCTTCCTCGACGGCGAGCGCACCCCTGACCTTCCGTACGCCACCGGACTGCTGACCGGACTCCAGCAGGCCACCACCGGCGGCCAGGTGCTCCAGGCTGCCTACGACGGCGCCGTCTTCGCACTGCTGCGCGCACTCGACCTCGTCCTGGCCGAGAACGGGGGCACCAGCAGTGCGGCACAGGACGCACCGCTGCTGCTGATCGGCGGAGGCGCCAAGGGGACGGCCTGGCGTGAGACAGTGCGGCGGCTGTCGGGGTGGCCCGTGCAGGTTCCCAGGGCCCAGGAGTTGGTTGCGCTGGGAGCCGCGGCCCAGGCCGCGGGTCTGCTGCTGGGAGAGGACCCCGCGTCGGTCGCCCGCCGCTGGGGCACCACGGAGGGTGCCTCGTACGACCCGGTCGAACGCGACGACGCCACACTGAACCGGCTCGCGGGCACTCTCGAGGACGCGGGGGCGCTGCTCGGGAGACGGCCGTGAACGGGTAGTAGCCGCAAAAGTTCTCTCGACGCAGCGCTCTTCAACGCAGCCTCCATTGAACGCAGCGTTCTTTCGGCGCAGCTTCCAGCAACGCAGCACACCCTCGACGCAGCAGTTCTTCTCACACCACAGCCTCGTTCGCCTCAGAAGGAGCCTGCCCATGGCAGCCCAAGCGCCCAGCTCCCAGCGGGAGATACGCAGGCGCAATCTGTCACGCGTGCTGCACGCGGTGGCCGAGCAGGGACCCTCCTCCCGTGCGACCGTTGCGGCACAACTGGGGCTGACCCGTACGGCGGTCTCGACGCTCGTCGACGAACTGCTGCGCAGCGGCCTGCTCGTCGAACAGGGGCCTACACCGCCCGGTGGTGGGCCCGGCCGTCCCGGCACCGCGCTCGCGCTCACCGACCGTGGACCGTGCGGGCTGGGCGCGGAGATCGGGGTGGACCATCTCGCTGTCTGCGCAGTCGATATGCGCGGCCAGGTGCGCGCCCGCGGGGAGATCGAGTCCGAGGGCAGGAACAGCGCGCCGGGTCCGGTGCTCATCCGGTTGCAGCGGCTGGTGGACGAGGTGACCGTGCAGGCCCACGACTTGGGCCTGAGGCCGGCTGCCCTCGCGGTCGCGGTGCCCGGACTGGTCGCCCGGGGAACGTCGCGCGTTGTGCACGCCCCCAACCTGGGCTGGCACGACACGGAGATCGCACCCGCACTCGCGGAGCCAGGAACGGAGGCAGTACCCCGGACCGGGGCACGTGCGACCGACAAGCCGCTGCCACTCATCGTCGACAACGAGGCCAACCTGGGCGCGCTCGCCGAACTGTGGCTGGACCCCAGCAGGGTCCCCCGCGACTTCGTGCACGTCTCGGCGGAGGTCGGCATCGGGGCCGCGGTCGTACTCGACGGCGAACTGCTGCGTGGCAACCGAGGATTCGCGGGTGAGATCGGGCATGTGCCCGTTCGGCCGGACGGGCCCAGGTGCGCCTGTGGGGGCAGGGGCTGCCTTGAGCAGTACGCGGGCGAACTGGCGCTGCTGGACGCAGCGGGGATCACCGCGGACGGCCCCAGGGACGCCGCCCTCGCCGCGCTTCGGGAGCGCGCGGCATCAGGGGATCGCCGGGCACTGCGGGCGCTGGAGAAGGCCGGGACAGCGCTGGGGCTGGCGCTTGCCGGGACAGTCAACCTGCTCGACCCCAGCGCCCTGGTGCTGGGCGGCGTCCTGGCCCGGTTCGCCCAGTGGCTGCAACCGTCGCTGGAGCGGGAACTGAGGGAGCGTACGGCGGCACCGGGCGCTCCGCCCGAACTGCTCGTCTCCGGGCTGGGCGCGGACGGACCGCTGTTGGGCGCTGCCCATGCTGCTGTGCGCGAGGTACTGGACGATCCACTGTCGTACCAGGCCACCAAAGAGGGGATAAGTAACTGAGCAGTGGGTGTCTGCTGCTGGAGCGGCCACTGGTCGGTCCAATGGCACACTCCGACGGCTCTTGGCAGCCCTCCAGGCGGCTGCCATCATCAACGCGCGTCAACTCGCGCTGTACGTGCCCCCATTCCCTCCACCTCTTCCCCCCACTGGGAGACACGATGGACTCAGCACGCCAGTACCACGCATCCGCACAGTCACGCTCGCACCTCCCCTCACGTCGCGCACTGCTGCGCGGCGGGGCGGGCTTCACCCTCGCCGCAGGTCTTGCCGGCGCCTCACTCATTTCGGGCGGAGCAGCGGTGGCCCGCTCCAGAGGCCCGCTGGACGTCGACTACCCCAAAGCCGAGTGGGTCCCCGCATCCACCTCCAACTACACGAACGCGAACCGGCCGGCGCAGTACCCGATCGAGCTGGTGATCATTCACGTCACCCAGGAGTACTACGACGACACGCTGGCCATCTTCCAGAACCCTGACAAGGCGGTTTCCGCGCACTATGTGGTGCGTTCCGCGGACGGCCATGTCGCCCAGATGGTGCGGGAGAAGAACGTCGCATGGCACGCGGGGAACTGGGACTACAACACCCGCAGTGTCGGAATCGAGCACGAAGGGTGGATCGACCAGCCGGACCAGTGGTTCACGGAAGAGATGTACAAGGCTTCGGCCGCAGTGACGGCCGACATCTGCCGACGCAACAACATTCCGGTGGACCGCCAACACATCATCGGCCACAACGAGGTACCGGGGACCGATCACACCGACCCGGGCGCGTACTGGGACTGGGCGCACTACATGGAGTTCGTCAAGGCCCAGTAGGCGGACCACTCGCGGGCCCGGAAACCGGCCGACCGGGCCCGCGTGGCCCCCGTGGGCGCTTCGCGATCCTTACGCCGCGGTAGTGGTACGCGTATGCGAGAGCGCTAGCATGGGGCGGCGACTCGACAGACGTCTGCCATACGCCAGTTCGGGCGCCGGGGTGACCCGACACCCGAGCACTTCAACCCATCGTGTGACTACCGGCCGGAACGCTTCTGCCCGGGACACGATCCCTTCCATCCTCACCATGTGGGACGACGGAACAGCGGGCAGGAAGACAACCGGAGCAACAGCCGGAGCAGACGGCAGAAGCTGACTGCGGCAGCACTCACGTGTGCAGCGCTCGGCACAGCGGCGGGAACAGCTGTCGTGGCCACCTCCACGGACGCCGCACAGCCGAAGGACCAGCGCGCATCAGTCGCTCTGACGGCAGCGCGGCTGCCGACGGGTGCCCCTCAGCCGGGCGTGGCGCACCCCGATACGGCGGGGCCGCCGCACCCCGATACGGCTCAGGGCACGCCGGCGCCACCAGTAACGGCCTCCACGGCTTCGGAGTCCGCCGCCCCCGGCCACACTCCCGCCCTTATTTCGCGTCCAGCAACGGCGGCGCCGTCTCCGCACCGCTTGACTGCCGCACAGCGGCCCGCCCCGGACGCCGATGCCGACCTTTCCGTCAACACAGGCGGCACTCACTTAAACGCAGCAGCCGGACGAGGCAACGGCTGTCCGGGGGCTTCGTTGACCGTGCACACCGCGGACGGCGTCGATCTGCACCTCTC
>NZ_JADKMA010000330.1 GCF_017676365.1 Streptomyces oryzae
GGGGGTGCCGGGCCCCGCGGAGGGCGGCAGGTCGAGGTGGAGGTCGCTGCCGGTGCGGCGCCGCGCTGGAGGAGTGCCGGAATTGGCCCACGTATCTGCCATGAAAGTGGACCATACCCGTGAACCACTCCGGATTAGGCTCAGGAGCATGACGACTACACCACGTATGGACCTCTGGAAGACCGCTCCAGCGCTGATGAAGGGGATGTACGGGTTCCAGCAGGCCGCGTCGGCGGCCGGGCTCGACCCTGTGATCGGCGAGCTGGTCAAGATCCGCGCCTCGCAGATCAACCGCTGCGCCTACTGCCTGGACATGCACTTCGCCGACGCCCGTAAGAACGGCGAGTCGCAGCTGAGGCTCGACCTGCTCCCGGCCTGGGAGGAGGCCGGCGATCTGTTCACCGAGCGGGAGCGGGCCGCGCTCGCGCTGACGGAAGCCGTCACCGAGCTGACGGACGGCTTCGTGCCGGACGAGGTCTACGAGCGGGCCGCCAAGCACTTCGACGAGAGCGAACTCGCCGCGCTGATCGGCCAGATCGTGGCCATCAACTCCTGGAACCGGTTCAACGTGACCGTGCGGGGCCTTCCGCAGAGCCTGCGGGACGGGGGCCAGGAGACCTCTGAGTGAGCGGCGCCAGGAACGGCTCGAGGGCCGGGACCGCCGCCCGGTTCCGGGAGCTGCACCACGGCCGGCAGCCGGGCGAGGCGCTGGTGCTGCCCGGCGCCTGGGACGCGGCCGGTGCCCGCATCGTCGCCGACGCGGGGTTCGCCGCGCTGGCGACGCCGAGCGCGGGCGTCTCCGCGTCGCTCGGGTACGCCGACGGGGAGTGCCCGGCGGAGGAGATGTTCGCCGCCGTTGCGCGGATCGCGCGGGCGGTCGCCCTCCCGGTGACCGCCGACATCGAGCGGGGATACGGGCTGCCGCCGCGCGAGATCGCCGAGCGGCTGCTGGACACGGGGGCCGTCGGCTGCAACCTGGAGGACTCCGTGGCCGGGAAGCTGGTGCCGGCCGGGGAACAGGCCGAGTTCCTGGCCTCCGTACGCGAGGCGCTGGGGCCCGCTCCCTTTCTGAACGCCCGGGTGGACGCCCATCTCCACGGCGCCGAGGAGCCGTTGGCCGAGGCGCTGGAGCGGGGGCGTGCGTATGTGGCGGCGGGCGCCGACGGGGTGTATCCGATCGGTGCGCCGCTCGACGACCTCGCCGTTCTGGCCCGCGAGTTGCCGGTGCCGGTCAATGGGCTGGCCCGGGTCGCGGGCGGCGGGCCCTCCGCAGCCGAGCTGGCCGCGGCAGGCTGCACGCGGGTCACCTTCGGTGGCGGTCTCGCGGCGCGCGCTTACGACAGCGTACGCGCGGATGTGCGCGCGCTGGCGGCGGAGCTGCGCCCCGGGAGTTGAGGGAACCGGCTGCTCACTCCTCTTCAGGAGGGCGCAGCGCCCGCAGCGCCCTGGCGGACACGTACAGCGGGCGGAGCAGGACGAAACCCACGGCGAGGGCGAGCAACGAGACGGACTGGTGGTCACCGTCGCGGAGGATCCATGCCGTACCCAGGGCCGCGGCGGTCAGCGCGGCCCACACGCACATCCGCCACAGGGCGCGGGACAGTTCGGCCCCCCGCGCGGCGCTCCCCGGACCACCGCCGGGCGGGACGGAGAGGGGGCCGGCGGCGGCGGGCTCCTTCGCGGGTGCCGCTTCCCCGGACTCGGCAAGGGCGTCTTCCCCGGCCTCGGCGAGTTCCGTCAAGCGCAGGTGTCGGCCGACGGTGACGGAGAGCCAGGTGAGCGCGGGGGCCAGGACGGCCGAGGCCCCCGCGATCTGCGCCCATGGTGAGTCGAGGCCGTAGGCGGTGGCCCCCAGCGCCAGCAGGCTGAAGAGGTACGCCGAGAGACTCCGGGGGTGCAGCAGCGGGTCCCACGGCGGGGTCGGGAGCGCCCTTTGTGCCTGTGCCCGGGCGGCATCGGGCGTCAGCGGGGGCATGGGCGCACCGGCGGGGAGCGGTTCGCCGGAGGCCGTCTGCAGCTTGCCCCGCGCGAACCGGCCGTCGTCGAGCACGAGCACGGCATCGACGGCACGCGCACTGCCGGGATCACGTCCGACCGACCGGTCGGTCCGCTCCTGCCGGCAGACCCGGCCCCGGAGGCCGACCAGTGGCGCGAGGACCGCCGGATCGAGGGCCAGATCGAGAAAGAACTCCAGACGCGCGCCGCCCCCGGAGCCCCCTGCTGCGGAGCTCCCTTCCGCGGAGCCCTCTTCTCCTCCGTCCGGAGTCAGCAGCACGAGGCGGGGCGCCGTCTGTTCGAGCGGCTTGCCCTCGTGGTGCCGCTCACCGCTCGCCACCCCGGCGGAGACGACCGTCACGGGATACGAACGGCCCTGCCCCCGTCGGCTCAGACCGGCAAGGCCCCCCGCGGCCGCCCGGCCCCATATCGCGGCGAACAGCAGGCTGATACCGATGCCCAGCGCGACAAAGGTGACCGGCACCGGATCCGCCGGGCCGCCGACCTTGGCCTCCAGCTCGCTCCGGTCGTTCGACGTGATCCAGCCCAGTTCCTCGGCCGATGGCACATACAGGGCCCACGCCCGCAGGCTGCGGTACTCGCTGGGCCTCCGCTCGGTCCGCAGGGAGACGGTCGTCGTCACCTTCCCGCTGTCGAAAGGGACGGTGAGGCGGACGTCGCTGACAAAGAAGGTGGTCCTGCCGCTGTGCGTCTCGGTCGAGAGGACCCGCTCCACCGGGAGGGCGCGGATCGTGTATCCGGCCTCCCGCATCCGCCAGGCGTCCGGATCGAACGAGAGCGGCGCCATGACGAGGGAGATCACCACAAGAAGCCAGGCGGCGAGCCCGAACCCCATCAGACCGGCGCGCCGGCCGGGCCACCAGTACGCCGTGGCGCCCTGGCCGGGACGGTTCCGCACCGCCCACCGTCCGCCGACGGCGCCGACCGCGGCTGCCCCGAGGCAGCTGACGAGGTCCCAGCGGGGCGGCGGCGTCGACGGCGCGGCGATCACCCGGTCCAGCGCCGCCAGTACGCCCAGCGCACACACCCAGCACCAGACCCGCACCGCTCGCCGGCTTCCGCCGCTCATGCGGGCCACTCTTCCCCCGTTCGCCTTCATTCCGCTGTGCCCCTGAGCGCCGGCTCTATCGCCCCCGCCCCCGTGACGGCGGGCGTCACGGGGGCGGGTGGGGAAAGAGGCCGTCTCAAGAACTGAGCGGATGCCTTACTTCTTCGGGATCCACTTCTGCCACTTGGACTTGTTCGCCTTGATCCACTTGGCGGCGGCGTCCTCCGGGTCCATCTTCTGACCGGCGATCATTCCGGCGACCTCGTTCTGGTCCTTGGTGGTCCAGTGGAAGTTCTTGATGAACTGGGCGGCCTTGCTGTTGCCCTTGGCGAAGTCCTTGTTCATGAACTTCTCGAGCTGGTTGGTCTCGTAGCCGCACTTGGCCTTGGAGGCGGGGATCTCGCAGCCCTTGGTGTACTTGGGCAGCTTCACCTCGACCATGTCGATCTTCTCGTTCATCCACTGCGGCTCCCACCAGTAGGTGAGGAACGGCTTCTTGGCGTCGTAGAGCCGCTTCAGCTCCTTGAGCTGGGCCGCCTCGGCACCGGAGGGGATGTGCTTGAACTTCAGGCCAAGGTTCTTGATCAGTTCCTTGTCATGCTGCGAGTACGACGGCGCGGCACCGATGAAGTGCCCCAGGTTGCCGCTCTCGGAGGTCTTGAAGTCCTTGTAGTGCTTATTGAGGTTCTTGTAGCTCTTTACGACGTCGGGGTGCTTGTCGGCGTAGTACTTCGGCACGAACCAGCCGATGTGGCCGACCACGCCCAGGTCACCGCCGGAGACGACGGTCTTCTTCTTGTTGACGTAGAGGTCCTGCTTCTTCGGAACGCCGTGCCAGTCCTCGAGGATGGCGTCGGCCTTGCCGCTGTTGAGCGCGTCGAAGGCGACGGGCTCGTCCATCTGCTTGGCCTCGACCTTCACGTCGAGCTCGTCCTCGAGGAGCTTCTTGACGACGGCCGCGTTGGCGGTGGCGCCGACCCAGGACGGCTCGGCCAGCACGACCTTGTCGTCGCCGCCGCCGCTGGCCTTGGTGTCCGCGGCGCAGCCCGTGGTGAGGGCGAGAACGCCCAGGATGCCGGCGCCGGCGACGCCGATGGTGCCTACACGCTTGATTCTCATGCGGTTTCTCTTTCTTGAGTGACGGGCGGGGGGGGACC
>NZ_JADKMA010000331.1 GCF_017676365.1 Streptomyces oryzae
GCTCCGCCCCCACGCCCCCAGCAGCCCTGCGGGCGCTCCGAGATCTTCCCGCCGCGACGGCGCGAAACCACCCACGGACAGGGTCCGGCGGAACAAAGGAGGGCCTCAGTCGTCGCGCCCGGCTCGCCCCGCAGCAGAGCGGGGTCTCACACCACGCGGAAGTCGGCCATCATGGCCATGTCCTCATGCTCCAGGTTGTGGCAGTGGAACATGTACCGCCCCCGGTACCCGGAGAACCGGACGAGGACGTCCACGACCTCGAACGGCCGCACATCCACCGTGTCCTTCCATCCCACATCGGTCGCCAGCGGCGACTTCCCGCTGCGCGCCAGCACCTGGAAGTGCGCCAGATGGACGTGGACGGGATGGTGGAAGTCGCTGGTGAAGCGCCACCGCTCGACGGTGTCCAGCCGGGGCGAGGCAAGCGGCGAGCCCGGGTCGTACGGTTTGCCGTTGACGGTCCACATCGGCACGCCGTCGACCTGCTGCTGCCGGAAGTCGAACTGCCGCTCGGTCACGGCCTGTTCAGCGCGCAGGCGCCGGAAGTCCGCCAGCCGCCGGGGTACCCGCGGGGCGCCGCCGCCGCGCTTCGGCCGCCGGGCCACCCGGAACCGCATCACGTCGCGGGTGCCGCCGCTGCCCAGCGTGTTGACGAGCCGCACCGTCGACCCCACAGGGAAGGCCCCGAAGTCGACCACGACATCGAACCGCTCGGCGGGCGAGACCGGCAGCGCCTCGTGCGACCGCGGCGCGCCCAGCAGTCCGCTGTCGCTGCCGACCTGCACGAATGCGGCGCCCTCCCGCGGGCCGGGGTCGAGAGCGAGCCGGTAGCGGCGCGCGTTGGAGGCGTTGAGGATGCGGAAGCGGTACCGCTCGGCGCTCACCTCCAGCTCAGGCCAGGGCGCCCCGTTGACCAGGATGACGTCGCCCGTCACCCCCTCCATGTACTTCTCACGCACGCCGGGCTCCTCGGTCAGCGAGGGATCCAGCGACGGGTAGCGGAACGAACCGTCCTCCTCGAAGGCGCGGTCGCAGATCATCAGCGGGATGTCCCGGGCGTCCTCGGGCAGCGGCAGCCCGCTCTCCTCGTCGTCGTGTATCAGGAACATCCCCGCCAGCCCCCGCCACACCTGCGGGGCGCTGAAGTCCATCCGGTGATCGTGGTACCAGAGCGTGGTGGCCGGCTGTTCGAGCGGATACAGGTACTCCTTGTGGGCGCGCGAGACCGTCCACTCGGAGGGCTTCACCATGCTGTGCTTCCCGTGGTGCTTCCCGCTGTGGCCCTTCCGGGGGTCGGGGAAGCGGGAGGGCAGCACCAGGTCGGTCGGGTGACCGTCGAACTCGGGCTTCTGGACCCCGCCGTGCAGATGCGTGGAGGTCGGCACCGCGAGCGCGTTGCGCACCCGCAGGCGCAGCTCATGGCCCGACCGGCCGACGAAGGTGGGGCCGGGGAAGCGTCCGTCGTAGCCCCACACCTCGGTCTTGAGACCCGGCAGGATCTCCTGGCTCGCAGCGCGCTGCTCCACCTCGTGGACGTCCGCGCCGCCCCGGGTACGCACCGGTTCGGCCACCGGCGGTACCGGCAGCGGCACTTGGAACGGCTCGGGCAGCCGGGCGGTGCTGCGCAGCAGTTCGCCGGAGACCTCGCCTCCGGGCCCGTCCGCGCCGCACCCGGTGGCCCCGCCCAGCGCGACGGCCGTGCCCGCACCACCGGTCAGGGCCAGGAAGCGCCGCCGGGCCGGCCCCGTGCGCGGCGCGCTCGCCTTCTGGCGCGGCGCGCTCATCGACGCCCTCCGCGTCCCGGGCGGTGTCCGTACGACCAGTAGACGAGGGCGGTGGAGGTGGCGACCAGCAGCACGCCGAGGGGAATATGCAGTTGGAGTTCGCGTGCGTAGCCCCAGCCGTCCTGCATCACGACGGCGACGCTGAGCAGCACAGCGAGCCCGGTGGGCCACACCGGTCCGCGGCCCGGCCGCCACACCAGCACGGCCGCCAGCGCCTGGAACCAACTGGTGATGCTGATGGCGAACGAATTGGCCTCGTGCAGCTGGAGCAGGTCCACATCGCCGCTGACGAACATGCCCGCCAGCACCGGCTGGATCAGCAGCAGCACGAAGAAGACCGTCGCCACCGTCCGCAGCAGTACGATCGGCCAGCGCCGCACCTTGTGCGGCGGCGCGGCAGCGCCGCCGCCCGTCTCGGAAGCGTCGGCGGGCGGCGGGGCCGCTGCCGGGCGGGGCCCGCGGGCCGTGTCCGGGCCACCCGCGAGGCCCCCGTCGGGATTGTGTGCCATGGCGTGGCCTCTCCGGTCTCGGGGTCTGCACCGAGCGTAGGGAGACGTCCTCGAGCAGGACTTGAGCCGCCTGTCGGATCGGCGCAGCGGACGCGAGCCGGAGCGTGCCTCGATCGGATGTCGAGCGCGGATGGCGACCGTGTACGGCGTTCCCACGCAGAGGAGGCGCGCACCATGGAAGCTGACTCCCGGCCACCGTTCCGCGTCATGCTGCGGATGGAGATCCACCCAGGCAGACGGCAGGAGTTCGAGTACACCTGGCGCGAGGTGGCAGCCGGCATCGCCCGCGAGCCCGCCAACCTGGGCCAGACGCTGGTGCGTTCGGTCGAGGACGAGAACGTCTACTACGTCCTGACCGACTGGGCCGACGAGTCCTCCTTCCGCAGGTTCGAGCTGAGCGAGGCCCACGTCGAGAACCGGCGCAGGCTCCAGCCGTTCCGCAGCGGCGGAGAGATGGTCGTCACCGAGACGGTGTACGAGGTGCCGCCGGCCCCGGCGCCGGCCCCGGCCCCGGCGCAGCCCGGGACCCCCGCAGCCCCCGGTACCGAGCCGCTGGCCTTCATCGGCCTGGGCAACATGGGCGGCGGCATGGCGCACCGCCTCCTGGCCGCGGGACACGCGCTGACCGTCCACAACCGCACGGCCGCCAAGGCGGCGCCGCTGGCCGAGGCGGGCGCCACCGTCGCGGCGAGCCCCGCCGAGGCCGCCAAGGGCCGCTCGGTCGTGCTGCTCAGCCTGGCCGACGAGGCGGCCGTCGAAGAGGTGCTGTTCGGCCAGGTGGCCGACGTACTGGCGCCGGGCGCCGTCGTCGTTGACACCTCCACCGTCTCACCCGCGTACGCCCGCGAGTGCGCGCAGCGGCTCGCCCTGCGCGGGCTGCGCCGGGTGGAGGCGTGCGTGGTCGGCAACCCCTTCCAGGCCCGCGAGGGCAAGCTCCGCGTCTACACCAGCGGCGAGGAGGAGGACATCGCCCGGGTCGGCGGCATCCTGGACACCCTCGGCGCACAGGTCGTCCACCTCGGAGCGCCCGGCACGGCCGCCACCCTCAAGCTCATCTTCAACCTGCTGCTCGGCGCCCAAGTGGCCTCCCTCGCCGAGGCGGTGGCCTACGGCGTTGCCGCAGGACTCGACCGCGACCGGCTGCTGTCCTCCGTCGCGGAGAGCGGCTTCAGCTCCGTGGTGCTGCGCTTCCGCGCCGAACTGATGCGCAAGGGCGCCTACCAGCCCGCGTTCTTCCGCTCGACGCTGATGGAGAAGGACCTCCGCCTCGCCCTCGGCGACGCGGCGGTCGCCGGAGTGCCGCTGCCCGTCCTCGACTCCGTACGCGAGCGCTTCGCCGGCGTCAACGCGGCGGGCGACGGCGACAAGGACGCGTCCGTACTGCTGGAGCACACCGTGCGCGACGGCGGTCAGGCGGCGGCATCGTGACCGCGCCCGAAGCGATGTTCCACCAACTGCGCAGCATCGCCCGCTCCAGCGCCGCCGCCACCTCCTCGCCGCCACCGGACGAGGTGGAGGCGCTGCTGGACCTGGTCTTCGAGTGGTTCAGCTCCCGGTTCAGCCCGCAGCGCGCCGCGCTCGCCTCGGGTGTCTTCCACTACGAGATCGACACCCCGCTCGGCGTCCGCCACCGCTACGTCGCCGTCGCGCAGGGCACCTGCACCACCTCCGGCGCGCTCGAGGGCACGCCCGACGCCACCATCGGCGTCGCGCTGTCCGACCTGGTGGCGCTGGCGGTGGGGGAGCTGAAGGGCACCGACGCGTTCGTCGGCGGCCGGCTGAAGATCTCGGGCGATGTGTTCTTCGCGATGAACTGGATCGAGTGGTTCGGCTCCCGCAGCGGCCGGCCGCCCGGCTCCGGAACGGCCCCGGCCTGACCTCCTCCCCCCGGGCGCTCC
>NZ_JADKMA010000332.1 GCF_017676365.1 Streptomyces oryzae
GGTCGCATCACGTGAATCAACCTCCCGTCGGCTGATGCCGGTTCAAGAACCGGTCGTATGGGCACATCGTGTCGCATGCCACTGACAATCGGCGCTGACCTGCGCATACGCCGCACAGGGATGCGGCCCGAGGTGGCGAGGCCCGGTGGCGGGACACGGGGCTGGACCGGCGGCGGGCCGGGGCGGTTGGCGTAACGGCGGCGGCCTGCTGCATACTTTGAACTGACCAGTCAGTTCAAAAGCCGCTGTGCCCGGTACCGGGGGCCGGGCACAGCGCCCCAGTGGGCGCGACAGCGAGTGGGAGGGGCCGTGACACAGCTGCGGGGAGCCGCCGTATCGGCGGAGGACTTCGGGCTCGACGGGCCGCGCGGCCCGGTCTTCGCCGGGGTGGGTTTCAGCGCCGGGGCCGGCTCGCTGATAGCGGTGACCGGTCCGTCCGGATCAGGGCGCACCTGCCTGCTGCTGGCGCTGACCGGCCGGATGAAGGCGACCCGCGGGCACGCCAGGGTGGCCGGGCATCCGCTGCCCAAGCGGCTCGCGCCCGTACGCCGGATCAGCGCGCTGGGTCCGGTACCCGGCGTCAACGACCTGGACCCCGCGCTGACCGTCACCGAGCAGCTGCGCGAACGCGTACTGCTGCAGCGGCGGTTCGACAGCCCGCTGCGTGCGCTGCTGCGCCCCCGCAAGGAGCGGGCCGCAGCGAGCCGGGCGCGGCTGGAGGCGGCCCTCGAGACCGCGGGCCTGGATCTGGACGCGCTGCCCCAGGGCGGGCGCACGGCCGTACGGGAGCTGGACCGGCTGGAGGAGCTGCGGCTCTCGGTGGCGCTTGCGCTGCTGGGTGAGCCGCGGCTGCTGGCCGTCGACGACGTGGATCTGAAGCTTTCGGAGCGCGAACGCGAGGCGGCCTGGGCGATGTTGCGCGCGGTCGCTGAGCAGGGCACCACCGTGCTCGCGGTGTGCAGCGAGCCGCCTGCCGAGGGCGCGGTGGTGGTCCGTACCGAGCAGCAGCCCGCGGGCGGCGGGCGGAAGGCGCGGAAGGACGACGCAGACGGGGCGGACGGGACCGGTGAGGCTCGTGGAGCCGACGGGGCCGACGACGAGGAGAAGGAGGGGGCGGACGATGCGCTCGCCGAGGCTAGCCGCGCTTGAGCTGAAGCGGTTCGGCAGGGGACGGCTGCCGCGGGCCGCGATAGCCGCGATGCTGCTGCTTCCGCTGCTGTACGGCGCGCTGTACCTGTGGTCGTTCTGGGACCCGTACAACCGCCTGGACAAGGTGCCGGTGGCGCTGGTGAACGAGGACCAGGGCGCCACCGTCAAGGGCGAGAAGCTGAACGCGGGCGACGACATCGTCAAGGGCCTGCACGACAGCGACTCGTTCGAGTGGCACGAGACCAGCGCGGCCGACGCGCGCAAAGGGGTCGAGGACGGGCGGTACTACCTGTCGCTGACGGTGCCCTCCGACTTCAGCAAGCGGGTCTCCTCCAGCTCGGGCGACTCCCCCGGGACAGGCGCGCTCAAGGTACGCACCAACGACGCGAACAACTACATCGTCGGGCAGATATCCCGCACGGTCTTCTCCGAGGTACGCGCCAGCGCCTCCAGCAAGGTCTCGCGCGGCTTCTACGACAAGATCTACGTCTCCTTCTCCACCCTGCACGGCAAGACGGCGCAGGCCGCCAAGGGCGCCGACGACCTGGGCGAGGGCATCGGCAAGGCGGAGAAGGGCGCGGGCAAGCTGAAGCACGGGCTCGGTGACGCGGAGGACGGCAGCGGCCGGCTCAAGAGCGGTACGGCAAAGCTGCACACGGGCTCGGGCACGCTGAAGACCGGCGCTGGCCGAGTCGCCGACGGCACCCAGAAGCTGGCCGACAAGGTCAACGGCGCCGCCGACAAGGTGCGGCCGTTCCTCAAGGCGCACAGCGGCGACATCGGCAAGGCTGCGCGCGGCGTGGCCCGTACGAGCAAGACCCTCAAACAGAACCTCGGCAAGCTGCCGGGTGCCGCACAGCGCGCTCAGCACGACTCGCGCGCGGCGGCCAACACGCTCTCCGAGGTGTACGAGGCGCGGTGCGGAAAGGGCGCCCCGGGCAAGGGACAGCCGGGCAAGAACCTGCCGGACAAGGGGCTGCCGGGCGAGCCCAGCCCGAGCGTCACCGTTCCAGGGGGTGACGGCAGCAGCACCCAGCTGCCCGGAGCGGGCGACGCGTCCGCCAAGGCGCCGCAGCCCTCCGCCGGTGAGCAAGGGCCCGCCCTCGGGTCCGGCTCCTGCCCGCAGTTGAAGAAGGCGGTCGACGCGGCCGAGCGGTCGGCGAAGGTCGCCGCGAAGGTCAACGGATACGTCAAGAACGAGAAGAACCTCGACGAACTCGGCCGCGACCTCGACGACCTCAACCGCGCCGCGAACGACGTCGCCAAGCGGGCCCCGCACCTCCAGCAGGACGTGGACAGCGCCGTACGGCAGATCAACAAGCTCAACAAGGGCGCGCACAAGGTCGCCAAGGGTGCCGGGAAGCTGCACTCCGGGCTGGGCACGGCCGAGACCGGCGCCGCCACGCTCGACACCGGCCTGGGCAAGCTGTCCAGCGGCGCCGCATCCCTCGACGGCGGCCTGTTCAAGCTGGCCGACGGCTCGGGGAAGCTGGCCGGCGGCCTGCACAACGGCGTGAAGAAGATCCCGGACTACGACAAGAAGCAGCGGGACGCCCGTACGGGTGTGATGGCCGACCCGGTGGACCTCGCCTCGCACAAGTCCCACGCGGCGCCCAACTACGGCACCGGCTTCGCGCCGTACTTCATCCCGCTCTCCCTCTGGGTCGGCGCGATGATCGCGTACATGCTGCTGCAGCCGCTCAACAAGCGGGCGCTGGCAGCGGGCGCCCCTGCCTGGCGGATCGCACTGGCGGGCTGGCTGCCGGTGGCCGCGATCGGGGTGGCGCAGGTGGCCGCGCTGATGAGCGTCCTGCACTGGGGCCTGGGTCTCCAGATGGCCCGCGGCCTGGCGACGGTGGGCTTCCTGGCGCTGGTCACGGCGTGCTTCACGGCCGTCGTCCAGTTCCTCAACGCGCGCTTCGGACCGGCGGGCCGGATCCTCGTACTGGCCATGCTGATGCTCCAGTTGACCTCGGCCGGCGGTACGTACCCGATCCAGACCAGCCCCGGCTTCTTCAACGCGCTCCACCCGTTCCTGCCGATGAGTTACGTGGTGGAAGGGCTGCGGCATCTGATCACGGGTGGCGAACTGTGGCCGGTGTGGCGGGCGTGCGCCGTACTGCTGGCCTTCACGGCGGGCGCCCTCGCCCTCACGGCGGTCACCGCGCGCCGTAAGCAGGTGTGGACGCTGGAGAGGCTGCGCCCGGAGATCTCGTTGTGAGACCGGCGCCTGTTTGCGAGAGGACAATGGCCGCATGACGAGCGCCCGCACCACCTCCACGCCACGCAGCCGCAGCGCCACCAGGGACAAGCTCTTCCAGGCGGCGGTCACCCTCATCGCCGAACAGGGGTTCTCCTCCACGACCGTGGAGGAGATCGCCGAACGGGCCGGAGTGGCCAAGGGCACGGTCTACTACAACTTCGCCAGCAAGACCGAGCTGTTCGAGGAACTGCTGCGGCACGGTGTGGAGTTGCTGACCGCGGATCTGCGGCAGGCCGCCGAGGAGACGGCCGGCCGGGGCGGCAGCCGGGTGGACGCGCTGGACGCGATGGTCCGCGCGGGGTTGCAGTTCATCGACCACTACCCCGCCTTCACCCAGCTCTACGTCGCCGAGCTGTGGCGCACCGGGCGCGCCTGGAACGACACCCTGCTGGTGGTGCGCAAGGAAGCCGTCGCCGTGGTGGAGGACGTACTGCGGGCCGGTGTCGCCGAGGGCGAGTTGAGCGAGGAGATCGACATCCAGCTCACCGCCGCCGCGCTGGTGGGGATGGTGCTGGTGGCCGCGCTGGACTGGAAGGCGTTCCAGCCGGAGCGCTCCCTCGAGGACGTGCACGGTGCGCTGTCCCTGCTGCTGCAGGGCCGGGTGGGAGGGAGCAGACCCCGCTGACCGCTGACCGCTGACCGCGCGGGCCGGGTGGGGGGAGCCGGCCCCGCTCACCTCGCG
>NZ_JADKMA010000333.1 GCF_017676365.1 Streptomyces oryzae
CCCGCGTACGTTGCAACCGATGTGACTTCCTCGCGTCGGCTTCCGGTCCCCCTCTCCATACTCGACCGCTCCCTCACCCGGGAGGGCGAGCACCCTGGTCAGGCGCTGCGCGAGACGGTGCGGTTCGCGCAGCAGGCGGAGGAGCTGGGCTTCTTGCGCTTCTGGGTCTCCGAGCACCATGCCGTCCCCGGAATTTCCGGCTCCGCACCGACCGTGCTCGCCGCAGCGGTGGCCTCCGCCACGTCCCGGATCCGTGTCGGCACCGGAGGAGTGATGCTTCCGAACCACCAGCCGCTGGTGGTGGCGGAACAGTTCGGGGTACTGGAGTCGCTGTTTCCCGGCCGTATCGACATGGGGCTTGGTCGCTCTGTCGGCTTCACTGACGGCATTCGCAAGGCGCTCCGCGTCGGCAAAGACGCCGCGAACGGCTTCAGCGCACAGATATCCGAACTGCTCGACTACTTCGATGGCACAGGCCCCGTACGCGCCCGGCCCGCCGAGGGGCTGCGCGTGCCCCCGTTCGTGCTGGCGGTGGGCTCTGGCGCGGCAGTGGCTGCCGAGCTCGGGCTGCCTTTGGTGATCGGGGCCTCCCGCGACGAGCGCCGGACCCGGGAAGCGGTGGAGGCGTACCGCGCAGCCTTCCGCCCACGCGCGCACGGCGCCGCCTCGCCCGCCTCTGCCTCACCCGGCACCGCCTCGGCCTCCCACGTCTCACCCGGCACCGCGCACTCCGCCCCGTACGTGATCGTCGCCGTGAACGCTGCTGCTGCCGACACCCGTGAGGAGGCGGAACTGCTTCAGCTTCCCGAGGCGTGGTCCACGGCGCTCTCCCGTACCCGCGGTACGTTCGCCCCGCTCGTGGCGCCGGAAGAGATACGGGGGCGCACGATGAGCGCGAAGGAGCGTGCGGCCTTCGACGAGGCTCGACAGTCGCAACTGCGGGGAACAGCGGAGGAGGTGACCGAGGCGCTGGCGGGGCTGGTGGAGCGTACGGGGGCCGACGAGGTCCTGCTGACACTCAACACATACGACCCCGACGACCGACTCCGCTCCTACCGCCGCCTGGCCGACGCCGCCGGCCTTGCCGGCCTCACCGGGATCACAGGCACGCCCGAGCTTTCGGCCGTCGACTGACCTGCCCCGACGCGACCGGCCCCGGTTCGGCCGACAGAGGGCACAGGCGTTACCCCTGCTGCCCGGGCAGCTCCCGCTTCAGCACCTTGCCCATGTCGTTGCGCGGCATAGCTTCCAGGAAGCGCACCTCACGGGGGCGCTTGTGCGGGGCGAGCTGGCCGGCGACCAGATCGGTCAACTCCTCAGCGGGCGGCGGCTGCTGCGCCGAGGCCGGAACGATCCAGGCGACGACGCGTTCGCCCAGTTCGTCGTCGGGCTCGCCGGTGACGGCTGCCTCGGCGACACCCGGGTGGCTGAGGAGTACGTTCTCGATCTCGCCCGCTCCGATCTTGTAGCCGCCACTCTTGATCAGGTCGGTGGCCTTGCGGCCGACCAGACGTACGGAGCCGTCCGCGTCCCGGGTCGCCATGTCTCCGGTGCGGAACCAGCCGCCGTCGAAGGCTTCGGCCGTCGCGTCAGGGCGGTTGAGGTATTCGGTGAACAGGTTCGGACCGCGCACCTGTAGCTCGCCCACCGTCTCGGTGTCCTCCGCGGGAAGTCGGTTGCCCGCCTCGTCCACCAGCCGGACGTCCACATCACGCAGCGGCAGACCGACAGTGCCCGGGCGGGACGTTCCGCCGGGCCGCACGCTGGTGTTCATGAGAGTTTCGGTCATCCCGTAGCGCTCGATCACCCGCTGTCCGGTCGCTGCAGTCAGCCTGTCGTGGTCGTGCAGCGGCAGCGCAGCCGAACCGGACACCAGCAGCCGGGCTCCGGCCAGTGCGCGCACCAGTTCCGGGTCGCTCGCACAGGCGTCGGCGAGACGGTGGTACATCGTCGGCACGCCGAACAGCATCGTTCCGCCGCTCGCCAGCTCCCGGGCCACTCCTTCGGTGCTGAAGCGGCCCAGATGCCGCAGGCTGCCACCCCGGCGCAGCGGGCCGAGGACCCCGAGGATCAGCCCGTGCACGTGGAACAGCGGCAGGCCGTGCACCAGCACGTCGTCCGCCGTCCACTGCCATGCCTCCTCCAGCGCGTCGAGACTGCTGGCAATGGCCCGCCGCGAGAGCACGACGCCCTTGGGCGGCCCCGTGGTCCCCGAGGTGTAGATGACCAGCGCCGCGGTCTCCGCGTTCGGCTCGGCGGGCAGGAGCCGGGTCTGCTCCTCCTCTGTCGGCTCCGCCGAGATCTCGATGTCCGTGCGGAGCAGTGACCCGAGCGGTTCGGGCAGTTCGGCACCGGGCTCGGCCAGCACTGTTCCGGGTGCGCTGTCGGTGACGATGTGGGTCAGCTCTCTCTCACCGCTCTTCGGGTTCACCGGCACCACGGGTACGCCCGCCAGCAGCCCGGCTACCACGGCGACCGCCGTCTCCAGGCTGGGCGTCGCCCAGACCGCGACGGGTGCCGATGTCTGGAGCCGGGTGGCCAGACCGCTCGTCACGGCAGTCAGCCGGCGGTAGCTGAGGGCTCGGTCGCCGAAGCGCAGCGCCGTGTGCGAGGACGCCGTGTGCAACGCGGGGAAGAGCAGGGACACCCGGACTCCTTTGTGGTCTCTCGCCTCTGAACACCGCCAGCATCTCACCCGCCTCCTCCGACGCGGAGGCGACAGCGAACTGGCCGCGCACGCTGAGCGAGGGCCGCACACGCCGCACACCAGGCCGAGAACCCCTCACCCTCACCCCGACGATCCGGTGGCCTGCGGGAACAGTGCCACGAACGTCTCGGTCGGATCGTCCAGACCGCGGGCGAAGGGTGCGTCGAAGTGCCAGACGAGGAAGAGCAGGAACGCGATCAGGGCGCTGAAGATGCCCGCCAGCACCAGTTCCCTGCCCGAGCGCTGAATCTGGAGCGCGAAAAGCATCCCTACGGAAACCACCGCACCCGCGTACAGACCGATCCACACCACGCCGGGCATCGTCGGACCCGCGTTCGATTCGCGTTCGGTGCGGGCGCTGTCGGCCTCGGCGACTTGGTCGACCACGGCCTGGTACGACTGCGCCTCCTGGTTGGTGTTCGGCTCGTACGCAGTCACGTCCTTGCGCAGCCGGTCGAGCATGTGAGTGCCACGGTCGGTCAGCTCGCCGTGTTCGACCATGTGCGACCACTCGGTGGTGACGGCGTATTTCACATAGGAGTTGACGTCCTTTCGCACCCGGTCGCGTTCGTCGGCGGGGTAGACGGAGACCCGTTCGCTCACCTCGTGCAGTGCTTGCGCCTCCTGCGAGACCGCCTCCTCCGCGGCGTTGCGCGCCTCCCAGACACCGGCGATGGCCAGGCCCAGGACGATGGCGTAGACCACGCCGATCATCATCGTCATGTACTCGATGACGTCTGGCGTCTCGGAGGGGTCCTCCGTGGCGGCGCGTCGGCGTTTGAGCACGACAACGGCGACAACCACCAAACAGGCGGCCACCAGGCTGAGGGTCAGCACGAGCCATTCGGACAAGGGGGCCTCCACAGAGCGCGAGCAGGGGGTGGTGAAGCGTGAGTCGGTGACAGTGAGGCGGGGGTGGCGGCAACGGCAACGGGGGCGGCCGCGTGGAGCGGAGGGTCAGCCGCCGCTCGCACCGGAGGTCTCACCGGCCGCCGCCGGCCTCGGACTGCTCGTACGAGGACGCAGCGCGGCCGCCGCGAGCACGGCCGGTGCGACGATCAGAAGCGTGCGGGTGACCATGGACATGCTTCCGTCGGGCGGCTGACGCTCGGGCGTCGGCTGTCGCGGAGCCGCCAGCACGCTGCGAGAGGGCGAGGGCTCAGGCGCGGTGGGGCGGGGCGTCTCCCGGAAGGGCTTGCGCGAAGGGCGCTCCGGTCGCCGAGTGGCCTCGGCCTGGTGCCGAGCGGGCTTGACCGTGGCCGGCCCGGTGGGCGTGGCCGGCTTCGAGGCAGGGGACCTCTGCGGTGTGTGGGAGGGTGAAGGCGGGCCCGGGCTCGGCGGGGGAG
>NZ_JADKMA010000334.1 GCF_017676365.1 Streptomyces oryzae
CCACCCCGCAGGTGCCGCCGGCCCGCCCGTACCACGACAGTCAGGCGGAAGAGCTGGATGTGCCGGACTTCCTGAAGTGATAGCTGCGCAAGAGACGGTCAGCGGCGCGCACTTCGCCTTCACCGACAGGTGGGGCGGGGTGAGCGCCGCTCCGTATGAGGAGCTGAACCTCGGTGGCGCGGTCGGTGACGACCCCGGGGCCGTACGGACCAACCGGGAGCGGGCCGCGCGGGTGCTCGGACTGTCGCCCGACGAGGTGGTCTGGATGCATCAGGTGCACGGGCGCGACGTCGCCGTCGCGGACCGCCCGTTCGGTGCGGACGCGCCTCCGGCCGACGGGGTGGTGACGGCGCGTAGGGGGCTCGCGCTGGCGGTGCTCACCGCGGACTGCACTCCGGTGCTGCTGGCCGACCCGGTTGCCGGAGTCGCGGGCGCGGCGCACGCGGGGCGGCCCGGCGTACTGGCGGGCGTGGTGGGCGCGACGGTCGAGGCGATGGAAGCGCTCGGTGCCGAGCCCGGGCGCATGGTCGCGCGCACCGGGCCCGCAGTCTGCGGCCGGTGCTACGAGGTGCCGGACGCGATGCGCGCCGAGCTCGCGGCGGCCGTCCCCGAGACGTATGCGACGACACGGCAGGGGACTCCCGCCGTCGACATGGCCGCAGGGGTGCGGGCGCAGCTCGCGCGGGCGGGGGTCACCCGGTGCGAACAGTCTTCCGTATGCACGCTGGAGTCCGCTGACCATTTCTCGTACCGCCGGGACAAGACGACGGGAAGGCTTGCGAGTTATGTCTGGATCGAGGCGAGCTGAGAAGTGACGGCGGACATGTCTCCTGAGTCCTCTGAGTCCCATGAGTCCTTTGGGTCCCAGGAAGCGGCAGAATCGCCTGAGGCGGCCCGCAAGGCGGAGCTGGCCGCCAACCTCGCCCGGGTGGAGGAGCGCATCGCAGGCGCTTGTTTCGCGGCGGGGCGTAAGCGCGAGGACGTCACCCTCATTGTCGTGACCAAGACCTACCCCGCGAGCGATGTGCAGCTGCTGGCCGAGCTGGGTGTGCGGGACGTCGCGGAGAACCGGGACCAGGAAGCCGCGCCCAAGGCGGCCGACTGTGCCGACACGCAGCTCAGCTGGCACTTCGTGGGCCAGCTCCAGACCAACAAGGCGCGGTCGGTTGCCGGTTATGCCGACTTTGTCCACTCGGTGGACCGCGCCCGGCTGGTGACCGCGCTCTCGAACGCTGCTGTGCGCGCGGAGCGGGAGATCGGGTGTCTGGTCCAGGTCGCCTTTGACGCCGAGTCAGGCTCGGTGGGGGAGCGCGGCGGTGTGGCGCCCGACGGTGTGACGGATCTCGCGGAAGCGGTGGCGTCCGCCCAAGGTCTGCGGCTCGACGGAGTGATGACTGTCGCGCCGCTGGACGGGCCGCTGGCCGGGCGGCCGCGGGCGGCTTTCGACCAGCTGTTGGAAATCTCAACCGCCCTGCGAGCGGCGCATCCTGCTGCAACGATGGTGTCGGCGGGCATGAGCTCGGATCTCGAAGAGGCGGTGCTTGCCGGTGCGACACATGTGCGCGTCGGCAGTGCGGTACTCGGAGACCGACCCCGGCTCCGGTAACGTCGCGAAGCGAGTTGGGCCACAGCAGAATATATGGTCATTTCCGCCGGAAAAGGCCGGTCGGAGAGGCTGCGTGGATCATCCCAGGGCCACCGGTGACGGGGGCGGAGTCGATCCACCACAGAGCGGAGGACGCAGAGAATGGCCGGCGCGATGCGCAAGATGGCGGTCTACCTCGGCCTCGTGGAGGACGATGGGTACGACGGCCGGGGATTCGACCCTGACGACGAGTTCGAGCCCGAGCCCGAGCCCGAACGCGACCGTCGGCGGTATGAGTCGGAACAATCACACCATTCCCTCCAAAAGACCGAACCCGAGGAGCCGGTGAGGGTCGCTCACCCGCCGGCGCAACGGGAGCGGGAGCCGGAGACGCCCCCGGCGGTTGCTGCCGAAAGCGGACGAGCCGGGAGAATTGCTCCGGTGTCATCCATCACACCTGAACGCCAGAATGTCGAGAAGAGTGCCCCGGTGATCATGCCCAAGGTTGTGTCCGAACGTGAGCCGTATCGGATCACCACGTTGCACCCTCGGACCTACAACGAAGCCCGTACCATCGGGGAACACTTCCGTGAGGGCACTCCGGTGATCATGAATCTGACGGAGATGGACGATACCGACGCGAAGCGACTTGTCGACTTTGCGGCTGGTCTGGTCTTCGGTCTGCACGGCAGTATCGAGCGAGTGACGCAGAAGGTGTTCCTGCTGTCTCCTGCTAACGTCGATGTCACGGCGGAGGACAAGGCCCGCATCGCAGAGGGCGGGTTCTTCAACCAGAGCTGAGACGGCAGGATCCAGGAACAGGCCGCCAAGGCGGCACGAGAGCCCCAGGGGAGAGGGACGCGCAGATGAGAACCGCACTGGACGTGGTCCAAATCGCGCTGTACTGCTTCCTGCTCGTGCTGATCTTCCGGCTGGTGATGGACTACGTCTTCCAGTTCGCCCGCTCATGGCAACCCGGCAAGGCGATGGTGGTCGTTCTTGAGGCCGCCTACACTGTCACCGATCCGCCACTCAAGCTTTTGCGGCGGTTCATCCCACCGCTGCGCTTCGGGGGCGTGGCGCTCGACCTGTCCTTCTTCGTACTCATGATCATCGTCTACATCCTGATCAACGTCGTGGCCAGGCTGTGAACGATCGGAATGGTCTTGCCGATATGCCGACGACTTACGTTGAGGTGAAGAGATGCCCCTGACCCCCGAGGACGTGCGGAACAAGCAGTTCACGACCGTCCGTCTGCGCGAAGGCTATGACGAGGACGAGGTCGATGCCTTCCTCGATGAGGTCGAAGCCGAGCTGACCCGGCTGCTGCGCGAGAACGAGGACCTGCGCGCCAAGCTGGCCGCGGCCACACGCGCGGCCGCGCAGAACCAGCAACAACAGGGCGGGATGCGAAAGCCTCCTGAACCTCAGGACAGGCAGCAGCAGCAAGGCGGGGCCCCTGTTCCCGCCGCCATATCCGGACCGCAGCCCGTCCCGCCCCAACAGCAGGGCATGGGCGGCCCGCCGCAGCTTCCCGGCGGACAGGCACAGCTCCCCGCGGGCCCCGGCGGCCCCGGTGGACACGGCGGTCCCGGCGGCCCGGGTCCGCAGGGCGGTCCGATGGGTCCAGGTGGCCCCGGCCCGCAGCAGGGCGGCCCCATGGGTCCCGGTGGCCCGCAGGGCGGCCCGCAGATGCCGGGCGGCGGCCAGAACAACGACAGCGCGGCCCGCGTACTGTCGCTGGCGCAGCAGACGGCCGACCAGGCGATCGCGGAGGCCCGTTCCGAGGCCAACAAGATCGTTGGCGAGGCACGCAGCCGCGCCGAGGGCCTGGAGCGGGACGCCCGCGCCAAGGCCGACGCGCTGGAGCGGGACGCGCAGGAGAAGCACCGCGTGGCCATGGGCTCCCTGGAGTCGGCCCGCGCCACCCTGGAGCGCAAGGTCGAGGACCTGCGCGGCTTCGAGCGCGAGTACCGCACGCGGCTGAAGTCGTACCTGGAGAGCCAGCTGCGGCAGTTGGAGAACCAGGCCGACGACTCGCTCGCGCCGCCGCGCACGCCGGCGACCGCGTCGCTGCCCGCGCCCACGCCGTCGATGGCGTCGGCCGGAGCCGGTGCTCCCGCGGGAGCGGCCACCAGTGGTGGCGGCTCGATGGGCGGGCACCAGTCGATGGGCGGCAACGGACACTCCATGGGCGGCGGCCCGGCCGGTGGCCCCGGCGGTGGTCCGCACACCCAGGGCGGTGCCGGGCAGTCCTACGGCGGGCAGCAGCAGATGTCGCCTGCCATGACGCAGCCGATGGCGCCGGTGCGGCCGCAGGGCGGTCCTCAGCCCCAGCAGGCGCCCTCACCGATGCGGGGCTTCCTCATCGACGAGGACGAGAGCTGAGCCGCACGCGCTGAGCGCCTCCGTATGACGGGCCGGGCCCCTGAGAGCAT
>NZ_JADKMA010000335.1 GCF_017676365.1 Streptomyces oryzae
GCGCCGTCGAGGTCCAGTGCGCGAGCGACCTGCGCGAGGGAGCGGTTCTGCTGCTGTTCGTAGAGGCCGAAGGGGTCTAGCACCTCGCGTCCGATGGCGCCGGAGAGCCATTCGGCGTCGTAGGCCGCGCCCTCCTGTGCGTTGTCGCGGGTGCCTTCCGAGCTGAGGTTGGACTGGAAGATGCCGGCGGCCGAGCGGGGCAGGAAGTCCTCGTAGACGATGGGCTCGGCCCGTACCCACCCCTGCCGCAGCAGCTCGCCGAGGCCGGCCGGCGGGCGGCTGCCGTCCCTGGGCCGGTCGGCGGCCACCCGGTAGGTGAAGTACGCCAGCCCTCGTGCGGCCAGCTCCTGCTCGCTGTCGGGCATGTGCTCCTCCCACACACCGCGGGCGACGGCGGCGCGGCTCTCACCGGGCGACCGGGAGCACCGCTCGTCCACGAGGCCGAGCAGCGTGTCGTACAGCGAGCGGCCTTCGCGGGTCAGGGCGATGCCGCGGGCCTCGACCTCGCCGAACCGGACACGCAGCGCACCGCTGACGACGCTGCCGTCCTCTGTGCGCATCGCGCGGGGCTCGTCCAGGGCGCGGAACGAGGTCTGCCGCAGCAGTACGTCAGGGCCTCGCCAGGCCGGCGGGCCCTGGATGGTGTCGATCATCTCGATACCGCGCTCGGTCATCCGCCGGTAGAGCTCGTCGATGTCCAGAACGCGCGGAGTGAGGTGATTGATGTGCGTGCTGCGTACCCCGCCGATGTCCGCCGCGACCGCGGAGACCCGCTCCAGGGTCGCGTACCACGCCTTGTCGACCGGTTCGCCGGACAGCTCGAAGGCGCCGACGGCCAGCTGGAGGAAGCGCTCGGCGTCCTCCTGTGGCAGCTCCTGCTCCGCGGCCGCACGGTCGGCCAGCGCGAGCAGCTCGGCGGGGAAGAGCTCACGGCCGGCGAGGAAGGTCTCCAGCCGCGCCCGCAGCTCGGGGTCGAAGAAGCGGGGGTCGGCCGGGGTCAGCATGGAGGTGAAGACGCGGAACGGGTTCCGCGCCAGCTCCTCGCCGTCGACCGGCCGGAAAGCGGTGGAGACGACGGGCACGGCACTGGCGGCGGCCTCACGCAGGTCGTAGAAGCCGACCGGATGCATACCGAGCGCGCCGAAGACCCGGGCGACCTGCCCGAGTTCCCGCGGCGTGCCGACGCGGATGGCACCGTGGCGTTCGGCCGTCACCCTGCCGATGGTCCCCAGACGCTCCGCATCCGTGCCCCGGGCGCGCAGGACGTCCTCGTTGACCTCGCGGGAGACGTCCACGAGCGTGGTGTAGGCGGGCACTTCCCGCCCGTACATCTCCGACAGCCGCGCGGCGAAGGCGGCCCGTAGCTGCCACTGGCTGAGCGTTGACATGGTTCGGCCTCTCACTTCGGTCTTCAGGCTGTTCACACCACATGGGCTTCGGGACGGATCTCTGCGCCGGTGCGGAACCGGTCGGCACTGAGCGGGGTGATGTCGGTGAAGGGGCGGCGTTCCAGATACAGGTCGCGCATGATCTCGCCGACCGCGGGCGCCTGCAGGAAGCCGTGCCCCGAGAACCCCGTGGCGTACAGGAAGTTGTCGACCTCGTCGGAGCGGCCGATCAGCGCGTTGTGGTCCGGCGTGTTCTCGTACAGTCCGGCCCACCCGTCCACGGTTTCCATGCCGGCCAGCGCGGGGGCGCGGCGGCGGGCGACGGCGCGGAACAGCTCCAGCCACTCCGGGGTCCAGGAGGTGTCGAAGCCCTCTTCCTGCGCGGGGTCGGCCAGCCCGAACAGCAGGCCGTCGTCGCTGTTGTGGAAGTAGGCGCTGGAGGAGAAGTCGATGGTGAAGGGGATACGCGGCGCGGGCGGGTCGAGCGGCGCGGTGAAGGCGAGTTGCCGGCGCACCGGGCGTACGGGAAGGCCGACGCCGGCCATGTCGCCGATCTGCCGGGACCAGGCGCCCGCCGCGCAGATGACGGTGGAGCAGGAGAGGGACCCGTGGCTGGTGTGCACCCGGGTCACCCGGGAGCCGGCCGTGTCGAGCCCGGTGACCTCGGTGTGTGCGGCGAGGGTGACGCCCGCGGCGGCCGCGGCCCTCGCGTACCCCTGGACGACCAGCCCAGGGCGGGCGTGGCCGTCGGTGGGGGAGTACGCCGCCGCGACGAGGCCGTCGGTGCTGACGTAGGGGCACAGCCGCTGCGCCTCCTCGGGCCCTGTCATGCGGGTGGGCACCCCGAGACTGTTCTGGACGGCGACGCTGGCCTCGAAGTCCCGCACCTGGTCCTCGCTGGTGAGCAGGAACAGATAGCCGACCGTGTCGAGCCGGATGTCGGCACCGGGACGGGTGGGGAAGTTCTGGTACGCGTCCAGGCTGCGGCGGCCGAGCTCGATGTTGAGCGGGTCCGAGAACTGGGCGCGTACGCCCCCGATCGGCTTGCCCGAGCTGCCGCAGCCCAGGTCGCCGCGCTCCAGGACGACGATGTTGCGTACCCCGGCCTCGGCGAGGTGGAAGGCGGTGCTGACACCCATCACACCGCCGCCGATGATCACGACATCGGCGGAGTGCGGAACGGTGCGGTAAGCGGAGGAGGGCATGGGCCGATCCCTTCCAACGGCCGGTGCCGGGACGGGCGATGAGGCGGGCCCGGGCTCGGCACGGCGTGGCTGTCAGTGCATGGCGGTGCTGATCAGCTGTCTGTCCCACATCGTGCAGCAGCCCAACCGTTGACGTCCATGAACAGTTTCTGCGTCCTTTTGTTTACGATGCCTATATGGAATGGACGAGTGCCCAGCTGCGGTCCTTGGCCGAGCTGACCCGCCGCGGAACCGTCACCGCGGTGGCACAGGCCCTGGGATACACCCCCGGCGGGGTGTCGCAGCAGATCGCCGCGCTGGAGAAGTCCACCGGCATGGAACTGCTGCGGCGAGTGGGACGCCGGGTCGAACTGACCGACGCGGGAATGACCCTCGCCCGGCACGCCGAGCGCATCCTGGCCACGGAGGCCGAGGCCGTCGAGGCGCTGGAGCGCACCCGCACCGAGGTCTCGGGGACGCTGCGGATCGGGCTGTTCACCACGGCCGCCGCCGAGATCCTGCCCCCGGCGCTGCGGCACGCCCGGGAGCGGCACCCCGGCCTGACCGTGCGCAGCCGTGACATGGACGTGGACGACGTGTACGACGCGGTGGCCGGCGGCGCCGTCGATCTGGCCCTGGGCCTTGACTACCCCGACGTGCCCATTCCGCGGGACGCCTCCCTGTGCGTGATGCCGCTGTCCCGGGAACGGTTCTCCCTCGCGGTCCCGGCCGGTGCCATGAAGGGCCGTACGACGGTGTCCCTCGCCGCGGCGGCCGAGTTGGGCTGGATCCTGCCGTCGGCCGACAGCTACTACGGCCGCGCCGTGCTCACCGCCTGCCGCCGGGCCGGATTCGAACCCCGGGTGCTCCACGAGGTGACCGACACCGCCGCGACCCTCGCTCTCGTCGAGACCGGGGTGGGCGTGAGCGTCGTGACGGACCTGATGCTGCGCCTGCGCGCCTCCCGCATCGACGTCATCGGCCTGCGCGAGGCGATGGAGCGCCACATCGTGGTCATCTTCCGCTCCTCCGCACAGCACCGCCCCACGGTGACGGCTCTGGTGGAAGTCCTACGAACAACGGTCGAAGCGCCGTAAGGGCGCGAGGGCATCAACCAACTCCACCCCCCACCGGATGCACAAACGCCTCCCCCTCCGGCACCGCACTCCGCAAGGCACGCACCATCCGCCCGAGCAGCGGATTACTGTTCTCCCGGCGGTGCAGCACCTGCACCCGCCGGCACGCTGAGCGAGCGCCGAGCCGCGTCGCCGCCACCCCCGGGGCAGGCGTATGCCCGAGTGCGGGCACGACCGCCACCCCGAGCCCGGCGGCGACCAACTCCCGTACGACGTCGTAGTTGTTGCTGCGGAACGCGACCGAAGGGTCGAAACCGGCCGCAGCACACAGCCGGGTGAGGG
>NZ_JADKMA010000336.1 GCF_017676365.1 Streptomyces oryzae
GGGGCGTGGGGCGGCGCTCGGCACTCCGTGCGCGCGGTGCGGTGAGCGCAGGGCCGGGAGCTTGGTACGGGACAGCGGCAGCGGCAGCACAGCGAGTCCCCAATTCGGCGGCGGCCAGCGTGTGCGCGAGAGCGCGGGAGCCCATCTCCTCGGAGTCGTACGGGATTTCGACGCCGAAAAGCCCTCGGATCGCTCCTCTTCGCCCGAGCCGAACCGCACGCAGGCCCGGGACATGGCAAGCCGGGGCCCGGCAGCCGGGACAGCGGGCGGCCGACCCGTCATACGCCTTCTTACGCCTTCATACGTGGGCCGTGCGGTGCCGGCGGCGGTGGCCGGAGCGGGTAGCAGCGGGCGGAAAGAGCGGTGTTGGGGGCGTACGCGGGGTTTATCGACACGTCGTCATTCGTGCGGGGGAAAGAGGCCGTCCGGGCGAATCCGTCCCGGTCGCCGTGGGCAACTCTGGACCCGCGACGTCGCAAGCGAGGCCGGAGGCAGCGGGCCAACTGCCCTCGGCACCAGCGCACTTCCGGTGCAGCGTCCCTCGGGACGCACTTACCGTTCCTGGAGGAATGAACATGGCACGCATCCGCACCGCCCGCGTCATCGCGGCCGCCGCGGCTCTTCCGTTCGCCCTCGCCGTCATGTCCGGCGTGGCCCAGGCGGACAACGGCTCCCTCGCGGACGACGGATCCAACTCCAACGCGAGCTCCAACTCCCAGGTGCAGGGCGCGGTGGGCGACGGGAACAACACCAACAACGCCAACAACGCAACGGTCAACGGCAATGGCGCTGTCGTGAACCAGGAGAACGAGACGCACAACGAGTCCGCCACCGTCGTTTTCACCAACCTGTGGTGACGGCGGGCTGACGGGACACCCGGTTCGAGAGACCGGGCGCTCATGGGGATGGGCTGAGGCCGCGCGCCCGCGATTCCGTCGCGGGCGCGCGGTCGTTTTCGTGTGTCCGCCGCCGTTTTGCGTGCCCCTATGGGGCCTGCATTGCTGTTCGCGCCTGCCGCTTTGCAGCCGCCGCACTGTTGACACTCCTCTGGAGCTGACGGACAGTCAGATTGTTGTTCATTGGGCGGTGCTGTTTCTGGACGCGGAGGGGACGGCGGTGAGCGCTGGGGACGGGCTGGGGCCAACGGTTGCCCCGGGGACGGGGACGGCGCCCGGGCCGAGGGACGGTGACGCGCTGTACGAGCAACTGCGTGCGTACGCGGGCCGCTCCGCGGCCGGCTCGGCACGCGGCCGTGACCCCGTCAACGAGCCGATGATCCGGCACTGGTGCGAGGCGCTGGGCCATCCCGTACCGCCCGACGGCTCCGCGCCGGCGACGATGCTCCAGGTCTGGACGATGGCCGGGCTCGCGGGCCGGGGGGACAGCCGTTCGGGGCCGTACGGCGCACTGCTGAGCGCGCTCGACGGGGCGGGCTGCACCTCGGTCGTCGCGACGGACTGCGAGCAGGAGTACCTGCGGCCGCTGTGTCCCGGGGACGAGATCACGTTCGACGCGGTGATCGAGTCGGTCTCCCCGCGCAAGACGACCAAGCTGGGCACCGGGTACTTCGTGACGACCCGGATGGACGTGCTGGTGGGGGCGGAACTCGTCGGGACGCACCGGTTCCGGATTCTCAAGTACCGCCCGGCGCGGCCCCGGACGACCCAGGGCGGGGCGGCCGCATCCGGCGCCGATGCAGATGCCGGCACCGGTGCCGGTGCCACCGCTGGTGCCGCCGGTGGTGCTGGTGCTGGTGCTGGTTCCGACAGACCCCGGCGCCCCCGCCCTGTCGTCAACCGGGACAACGCCGGCTTCTGGGAGGGCGTTGCCCGGCACCAGCTGCTGTTCCAGCGCTGTGCTGAGTGCGGCACTCCGCGGTTCCCGTGGCTGCCGGGCTGCAACGCCTGCGGCTGTGCCGAATGGCGGGCCGTCGCGGCGTGCGGGCGCGGCACCGTCTACTCGTACGTCGTCATGCACCATCCGCCCTTCCCGGCCTTCGACCCGCCGTACGCGGTGGCACTCGTCCAGCTGGAGGAGGGCGTGCGGATCGTCAGCAACCTCACCGGTGTGCGCCACGACGACGTGCGGATCGGGATGCCGGTGGAGCTGGAGTTCCTGCGGGTGGACGACGACCTGGAACTGCCCGTCTTCCGGGGGGCGGCGCTCCCCCGCGTCGGCGACCAACTGCCGCCGCTCGACGTCCCGGTGACCCGCACTCTCATCGTCTCCGGCGCCCTGGCGGCGCGGGACTTCCAGGACGTCCACCACGACGCCGAGGCAGCACGCCAGAAGGGCTCCCCCGACATCTTCATGAACATCCTGACGACCAACGGCCTGGTGGGCCGTTACGTCGTTCAATGGGCGGGACCGCACGCCCTCCTGCGCAAGGTCGCCATCCGGCTGGGCGCGCCCAACCACCCGGGCGACACCATGGCACTGTCCGGACAGGTCACCGCGGTCACACCGCCCGCAGTCGACGCGCCTGAGGGCGAGGGCGTCACCGTAGAGATCGCCGTACGGGGCGCCAACCGGCTCGGCAACCATGTCACCGGCACGGTCACCGTCACGCTGTGGGAGTCGCCCGCCGGTCCGGAAGGGGCTCCCTCATGAGCTTGGCGAAGGCCGACTCGCTCGGTGGGCGTGCTGCCGTGGTCGGTATCGGCGCCACGGAGTTCTCCAAGGACTCGGGCCGCAGCGAGCTCAAGCTCGCCGTGGAGGCCGTGCGGGCGGCCCTGGACGACGCCGGGCTGTCGCCGGACGACGTGGACGGCATGGTCACCTTCACCATGGACACCAGTCCCGAGATCACTGTCGCGCAGGCGGCCGGCATAGGGGAGCTGTCGTTCTTCTCGCGGGTGCACTACGGCGGCGGCGCGGCCTGCGCGACAGTGCAGCAGGCGGCACTGGCGGTCGCCTGTGGCCTCGCGGAGACGGTCGTGTGCTACCGGGCGTTCAACGAGCGCTCCGGGCGGCGCTTCGGTTCAGGTGTGCAGCAGCGCGAGCCTTCGGCCGAGGGGGCGGCGCTCGGCTGGTCGTTGCCCTTCGGACTGCTGACCCCGGCCTCCTGGGCCGCCATGGTGGCCCAGCGGTATCTGCACACCTATGGGCTGCGCCCGGAGGTCTTCGGCCGGGTCGCAGTGGTGGACAGGAAGTACGCGGCGACCAACCCGGCCGCCTACTTCTACGGCAGACCCCTCACGCGGGCCGAGCACGCCGCATCGCGCTGGATCGTGGAGCCGCTGCGGCTGCTGGACTGCTGCCAGGAGACGGACGGCGGCCAGGCACTGGTCGTCACCTCGGCCGAGCGGGCCCGCGACCTGCCGCACCGGACCGCGCTGATCGCGGCGGCGGCCCAGGGCGCCGGGCGCGCACAGGAGCAGATGACGAGCTTCTACCGCGACGGCCTGACAGGACTCCCGGAGATGGGCGTCGTGGCCCGGCAGCTGTGGCGCACCAGTGGGCTGGAACCGGAGGACATCGACGTCGCCGTGCTGTACGACCACTTCACCCCGTACGTGCTCATGCAGCTGGAGGAGTTCGGCTTCTGTGCGCGCGGAGAGGGAGCTGATTTCGTCGCGGCGGAGACGCTGCCGCTCAACACGCACGGGGGGCAGCTGGGCGAGGCGTATCTGCACGGCATGAACGGCATCGCCGAGGCAGTACGCCAGCTCCGCGGCACCGCCGTCAACCAGGTTGACGACTGTGCACGAGTGCTCGTCACAGCAGGAAGCGGCGTCCCGACGTCCGGGCTGGTGCTCACCCGCTGACCGTCATGCATGCAGAAGGCTGAATCCTGGAGCGCGGTGGGCGCGCCTGACCGGCTGGAGGGGCGGCAGCTCGTTCACTCGCCCCATGGCGACCAAAAATCAGATGATGAGACGGGCGGCCCTGATGGCGGCCGCACTCGCCACCGTACTCACCGGAGGCGCTGTCCC
>NZ_JADKMA010000337.1 GCF_017676365.1 Streptomyces oryzae
CCCCCACTCGGCCCGCCCACCCCGCCAGAGCGGCACGGGCTCGGGCCGTTCCCAACCCAGCCGGCCCCGCAGTTCGGGAGGTGACCGCGGATGACGACCCCGTCCCAGGTGGCAGGGTCCTCGCTGGGCTCGCCGCGCCGTACGTACATGATCGGCAAGGCCCGGCCCAACGCCATCGTCGGAAAGAACCGCGAGACGGGCGAGATCGGCCTGATCGTCGTCGGTGCCTTTCTCGGCATGATGAGCGGCCTGCTCATCCCCGTCCTCTCGTTCCGTATCCCCGCCCTCGTCGGCTTCCCCGCGCTCGCGCTGGCGGCTGTCTACGTGCCGTACAAGGGCCGTACGTTCTACAGGTGGTTCGAGATCAACCGCTCCTACAAGCGGCTGCTGCGCCGCGGTACGACCTATCGTTCGGACGCCGTCGAGGCGGGCACCATGTTCGACGGCCGTGAGGTGGAGATCGGCCCGCCGCCCGGCGTGGGCCGGATCAACTGGTTGTCGGCGCCGTTCGGTCCGGACGAGATCGCCGTGCTGCTGCACGCCGACCGCCGCACCGTGACCGCCGCCATCGAGATCGAGGGCCCGGGCGTCGGCCTGCGCGACAGCGAGGACCAGGAGGCACTGGTCGAGCGCTTCGGCACCCTCCTGAAGCACGTGGCCAACGGCGACGGGTATGTGACGCGGCTGCAGATGCTGGCCCGTACGCTGCCCGCCGACCCGGACGCGCACGCCAAGGACGTCGCCCAGCGGGGCAATGAGCGGGCCGCCGGCTGGCTGCGCTCCTCCTACGACCAGCTGCTGTCGATGGTCTCCACGTCCAGCGAGCAGCACCGCGCGTATCTGATCGCCTGCATGCCCTACAGCCGCGAACTGGCCGTCGAGGGCGCCACCATCGCCAAGGCCGCACGGCGCACGGCAGGCCGCAAGCTGACCAGGGACGAGGGCCTGGCCATAGTGATGGCCCGCGAGCTGACGGACATCTGCGCCCGGCTCACCGAGGCCGACATCCGGGTGCGGCAGCCGCTCGGGCAGGCCCGGCTCGCCTCGCTCATCCACTCGATGTACGACCCGGACCACCCCATCGACCACATCCAGGCCATGTCCAAGCGCAACGCCTGGCCCGCCGAGCTGGACGCGGTCGAGCCGACGTTTCTCCAGGCCAAGACCCGCGAGTCGGTCACCCGCGAGCCCTGGTGCCACGCCACGGCGTGGGTGAAGGAGTGGCCGATGACCCCGGTCGGGGTCAACTTCCTGGCTCCGCTGCTGGTGCACACCCCGGACGTGATCCGTACGGTCGCCGTGGTGATGGACCTGGAGCCGACCGAACTGGCCATCGAGCGGATGCTGACGGAGAAAACGAACGACGAGGCCGAGGCGAGCCGTTCGGCGAAGATGAACCGCACCGTCGACCCCCGCGACATCGCCGCACACGGCCGCGTCGACCAGCGCGGCGAGGACCTGGCCTCGGGCGCGGCCGGCGTCAACCTCGTCGGCTACATCACCGTCTCCTCCCGCTCCCCCGAGGCGCTGGCCCGGGACAAGCGCACGATCCGCGCCTCGGCCGGCAAGAGCTATCTGAAGCTGGAATGGTGCGACAGGGAGCACCACCGCGCCTTCGTCAACACCCTCCCCTTCGCCACCGGTATCCGGCGCTGAGGAGCCCACCCATGACACCGACCCGCTCCGACGCCCGCACGCTCCACCCCCGCACCGCCGCTCCAGGCCGGAGGTAGCCAGCATGGCCGCGCTCGATCCCCTGTCCGCCATCACCGAAGCGTTCACCAGCTTCCTGTTCGGCAAGACGGAGACGACCCGCCTGCCCGTCCGTACGTCCACAGGCCAGGCGCAGGCCGTCTATCTGCCGACGGCCGCGCCAGGGCTCGGCGACTCCGGCGTGATCATCGGCCGCGAGGTCTACAGCGGTAAGGGCTACATCTACGACCCCTTCCAGCTCTACGGACAGCAGCTGCCCGCCCCGCACTGGCTGGTGCTGGGCGAGTCGGGAAACGGCAAGTCGGCGCTGGAGAAGACGTACGTACTGCGCCAGTTGCGGTTCCGGGACCGCCAGGTGGTGGTCCTGGACGCGCAGGGTGAGGACGGCGTCGGCGAGTGGAACCTGATCGCCGAGGAGATGGGCATAACCCCGATCCGCCTCGACCCCACCGCGGCCCTCGACCAGGGCATCCGGCTCAACCCGCTGGACCCGGCCATCACCACCACGGGCCAGCTGGCGCTGCTGCGCACCATCATCGAGGTCGCGATGGGCCACGGCCTGGACGAGCGCTCCGGCTTCGCCCTCAAGGTCGCACACTCCTACGTCAACTCCACCATCACCGACCGCCAGCCACAGCTGACCGACATCGTCGAACAGCTGCGCCACCCCAAGCAGGAGTCGGCGGACGCGATGAACGTCGCCCTGGACGACGTACGCGACTGGGGCCTGGACGTCGCCCTCGTCCTGGACCGACTGGTCGACGGTGACCTGCGCGGCATGTTCGACGGCCCGACGACGGTCGGCATCGATCTGGACGCACCGCTGATCGTCTTCGACCTCTCCCACATCGACCGCAACTCCATCGCCATGCCGATCCTGATGGCGATCGTCGGAGTCTGGCTGGAGCACACCTGGATCCGCCCCGACCGACGCAAGCGGATCTTCCTGGTCGAAGAGGCGTGGCACATCATCAACAGCCCCTTCGTCGCCCAGCTCTTCCAGCGCCTGCTGAAGTTCGGCCGCCGCCTCGGCCTCTCCTTCGTCGCCGTCGTCCACCACCTCTCCGACGTGGTCGACGGAGCGGCAGCGCGCGAAGCCGCCGCGATCCTCAAGATGGCCTCCACCAGGACGATTTACGCCCAGAAAGCCGACGAAGCCCGCGCAACGGGGAAGGTCCTGGGCCTGCCACGCTGGGCGGTGGAGATCATCCCCACCCTCTCCCCCGGCATCGCCGTCTGGGACGTCAACGGCAACGTCCAGGTCGTCAAACACCTGGTCACCGAGGCCGAACGGCCACTGGTCTTCACCGACCGCGCCATGACGGAGAGCGCCGCGGACGCCGATACGGCCGCCTCCTTCGAGGCCGCACTGGAGGCCGACCTGGAAGCGGAGACCGAGGCACGGGCCATGGCCATGGAACGCGCCCCGTCCGGCCCTGCCTCCCCCGGCTCAGGTGTCGCCTGAGCCCGTCCTCCCGGCCACGCCCGTCGCAGCCGCGCCGGGGATCTTGCCCCAACCGACCGGCCCCACTTGAATACCGGTACCGATGTCATACGACGACCGTGAGCGTCACCACCATCCGGGCCCCCACCCGGGCAGCCGGGGCGACCACCCAGGCCATGAACCCCACCGGACGCGCAGCGCGTCCGGTGGGGGCGGCGGAGGCATCCCCGACGGCCTCCTGGTGGGCGTCCTCGCCTTCCTGCTGGGCCTGACCGTCTTCGTCTGGACCGCCACGGGACTCGCCGGCCTCCTGGCACACGGCAGCTGGCCGGACGGCGTCACCTTCGCCAGGACCCCGCTCGCGGTACGGGAACTGATCACCGAGCCGCACGACATCCCCGGCGCCTGGCCCTCCACACCACGCGGCCAGCTGTCCGGCTACGGCCTGTTCTGGGGCATCTTCATAAGCCAGTTGATGGTGCTGATGGTGCTCACGGTCTTCGTCATGGGCACCATCGCCCGCGCCCGGGCCGTACGCCAGGCCAAGCGCATCCGGCACGACCGCGCACAGGAATCTCCGGCACAGCAGCACCAGAGCGCAGGGCCCGCAGACGCAACAGAAACCGCGGCACCGTCCACCACGGCCCCGCTCCCCGCGCAGCCGCCCGCCCCCGCAGAGCCCGCCGCTCCGGTCACCCCTACCCCCGAGACAC
>NZ_JADKMA010000338.1 GCF_017676365.1 Streptomyces oryzae
GGTACGGCTCGGGCGCCGTACCGGACCGCGCGGACAGGGGGAGGGGCCGGTCTCAGGCGCGCTGCGGCACCCGGCCGGTACCCGCTTCGGCGCCCTGCCCGCCTGCGGCACCGAGAGACAGGGTGCGCCAGTGGCCGGTGTCCGACTGCTCGACCAGCCCGTGCTCGGCCAGGCCCTGCAGGTGCTTGAGCACGGTGCGTTCCTGGTATCCCACGCCGACCGACAGCTCCTCGACCGTCGCCCCCGACGCGCCCGCCGTCCGTACCCGCTCCCATGTGCGGCCCGCGCTCTGTCCCAGGCCCCCGTCGCGCGCGGGCGTACGGAACAGCTCGCTCACCGACTCGGGGGTGGGCGCGGATTCGGGTGCGGAGGCGGGCGCCGGGGCGGCCCGCGCCGGTTCCGGAGCGGAGGCGGGCGTCGCTCCCGGTGCCGGGACCGGTTCCGTAGCGGTGGCGCGCGCTGTTTCCGGTGCCACTTCTGGTGCCGCTTCCGGCGCCGGCGCCGGGCGTGGTGCGGGGGCGTCGGTGCGGGGAGACGGTGCCCGGGTCGCCGGTGCCTGTGCGGTCGCTGTCGCCCCGGTCGCCGTCGCCCGGGTGGTCCTCGCCCGGGTGGCGGAACCGACAGGGCGCGGGGTGCGGTTGACCTTGCGGTGCCTGCGTCCTTTCTGCCGCTTGCTCATCGCGCGCCCGCCTCTCCGTGGTGCAGCGGTGTCGCCAGGGACGGAAGGGGGTGTCGTTGTGCAGTGATCATGTGGGGGTTAACGAACGAGCCCGCGCCGAGTCGATCCGCCGATCGGGGCTCAGGCTCGTCCGGCAGCGCCCGCCCCCGTACCGGGACAGGTGTGCGCGGCTCAGGGCAGCAGGCCGTGGCGGCGCGCTGCCGCAACCGCGTGGTGCCGGCCGTGCACGCCGAGCTTGCGGGTGGCGCTGCGCAGATACGCCTTGACCGTCTCCGGCTCCAGTCCCAGATACCGGCCCGCCTCGGCGTTGGTGCAGCCGAGCGCGACGTAGGAGAGGACATCGAGCTCGCGCGGGGTCAGGCGTGGGCGGTCCGGGTGCGGCGCGGCCTCCGGTGGTGTGCCGGGGGCGGCCCCGGACTCGATCCCCGTGCGCAGGAACCTGTCGCAGGCGTGCCGCAGCCTGTCCCGCAGCGCCGTGTCCTCGATCTGCTGGGCGATGCCGCGCAGTTCGGCGTGCAGGTCCCGCAGCGCGTCGAGTCCGGGTGCCGGAGGCTGCGCTGCGGGGGCCTCGGCGGCGGTCTCCAGCAGCCGCACGCGCCGGGCCACCTCGTCCCGTACGGCGATCTCGCTCGCCAGCCGGCGTGCGGTGTCCATCAGCGCCGCGGTCGTACGGTCCCCCAGTGGGGCCGCTTCGCGTGCTGCGGCGTACAGCACGCCCCGCACCCCGCCCTGCACGGTCACCGGGGCGGCAACGAGCGAGCGTATGCCCTCCCGGCTCACGGGGCTGTCGTAGTCGTGGGTGATCGTGGTCGCCGGTACATAGTCGTCGACGGCGAGCGGGCGGTGGTGCCTGAGGACGTACCCGCCCAGCCCCCGGCCCGGCACCACGCGCAGGCCGCGCATGGAGTCGGTCAGCGTCCCGGTGAACTCCGTCAGGCGCAGCGCCCCGTCGGCCACCGCGCCGCCGAAGACCGTACGCACACCTGTGCGCTGCCGCGCCAGCCGGAGGGCGTGCCGGAACGCGTCGGTGTCGTCCTGACGCAACGGGGGCCCGGGGAACGGGACCGGGCCGCCGCCGGCGCGGGCGTGGGAACGGGAACGGTCGGGTGAAGGCAACCTCGACTCCTCCGCTGCGAACGGTGGTCAGTGCGATGGCGTGGCCTGGGGGCGGGGGCCGCTCCCGGGACCCGGCGCCAGGCCCAGCAGCTCGATCGACTTCTCGCGCATCTCGACCTTGCGCACCTTGCCCGTCACAGTCATCGGGAAGCCGTCGACCACGTGTACATAGCGCGGGACCTTGTAGTGGGCGAGCCTGTCGGTGCAGAACTCGCGGACTGCCTCGGCCGTGAGCGGTTCCGCGCCCTCCCGCATCCGTATCCACGCCATCAGTTCCTCACCGTAGCGCTCGTCGGGCACCCCGACGACCTGCGCGTCCAGCACATCCGGATGGGTGTACAGGAACTCCTCGATCTCCCTGGGGTAGATGTTCTCGCCGCCGCGGATGACCACGTCCTTGATCCGGCCCGTGACGATGACGTATCCGTCGGCGTCCATCACGGCCAGGTCCCCGGTGTGCATCCAGCGCGCCGCGTCGATGGCAGCGGCCGTGGCCTCGGGCTGTTCCCAGTAGCCGAGCATCACCGAGTAGCCGCGGGTGCACAGCTCGCCGGGTTCCCCGCGCGGCAGGCAGCGGCCGGTCTCCGGGTCGACGATCTTGACCTCCAGGTGCGGGCCGACCCGGCCCACGGTCGACACCCGCCGCTCGACCGAGTCGTCGGCGCGGGTCTGGGTGGAGACGGGGGAGGTCTCCGTCATGCCGTAGCAGATCGACACCTCGGCCATTCCCATCCGCTCGATGACCTGCTTCATCACCTCGACCGGGCACGGCGAACCGGCCATGATGCCGGTGCGCAGGCTGCTCAGGTCGAAGGAGGCGAAGTCCGGGTCGGCCAGCTCCGCGATGAACATCGTCGGCACTCCGTACAGCGCGGTGCAGCGCTCCTGCTGCACCGCGCGCAGGGCCGCCTTCGGCTCGAACGCGGCGGACGGGATCACCATGCAGGCGCCATGACTGGTCGCCGCGAGGTTGCCCATCACCATTCCGAAGCAGTGGTAGAAGGGCACGGGCAGGCAGACGCGGTCGGCCTCCGTGTAGCCGCACAACTCGCCGACGAAGAAGCCGTTGTTGAGGATGTTGTGGTGGGAGAGGGTGGCGCCCTTCGGGAAGCCCGTGGTGCCCGAGGTGTACTGGATGTTGATCGGGTCGTCGGCGGAGAGGGTGGCGGCGATGCCGTCCAGCACCTCGCGGATCCGCGTGTGCGGCTGCGCCCGGCCTTCGGCGAGCAGCGCCTCCCAGCCGCCGTCGGAACCGGCCCCGCCGGTGTCCTCCTCGCCGATCAGCACCACGTCCGTCAGCGCGGGGCACTCGCCGCGCACCTGCTCGATCATGGCCGCGTAGTCGGAGCCCTTGTGGGCGCGCGCCGCGACCAGGGTGCGGATGCCCGCCTGGCCGAGCACGTACGCCAGTTCGTGCGCCCGGTAGGCGGGGTTGATGTTGACGAGGATCGCGCCCAGCTTCGCCGTCGCGTACTGCACCAGTGTCCACTCCGGGCAGTTGGGCGCCCAGATGCCCATCCGGTCGCCCTTGCGGATGCCCAGTCCGTGCAGGCCGAGCGCGACCGCCTCGACATCGGCGGCGAACTCGCGGTAGCTCCACCGCCGTGCCCCGGCCACGTCCACCAGCGCGTCCCTGTCCGGGTGCAGGGCGACGGTGCGGTCCAGGTTCTCCCCGACGGTGTCGCCCAGCAGCGGAGCCGTCGACGGTCCTGAGGCGTAACTGCGCTCGGCGCTGTGCGCACGGGGCGGTGCGGATGCGGGCACGGGTCCCTCCGGGAGGTACGCGGGGTGTCGTGGGTCACACATACCTGCCGTGAGAGCCGGTCCGCTACCCCTGGGTGGGGGTAGCCGGCCGGTCGGCCGGACAGCCTCGTTCGCGGGCTGCGGGTGGGTTGTGGCCGGGCGCTGGGAACGCAGGACGGGCCTGGTACGCGTCGGCGGCTCGCGGGTCGAACGGGTGAATCTCGGTGGCCGTACCCCGGCAGGTCCAGGGGTCGCGGGGCCTCCGCGCTCCGTACCCGCCCGCTCC
>NZ_JADKMA010000339.1 GCF_017676365.1 Streptomyces oryzae
GGACCAGGACGATGTCGGCGGGCGGGTCGGGCGCCGGCAGGCCGGGGCCGGCCAGGGCCGCCCTCTTCGCGGTGGGGCCGGGCGGGAGCAGGGCGTCCAGCGCGCGTCCGAAGGTGTCCGCGGCGAGGCCGTCGGGGACGGTCACGCGGGTGCCCGCCGAAGCCGCCAGCAGGTGGGCCAGCGCGGCGCCGACGGCCGCCGCCCAGCGCGGATTCCAGGCTCCGGACGGCGCCACCGGAGGTGTCCTCCCGCATACCGACCAGTCAGTCGGTCGACGAAGGGGTCCGGCGGCGGAGTGTTGGCGTACGGCGTCCGGGGCGAGCCACACCGCGCGCCACAGCGAGCAGTCGTCGATCAGGGTCGCCACCGGCGAACCGCACCGCGCGCAGGCCAGGTTCGGGCCGTCCCGCCCGTCCAGCCCGCAGCAGCCCCCTCCGCAGCGGTCCGGGATCGGAACGGTGCCGCGGGTGTCACCAGGCGCGAGGACGACCGCCCCCGGCGCCCCGAAAGACAGCGCCCACACTGGTGCGAACACCCCGCGGTCCTCAGCCTCGTGCGGCCCGACCTCGCTCCACCGCCGCCACGGCGGGCCGGAGGGCTCGGGGTCGATCGCGTACGCGCCCGGGTCCATGAGCGCGGGCAGCAGATCGTGTCCGTACGACTGATGGGCGTGGACGGGGAGCGCGACCCGCGACACCGCTGCGGTCAGGACAGCACCGCACCGGGCACACGCGAACACGTCGGTCATCGGCCCCCCTTCACGAAGCCCTCACGCTGGTCGCCCACCCGGCGAGGGTACGCAGCCGCGAATGCCGTTTATTGTGCGGCCATGAGCGCCCCTGGCAGCAATGAGTACGAGCGGCTCCAGCAGGATGCCCTGCGGATGCGGACGTCGTCGCCGGCCGAGCGGAGGGCTTTCCTCCGGCAGCAGCGGAACACTCCGCGCAACGCCCGGACGGCCACCATGCTGGTCGGCGTCGTGTATGTGCTCGGCGGGATCGGCCAGACGGGGAAGGCCGTATACGAGGGTCAGTCCGCGCTGGTCATCGCCGTCCTCGTGGCTGCGACGGCGCTGGGAGGCGCCATGTTCGAGTTCGGGCGGCGTGGCCGTACCCGGCTCGCCTTCGCCGTCTTCGTCGTCGGCATGATCGCCCTCTCACTGGTCGGACAGCTCTGACCGGCCGCGGCCGGTTCTCCTCGGCGGCGCTCACCGCAGGAACGCTGCCGCCACCCCCGCGTCCACCGGCACGTGCAGCCCTGTCGTATGGGTCAGGTCGCCGCCGGTGAGGGCGAAGACGGCTGCCGCGACATGTTCCGGCAGGACCTCGCGCTTCAGCAGGGTGCGCTGGGCGTAGAACTCGCCCAGTTTCTCCTCCTCCACCCCGTAGACGGCGGCGCGCTGGGCGCCCCAGCCGCTCGCGAAGATGCCGGAGCCGCGGACGACGCCGTCCGGGTTGACGCCGTTGACGCGGATGCCGTACTCCCCCAGCTCGGCGGCGAGCAGCCGCACTTGGTGTGCCTGGTCGGCCTTGGTCGCGGCGTAGGCGATGTTGTTCGGGCCCGCGAAGACCGCGTTCTTGGAGGCGATGTGGACGATGTCGCCGCCCAGCGCCTGCGTCCGCATCAGCCGGGCCGCCTCGCGGGAGACGAGGAAGGAGCCGCGGGCCATGATGTCGTGCTGGAGGTCCCAGTCGGCGGCGGTGGTCTCCAGGAGGGGCTTGGAGAGGGAGATGCCGGCGTTGTTGACCACGAGGTCGACTCCGCCGAAGGCAAGCGAGGCCGCCGCGAACGCGGTCTCGATCTGCTCCTCGTCGGTCACATCGACGGTGACGGCGACCGCCTGGTCCGGCCCGCCCAGCTCCTCGGCGACCGCCGCGGCGTCGGCACCGTTGCGGTCGGCGACCACCACGCAGGCGCCCTCGGCCGACAGCCGCCGGGCGATCGCCCTGCCGATGCCGGACGCGGCCCCCGTCACCAGGGCGATGCGGCCCGCCAGCGGCTTGGGCCGCGGCATGCGCCGCAGTTTGGCCTCCTCCAGCTCCCAGTACTCGATCCGGAACTTCTCCGACTCCTCGATCGGCGCGTACGAGGAGACGGCTTCCGCGCCCCGCATCACATTGACGGCGTTCAGATAGAACTCGCCCGCCACCCGCGCCGTCTGCTTGTCCTTGCCGAACGAGAACATCCCGACGCCGGGTACGAGGACGATCGCCGGGTCGGCGCCGCGCATCGGGGGCGAGTCGGCGGTGGCGTACCGGGCGTAGTAGGCGGCGTACTCCTCGCGGTAGGCGGCGTGCAGCTCGCGCAGCCGGGCGGTCACCTCCTCCAGCGGCGCGGTGGCGGGCAGATCGAGGACGAGGGGGCGGACCTTGGTGCGCAGGAAGTGGTCGGGGCAGGAGGTGCCGAGCGCGGCGAGCCGCGGGTGCTCGGCGCGGGCGAGGAAGTCCAGTACCGGCTCGGCGTCGGTGAAGTGCCCGGCAAGCCCTCCCGGCGGCCTATGCCTTTCAGCGTCACCGGTTGGAGAGGTGACGCTCGAAACAAGACCCCGCAGGACCGGCGCCAACGCCGCGGCCCGCGCGCGGCGTTCGGCCTCGGGCAGCGGCCGGTAGCCGTCACCGAGCAGCGGACCGAACGGTTCCGCCTTGCCACGCCGGACCAGGAACTCCTCCGCCGTACGGATCATCCACAGCGAGTTGCGCTCGCACTCCTCGGACGTGGCACCCCACGCGGTGATCCCGTGCCCGCCCAGTACGACGCCGACCGCCTGCGGGTTGGTCTCCTTGACGGCGGCGATGTCCAGGCCCAGCTGGAATCCGGGGCGCCGCCAGGGCACCCAGACGACGGCATCGCCGAAGCACTCCCGGGTCAGCCTCTCGCCGTCGGCCGCGCAGGCGAGGGCGATGCCGGAGTCGGGGTGGAGGTGGTCGACGTGCGCCGCGTCCAGCAGGCCGTGCATGGCAGTGTCGATGGACGGTGCGGCGCCGCCCTTGCCGTGCAGGCAGTAGTCGAACGCCGGCACCATCTCGTCCTCGCGCTCCACGCCGGGGTAGGTGGAGGTGAGGGCGCGCAGCCGGTCCAGCCGCAGCACGGCCAGCCCCTGTTCGGTGAGCGTCCCCAGATCGCCGCCCGACCCCTTGACCCACAGCAGTTCGACGGGCTGCCCGGTGACGGGGTCGGCCACCTCCCCTTTCGCGGAGGCGTTCCCTCCCGCGTAGTTGGTGTTGCGCGGATCGGCGCCGAGCGCGCGGGCGCGGCGGAGCAGGGCGGCAACCGCGGGGTGCTGGGCGGGAGAGGACGCGGAGGGCGAAGGGGGCGAGGAGGGCATGCGCTTCCTTCATGAAGGTTTATGAAGCGGTTTATGAAACGATTCAAATCGCGCAAGCAGCAAGCTAGAGGGGCCCGTTGAGGACTGTCAACGGTGCCGGGGCAACGAGCTACACGGAGGCCGGGCGCCAGTCGGCAATCAGCGCGAGCAGCCCGGGAAAGCGGGCCTCCAGATCCTCGATACGGACCTGATTGCGACGAGAGGGGCCGTACTGACGCTGCCGGATGAGACCCGCCTCGCGCAGGGCGCGGAAGTGGTGGGTGAGCGAGGACTTGGGACGGTCCAGTTCGAACCAGGTGCAGGTGTGGTCGAAGTCGACCGACTCCAGCAGCAGTTTGCGCACGATGCCGATCCGGAGCGGATCGCTGAGCGCCGCCATCACCGCCTCCAGCCGCATCTCGTCCCGCGCGGGCT
>NZ_JADKMA010000033.1 GCF_017676365.1 Streptomyces oryzae
GGCTGTGCGGCGACCACAAACCGGACCACCGGCAACAAATCCTGGCCGAGTTCACCGACGGGACCGCCACAGACGGCACCCTCGTGGAGAAGAGCTTCCTCAGCTCGGTGAAGGTGCTCGGCGAAGGCAGTCCCGGACGCCGAAGTCATCACCTGGCTGGGCGTGGCTCCTGGCTTGGTGAACTGGAAGCTGATGCCTGTCTTTGGCCTGCCCACCGGCGACGGTGTTGGCGTGCCATCCGGTTGAAAGGTGCCTCAGTTATTAAGGAACCGGGAGGTCCCATGTCGCAGAACGGCGAATCCCCGCGACAATGGTATGCAATGAGATGGAAACAGGCTCGAGGAAGTACGTGAGAAGATGGCACAACTCGGTGACGCAGGGGGCCTGACCAGTGGTGCTTCCGCCCTGCTGGTCACCGACGTACTGGGCGAAGTGAAGGCCTGTTCCCCCGAGGTCGATGAAGTTCTGGAACTTTCGTGCGAGCGGTTGCGGGGGCGCAGGCTCCCAGAGTTGCTGGTCGAACCGTCAGCTTGGTCTTCGCTGGTCAGGAGCGGATCACAGCATGGGTACAGCAGTGCGTCCCTAGGCCTCCCCGGCGGACGAGTCATCCAGGTGCGACTGGATTTTTTCCAGATGAGCGGAAGCGAGCCACAGTATCTGGTGATACTGACACCTCAATCTGCCGCCCGGCTGCGCGATGAGAATCAGGCACTCCTCCATGCTCTGTTCTCCCAGACCCGCGTGGGTTTTGCAATCCACGATACAGATTTGCTGGTCACACGGATCAACGTTACACCTCTGCAGGTCCTCGGCGGAGACACAAGCGCTCAGTACGAACTTCCCCTGCCGCTCAACGAGATGCTGGTCCCCCAGGATGCCGATGTCGTTCTCAGAAATCTGAGGCGTGTCCTGGAAACTGGCGAACCGCTTGTGTACTGGGAACACCGGGCCAGACTCCGCACGGAGCCAGAGCGTGAATGGTGGCTCGCTACCACTTCTCTGAGATTGGAATACGACAACGGTTCCACTCTCGGGGTTGCGAGTGTCTTCACGGATATCACTGAACAATACTTTGCGCGCCGCCGCGCGGCCCTGCTGCATTCTGCCGACGAAAAGCTCGGCTCTTCTCTGGACATTACGCAAAACGCTGAATATTTGCTACAGGTCTTGGTTCCCGATTTTGCTGACCTTGCAGCTGTCGACCTTTCCGAAGCGGTACTCGGAGGAGAAGAACCTGGTGCGGTCTTTCGCGGCTCGCCTATGCACCGAGCAGCCACCGCCCATGGGCAGGGCGAGTGGCCCTCAGATGTGTATTCGGTCGGTGACGGTTTCGTCATGGAAGCACCGCCGGACAACGGCGGGGCCGCCCCACGATTCGCGATGCGCGCTGCACATGTGGGCCTGCTTCGTACGCAGTCAGCGGAGGTACCAGTCAGTTCTCGCTGGTTGCTGCCACAGGATCGCGGGGACAGCTTGGTGGTGCCTCTTTGGGCCCGGGGCCAAGTACTGGGCACAGTCGTCCTCTGGCGCAGTGCGGAAAGGGCCCCGTTCTCCGACCAAGACGCTACCCTCGCCGACGAGGTGGGTTCACGTGCGGCTCTTGGCATCGAAAACGCGCGCCGATACAAGCGTGAGCAGAAGACGGTAGAGACTTTGCAACGCAGTCTTTTGCCGCAGCCCGTTTTCGAACTAACGGCTACTCAGGCCGCTGGTAACTACGTACCAGCCGCTACTGCCGCGGGTACAGGCGGCAGTTGGTACGACGTGATTCAGTTGTCCTCGTCCCGCGTCGCTTTCGTCATGGGGGATGTTTCCGGTCATGGTCTTGGGGCGACCGCGACGATGGGCCGATTGCGCACAGCCGTGCAGACACTGACGGACCTGGACCTTCCGCCCGACGAATTGCTCACGCGTTTGGACGACTTGGTGGTCCGTCTGGCCGAGACGCAGCCCCACACGAATACCGATGAGGAGGCTGCCAACTCCGCAGTAGGGGCCACATGTCTCTATTGTGTGTATGACCCAGTGGATGGTCGGTGCACTATGGTGTCGGCTGGTCGTTTGCCGCCCTTGATTATTCGGCCCAACGGCTCGGCTGATCCGGCTCCTCTCAACCCCGGGCCTCCGTTCGGAACTGGCGGTACTCCGTTCGACAGTATCGAGAGGTCCCTCGAACCAGGGAGCGTCCTCGCGTTTTTCAGCGAAGAACTCATCGCGGCGCGGGATGGATATACGCGAGATCAGCGCTTGGATCTGCTGCGTGAGCAGGTTGCAGGCTTGGCTGCCGACGAATGCACCCCAGCAGAAATGGGAGAGAGGGTACTTGATGCGTTGCTGCCTGACCGGGCCCCAGCCAACGATGTAGCGCTGCTGATCGCGCGCGTGCAACCATTGCCGGAAACCGCTACGGTCGGCTGGCAATTCCCCGCTGACCCGCAGGCAGTCGCAAGGGCACGGGACCTGTCCAACAGGCAGCTCGAAGCGTGGAATCTTCCTGACCAAGTGCTCGCCACCGAACTGATTGTCAGCGAGCTCGTCACCAACGCCGTCCGTTATACCGGAGGCCCCATCCAGCTGCGGTTGATTCACAATGAATCATTGATCTGCGAGGTTTCTGATCCGAGTGAGACCCAGCCACACTTGCGGCGTGCGCGGCCAAACGATGAGGGTGGACGCGGCTTGTTTCTCGTGGCTCAACTTTCCCATCGATGGGGAAGTCGATACACCGCTTCCGGGAAAACCATCTGGACCGAGCAGCTTCTTGACTGAATTTCACCCATTCTCGCTGCTGTTTCAGACGGATGTGTTTGTGGGGTTTGGGCTGGTGTATCGCGGAACCGTTTCTGACGAGGCCGGGGCGACCGGGCCGGCCGAGGCACGACGCACGCGATGTTGACTGACAGGTTCCAGCCGGTGTGTCAGCGCGGATGGATGCTGGCCGACCTGGCCCGCGCGATCGTGCTGGGTGGAAAGGCGATCGGCGACATCGCCACCCTGGAACACCGGCGTTCGCCCCTCTGAGCAACCGCCTCAGCGCTCGCGGTGGGCCGGCCCCCTGAACATGGGCGAGCTGCCGTTGCGGCAATCGGCTGCGCCATGGTGCAGGGCCACGGCGGTGCCGGTGTACTCCGCTGCACCCCGGCCGAAACCCTTCCCTTCATCATGAAACCGGTCTCGTCGAGAACGAGAAACACCTCCGTCGGTGCTGAGGTGCTCGACGGCATAGGAGCGGACATCGTCCCGGGCGGTATCGGCGTTCCAGCGGGTGCTTCGCAACAGCTGCTGCGTCGGCCCAGGACGAGTATGGTTCGCCCGCTCCGCCAGCTGCCAGCGGTTCTTCCGCACGACACCCGACAGCGACCCGAGCAGATGGGCACGAGCGGTGGCACGTGGCTCACCCCTCCCGAACCGTCCAGCAATCGGGGCCATGGCCTGGTCGAACATCGCCCGCCATCGGGCACCCTCCACGCTGTGGTCCGCAGCCACCGCACGATCTTCAGGAGTCTTCACAAACCCCGGTGATCATGCGGTGGCCGCCTCGGTTCCCGGGTGGGCCATACAAGATCGCGAAGTCACACTGGAGTACCAGGGGTACCTCATCCCTGCTGGGCACCCACCGGCGACACAAGCAAGAACACGCCCTCGCCGCATAACCAACGAGTCTCGACAACCACGGGGAAGCACAACGCCTTCACGGCCGGCCCATTCGTGCGCACTATGGGGAGCGCGCCACGAGAAGCCCGTGCTGACCACACTGACGCGCACATGTCCCAGCAACCACTCCAACCACTCCCCCGGCCTCAGCCTTGCTATGTCTTCCCATCTCAAGGGAAATCGCTGCCGCCATCAGTGCTGATGGATTCTGCGGAGCTACGCAAGCCCACCAGTGCTGAGGGGCGATCGATTCCATTCATGCTCCACCGACCGGGCGCAGCAGACCTCTGGCGCAGGGCTGCCGCCGCACATCTCCCTCGGCTCTTGATCTTCTTCCCGCTGGCCTACCAGTTGGTGCGATCCGCATGTGCAGCCGCCGCGCCAACGGTCTGTCCTCCCATAAAGGAGACTGATGAACACCGCAGTACTCGTCATCGACATGCAGAACGGGTTTTGCCACCCCAACGGAAGTCTTCCGCGTCATGTGATGGCCCTGCCTGGGACAGCCCAGGTCATCGACACCATTCGCGGGCTGCTCGAAGCAGCCCGCGCAGAGGACTTGCCCATCATCTATACGCGACACGTCTGGAGGGCCGGCCTGGTCGACTGCCCCCAATACTTGGCCCGGGATTTCCCCGCGGGTGAGCAGCCGCTTGTGCGCGGCACATGGGATGCCCAGATCGTCGACGAACTCGAACCGCACGAACACGATGTGGTCATCGATAAAAATCGGTTCGACGCGTTCCTGCACACCGACTTGGCGGTGGTTCTGCGGTCCCTCGAAGCGGATCAGCTCCTGGTGACCGGCGTAATGACGAACGTTTGCGTGGAATCAACAGTACGCACGGGCAGCCAGTTGGACTACACCATGCTGGTCGCCACAGATTGCACTGCCGGTCCTGAAGGACAGAAGGAGCCGTCCCTGACCGCCATGGAGCGGTTTTTCGCCTATCAGGTAGCACCGTGGCGCAACTGCTTTGAGACTGTAGGAGGCGCTCCGAGGTCTCCCGGCAGATACCCGGTAGGGGCCCTCCCATGAGGAAACGAGAGGTACGTCGTGGCCCCAGTGAGCAAATGCTCACCGGATTTCAAAGAAGGAATGGTCCAGGCTGCGCTCCTGTCGAACACGGCCATCTCGGAGAGGGCCTGGGCAATTGGCCTTGAACCGGGAGAGGCTATGTGGCTGGGTGAAGAAGCACGGTAGTCCTCTCCGGTTCAGTGGCCCGCTACAGGCCGCTACAGGCCCGGCACGCAGGGGTGTAGCCCGACCGCTGGCTGCTCGTGCGCGATTCTGGCCCGGTCATCTCCCGTCTTGACGAAGGAGGGCAGGAGCGAAGGGGTCGGAACCAATGGCTTGGTGACGATGAATCAGTGAGGCGGGAGGCCCTCATCTTCCGCGTGATCCAGTGTGATGAGGTGGACGTTCTGCGGAGAGATCAGACGTGGTCGCCACCCTCTACGAGAGCGCAGTCACCATGGGCCGACTGAGCGGTCAGCCGCTCGACCAGGACACCATGGAGCGCATGTGCGCCGAGTACCGGGCCTTCCTCGCCGCGCTCGACGGCGACGCCGGGGAACTCCCCGAGGAAGGACCGGAACGACTTCCGGCGGTACTTCGACAGGGTCGTCAAGGACGAGCTGACGGCGCACCGACACTGTGGACGGCCGGCCGGGCCGTCGTCGGTCCGCTCCCAGGCGCGATCACCGTCGCCTCGCTTCCCGAGCCCTACCGGCGAAGGGCCGGCCTGCCCGAGATGCCCGGCGCCACGACGCTCATGCAGGGCGCCTACCTCGCCGCCCGGCTCAGCCGTTTCCTGCCCGAGGGCTGGATCGATGCCGAAACCATCATCGAGGCCCTCTCGCGCCCAACAGCGACGCCCCCCGCCCGGACCGTGACCGCGCTGCGCGCCCGCATGAAGCGAGCATCGGCCCTGCTCCGCCTCCTCACACCACGGAGGAGTGACACCCGGCCCCGACCCGGTCCCGGCCGCCTCGGCGGCCACGGGAGAGGGCCAGCGCTCGGCGGAGGAGTTCTTCCGTCAGGTGCTGGACCAGACTGGCGACGGCCACCTCGACTGGCCTGACCTCGCCGCCATGGCACGCGAACTGGCCACCCGCCTTAGCCTCGACGAACCCGGGGGGGGGGACCTGGCTCTACGACGCCTCCGCCGCCTGGTGCCGCGAGCTGCAGGCCGCCCTCGACACGGACGGCGACGGCCGTGTCCCCTCTGGTCGAGCGCGGCCCTCTTGGCGGGGTCCAGGTCGGCGTTGCGGAGGAAGTCGCGTGCCTTGCCGGGTATGTCGAGGGTGACCGGCAGTTCCCCGGCCGGGGTGTGCTCATGGCCGGCCGCGGTGTGTTCGGGCATGAGGTCGGCGACGGCCGTACGGACGGCGCCGCGGCTGACGTCGTGTTTGCGGGCAAGGGCGGCGATGGAGCGGCCCTCCAGGTACGCGGTGCGCACGGCGTCGGTCTTGTCGGCCGCCACAGTGGGGCGGCGTCCGCCCTTGCTGCCCTTGACCTCGGCAGCCCGGAGCCGGTCGTACGTCAGCTCCGTTGGAGGCGTTGGAGGTCGTGCGGGAGTTCGCCGACGGCGGCGAGGGTCTGCGCCATGAACTTCACGGTGGACAGCAGCTCGCCGAGTGCGCGGGTGGCGGTCGGTGAGGTCCATTGTGGAGAACGCGCCGTCGTGAATGCGCACCACCACCTGACGGTGTAGGACGTCAAGTACGTCGAGGGCGTTCGCGGTCGAAGCCGGGCGGACGCCCGCCCGCCGAGTCCTGGCGCAGACGGTGGCCAGCCTGGTCTCGCTTCTCCGGAACGGTGTGCGGGATCTGCCGCTTGACGCAGGTAGTCACGCATCTGGCAGGAGGAGTAGGCGCGGTCGACGATTACGTGATCAGAGCAGGCCAGCGGAGGCCCGGTGCCGGGCCGGAGCACGTGGATGCGGTCCCTGACTTCGGTGAACTGAGGTGCGTCATCGCGCTGTCCGCCGGTGACCACGACCACGAGAATGTGCCCGGAAGCGTCGGCGGCCAGGTGGAGCTTGGTCAGCCCGCCCTGCGAGCGGCCGAGCCCGTGGTCGTCCGGCTCGGCCGCCAAGCTGTCCGGGCCCTTCCGGCCCGGACGGTGTGTGCCCCCTTTTGCGGGCTCCGGCCGCGTGCTGGTGAGCTCGGCAGACCGTTCAGTCCACGGACGCCTCCCACTCGTGCCCTGCACTATCGGCCTTGACCTGCAGCTTCTTCAGGACGTGGGCCCAGGTTCCGTCGATATGCCAGCGGCGGAAGAGCGTATGTCCGGTCTCCCACAGACGGCCCGTACCGCTCGGGTGTGTCCCGCCACGGCGACCCGGTTCTGGCCCGCCATCAGATCACGTTGAAGACCTGCAGCCGGTCCCGGGGCTTGCGCCCCATCACCGGCAGCGGCGACAACACCGCCTCCAGGCGTCCCACTTGTTGGCCCGCCAGGTCCCCACGAGCCATTGCGAGAGCGTTCACCACCTTGATCAACAACTCGAACAGGACCTAACAGCCTGCGCGCCACGCCGGTGAGCTGGACGAACCCACCTTCTGCCATGTGGCGAAGTAGCCATGGCAGGTGTCCCAGGCCGGGAAGTCGTGCGGCAGGTGGCGCCAAGCGCACCCTGGTGCGGTCCTCGTATGGATCGCGTTCGTGATCTCACGGCGCACAGATCGCGCTCCGGCGGGCGCCGATGTTCAGGGCGTGCCGACCGCCGTCCGGCTCGGTCAACTCCCAGCGGCCGCGCAACACAAACAAGGTGACGCAACACAAACAAGTGAGCAGTGCGCCGACAGCTCCACAAGACGATCGTCTCGTGTCCAAAATTGCTGGAGAAAGCGCATCTATAGAGAGAAAACAGCCTCTGCGCGTTTCCAGCCTGGCCGGGTGAAGGGCGGGGTCTGAGCGTGCAGAAGCCCCAGGTACACGGGTTCACGACCAGGATCACTGGTTCTACCAGTGTGAGCGTGGGCGGCCAGGCCCTGCTCGTTCTCGCACACCTGCGCTGCGGCCATACCTACGCTGCGGGTTTTCGGGGTGGGCGCCACCACCGCCTACCGGTACATCGCCGAGACCGTCGATGTCCTGGCCGCCGCCCTCACTCCTTACGCTCGCCGAAACGGTGAGCACCGCCCTCCACCACGGTGTTCGTGATCCTGGAGGGGCATGCTGCTGCCGATCGACCGCATCGCCGCCGACCGCACCTTCTACTCCGGCAAACACAAGTGCCGACGGCACCATACGGGGGCCCTACTGGGGGCGTTGGGAGAAGCTGTCCGCAGGACAGCAGGCCGTCAACCGCTCGCACGCGGTGATCCGCGTGCTCGTCGAACAGGCAATGGCCGCCCTCGAGACCTGGCGACTCCTGCACAGGCTCCGGCGCTTCACCACCCGAATCACCAACCCCGTCCCAAACCGTCCTCCCTCTGCACCGAACCTTCCCAAACTGAGGTTGGGAACGCTCGCTGCTTCCTCTCGGCTACTGGCTTCTTCGAGAAGCTGACTCGAAATGCGGTCCTGTGCACGAGCGTACGGAAGATCAATCCAAGATATTGTTGTGCTCGTTTCGGTGAGTGCTGGAAGCGGGAGGAAACGTGCGATGAGCTGCTCTCCTTTCGGTTCCTTCCACAGTTCGACCAGTCCTGTGACAGGAAGGGAGCCGTCAGTGACCGGCGCCGTCGGGGGCTCCAGGTGACGGGGAACGACGACCGTCTGCGTCGTCAGCTGCTAGCGACATCCCCGGACCTCGATGAGGACGCCCTGTTGCGGTTGGCCTTGCAGCACATCGTGGTGGCTCTCGGCGGGTTGGGCGGTCTGGCACACCTGGCCGAGTTGCGGGAGACCGGTGGCTTTCTGCGCCTTGTGGCGACAACGGGGCTCCCTGAGGCAGTTGCGCAGCGATGGGAACGTCTGCAGTCCGTGGATGATTCGGCTCCTGAAAGAGCTGCACTCCACAGGGAGATGGCTTGGTCGTTGACCTGGCCTTCCACCTCCGTTCCAGCGCCGGCGGACTCGGAGAGTGCGCCAGCGGGGTGGAGCTCTGTGGGAGCCTTCTCCGTTCCGCTGCTGATCGAAGATCGTCTCGTGGGCACAATCTCCACTCTGTTGTGCGGGAAGCCGCCCCCGGATCGGCAGGAATACGCAGCAGAACTCGCCTTGGTGATCGGCCGCAGATTGGCGCAGATCCAGGCACAGTGCGCCGGTCGACCGCAGGTGTGGCGTGATGGCTATGGCTCCGAGCAGCGTCGTCGGGCGTTGGCGATCGCCCAGGTGGGCACCTGGGAGTGGGAGAAGGCCACCGGTGTGACAATGGATGACGTCGGTGAGGACCTGGTGGATCTGGCAGGGCTGACTCCGCGCACATGGGATCACCGGCCTGAGACATGGCTGGCTCGCATCCACCCCGATGACCGTACGGCGGTGGTTGAGGGAACCAAGCGAGCGGTGGACACGCGGGAGACATTTGCGCTTGAGTATCGCGTGCTGGATGCGAACAACCAGGTCCATTGGGTAGAGCAGCGTGGCCAGTTTGTCTATGACGAAAGCGGTGTGGCCGAAAGGGCATATGGAACCCTGGCAGACGTCACGCTGCGGCGCGGCAAACTGGAGTGGCTGACCACTCTTCAGGAACTCCACCCGGACCCTGTTTTCGCAATGTCCATGGATAACCGGGTGGCATGGGGAAATATGGTCATGCGTAATCAAGGCGCAGCCCGAGGTGTGACCATCGTCGGAGCCGTGCCTTGGGAGGCGGATGAAGCGCTGGCAGAGCTTGGGCTGCAGGAAATGCTGGCGCGTGCCCGCGCGGCGGGCGGGACAGCCATCACGCAGGAGCTGCAGATCCTGAGAGAGCCCGCCACAGGAGCGATGGTGGCCTACTCCGCGCGTGCCGCCCAGGTTGGCGAGTATGTGACGGTGATGCTTGAGGATATTACCGAGCGTAAGCGTGCAGAAGAGATTGAACGAGCGCGCGCCCGGGAGCTGTGGCGGACCCTCAAGCCGAAAATCCTCCCCCGGCTAATGGCGGTGACCGTCGCTGCCCGCCATGCGACCGGCCGGTCCGTCGAGATCGGCGGCTCGTGGTACGACGCCATCCAGTTGTCTGGCGGGCGGGTGATGCTTGTCAGCGGCAGCGTGACGGGCGGTGGACTCAGTGAAGCCATCACCATGGGCCAGTTGCGTGCCACGGTGGCGGAACTGGCCGCGCTGGATTATCCACTGGCTGAACTGATGGCCCGACTCGGGGAAAGCGAGGTCGTCACCACAGCGCTCGCTGGGGATCTCCACCCCCATCTCCTGCTCGCACTGTACGACGCCACGACCGGCTGCCTGTCTCTGGTCAGTGCGGCGCACCCGCCCCCTGTTCTGGCCGCCCCGGCTCTGTCGCCCAGGACTTCCGACCTGCACGTAGGGCCCGGGCTGGGCGCCTCCCCGTTGGCTTACGAAATCACCCACGTCGATGTGCCGGAAGGGTCCCTGCTGGCTCTGTCCACATCAGGCTTCACCGGAGGACAGACCGGCGGCGGAAGTCTGCATTCCGAGGTGACGCGCTTGTTGCAGAGCGCCAGCACGTTCGAGCGTGAGACTTCGTTGGAGGAGGTATGCGACGCCCTCACAGATCTGGTGACGGACGAGAACCGCGAAGAGGATGCTGCGGTGCTTCTCTCGCGCCTGACTCGCGTGCCCCGAGAGAGGATGGCCGCTTGGGACCTTCCTTGGGATCCCCAATCTGCGAGCAGCGCCCGTAGGAAAATCGTGGCCCAGGTCTGTGAGTGGGGCAGGGAAGACCTTGTGTTCACAGCCGAGCTTGTGGTGAGTGAACTGGTCGGCAATGTGATCCGACACACCGAGCAAGGGCCCGTGCGACTACGCCTGCTTCATCTGGACCATGACCTTGTCATCGAAGTTTATGACGGCAGCCAGTCCATGCCTCATATGCAGCCTATCCGGCTCATGGAGGAGAGCGGTCGTGGTCTGATGATGATCGGGGAAATGGCGGCGGCAATGAACGGCAGCTGGGGTGCACGGTACACCCCGGACGGAAAATGCATCTGGGTGAGGCTGCGGCAGGAGGAGAAGGAAAGCCAAGGCCAGGGGCCTGCAGTCCCCGGCCTGCTGTCTGCATTGGAAGAGGCTACGGCGGCGGAGGAGTAATTGCGGGCCGAAGCGAGCGAAGTCCTGGTCTCATGAAGTGCCTTTTGGCGGGGCATCTATTGATCAGGAGAACTTCGGGTTCACGCTTGCTGGACTGGGTCCGCCTGGAGCCCGTGGTCCTCGGCACGGTGGGAAGCCTCCCGGGCCCGGTGAGCGGGACCGCATTGTGCGGGCGGTGGCGGTGGCGTTGGTGCGGCGTGCGAGGGCTGCGTTACAGCGTGCGGCCGAGGGGCTGTCCGGCGCCGTCGATTCCCAGGGCCCAGGCGGCTTGGCTGGTGGTGTACCCGCGTTCCAGGAAGAGCGTGACGAGGGCGACGACGACGTACATCGCGAAGCTCGACAGAGTGAAGGCCGTGGCGAGCAGGTGGAACGGCCTGCTCGCGCCCGGCCTCGCAGGGCCTTTGGCCGGGTGTGCCGGAGAGGTCGGGGCGTCCGGCCAGAGTGCGCGCAAGGCCAGGGTGTGGCCGGGATGGTGACGGGGTGGCGAGGATACCGGCGAGCACAAGGCAGGTGGGCACTCCGGCGCTCTCGGCTGGTCAGGCGGGCACCAAATCCAGCGCGGCCAGTGCCATGAACGTCGCTGCCATGCCGCAGCCCAGCATCGCAGCACCCAGCAAGCCCAGAACGGCATGGCGGGGGCGCAAGCCGGCCCGGCGGTGGTAGGAGAACGCCAACACTCCGTAACACGCCGCATAGAGGGCGAAGAAGGCGACGTAGGCAGCCTCCCTCGGGGCAATGCCCTCACCCCCAGCGAGCATGCCCACCCCCTCGGCAACACTGCCTGCGCAGTACACGGCGAGGGTGGCGAACGCACTCCAGAGGCACACGCCGAGCACAGCAGGGCCAAGGAACCGGTGACGCGGCGGGACGACACTCAGCACCGCCACCGCCGCCCCCGCCAGCTTCAGTGCCAAAACCAGCACGTTCGCCACAGCGAACCCGATCGGATACTCCGAGGTCAGCTTGTCGTAGCCACTGCTTGCGAAGAAACCCGTAGTCAGCAGGTCAAGGCTTACCACAGCGAAACCGATACAGCTGACGGCGGCGACGCCCGCCACGACGCGGACACCGCCGGAAGCAGGAACCGGCGCAGCGCGCGGCCTCAGCGGCGGAACCTGCGCAGAAGCGGCAGAGGGTTTCATGGCACGGACGGTACGGGAGCACCCACACGCACACATCCGCCGCAAGTCTCGCCGAAAGCTGCCCACGGTCCGCCCGCAGGAGGAGACCCCTCCCGGCGGGCGGCTCCGGAGGTGCTCTGCAATCGATGAGTCCAGCAACGAACTGGGCCGGAAGGTGCTCTGCTGAGCACTCGGCCTGCGGCACAAGGAGAAGCTCCCAACCGGCGCCTCAACGCAACGGCGACTTCACACGCACGCCGGCTCCGAGATCGAAGCCGCCGACCGAATCGTGACCCGGAGTACAACCACAGCTACCCCGGCACGGCCGCCAGCGCCGCGTCTCGCCAGCGGGCGAAGAAGGCATACATGCGTGGCCAGGGCGGGAAGTCGGACGGCATCGCCCGCCATTTGACGCCGTTGTCGACGAGGCAGCGCACCGCGTCGATCATCTGCCTATGGCAGTAGCCCTCCGGACGGCCGCCTCGGCCCGCCGGCCATCTCGGCACCGGCAGCACATCCCGCACCGACGCCCACTCGTCATCGCTCATGTCCGAGCCGTACCGTGGCCGGCCGCTCCGGCCGGTCGGCCGCGTTCCCGAACCGATGGGTGAGACAGCCACACCCAGGAGTGGCTCGACCGGACCCGGCAACCACGACCACGCGCCATGTCGACAACAGGGCCTCGCTTCTTGCTGGACTCGACAACCGCGAGCCACCAAGAGGCCCTTCCTCCATGCCCCGTCGTCGGTCAACGCACCCGATACAGGACCTCGTTCGAAGCAGGTGGGGTTGTCGACGGTGGTGATGACGCTGACGGTGGGGCGGAGGTGACTGCGATCGTGAAGCAGAGCCGCATGCTCGCGGCCAGGTCCACGCGAGCGGTGAACCTGCCGTCGGCGTGGCCCTCGACGCTCGTGTAGTCGGTAGGGGACGACAGGTGGTGGAGCCCGTTCGGGCGCTGCGCCGCGCGAGTAGGTGTTGAGCGGGTTCTTTGCGGCGGGCACGCCGAGTGTCGACAGCACCGTCCTGGTCCGTCACAGCGGGGTCGACGGCCGCCGGATCGATTACATCCGCGGTGACGACAGCGAGCCGGTCATGGTGGAGCGGAAGCGCGTGGGGCTGCCAGGTCATTGCGGTGATCTGGCGTCCGGCGGCGAGTGCGACCCGTGAGCAGGTGGCCGGTGGGGCCACTGGCTCCAGAAGACGGCAATGCGCATGCCGCATGTCCTTCGAGATTGCGATTTCCGGTGAACGGGTCCGCTCGGCTGTCATTCCGAGGCCCGACATGCTTCTGTGTTTCGCCCAGGATCGCCCAGCCATCCACCACCGGGCTGACGTGCGCGAGCTTGTCGGGGTTGCTACGGCGCGGATCGTCTGGAGCCGTCCGTCGCGGACGTCGAGGTCAAGGTGTCGATGACGTTACCTGTGCGCTCTCGGAAAATCGCTCCTGGTTGGCAGTTGACCCGGCGCGGTTCCACGTGGCCGCCGGTCCGGGAGAACGCGGGAGGGGGAGGGCGGCGAGTAGCTGGGAGACGTGGTCGGCGCCGAAGATGCCCTCGGCTCACCGCAGGGCCTTGCCGCTGCTGTCGGCGACCATGCGGACATCAGCGGCGAGCAGTTCCTGCAACCTGTCAACGCTCCCCTCGCGGAGGGCATCGAGGAACCCTTCAGAGGGTTCTTCGCGCTCACGCCGGCGGGCCTCGAACCGCGGCCGGCCCACGTCCAAGTGGCGACGCGCCCGCACCGCGAGCTGGCGGCACGCCGCCTCCGAGCGGCCCACCGCCGAGGCGATGTCCGGGTCGCCAAACCCGAACACCTCGCGCAGCACGAACACCGCCCGCTGCAGCAGGGTCAACCGCTCCAGCAGAAGCAGGACAGCCATGGACACATGCGGCGGCGCGAGTCGGTCAGCTCCGCCGACCGCGGGTGAGCCTTATGTGCTCCCGGGCCAGTGTTCATGACGACGCAGAACGCGATGCTGCACTGCTGCACAAGATGAAGGGTGGAGCCGGACGCCGGAAGGCTCTGGAAGCCATCAAGGCAGAGGCGCCGGCCGTCGGACGGGTCGCCCAGAGCCCGGGTCGCCACGAGCCGAGTCCGAGGGGACCCGCAGGGCCTGCTCGACGTGCTCGCGTCTGAGGTCGTCCACATGGGCGACGGCGGCGGCGTGAAGCACGCCGTGCTGCGGCCGATCGCCGGCGCCGACAAGGTGGTCCGCCTCCAGCGGACCGCCCCACCGGCGGCCATCAGGGTGTTGGCTCGGTCGCGCCTCAAGCCTTTCTGCCCCTCTTGGTGGTTGGACATGGTCCAGCCTGCTGATGCGTCGAGACGATACGGTACGTCTCGTTGCACCGGATGAAGTCCCGACGGGGCGTGTGAGGCCGCTCACAAGGCATGAGTGCATGTCACAGCCGCGCAGGGTGTTTCGTCTCAGGAAGCATGACGAACACGACGAAGACCTCGGTGCTGGTCACCGGAGGCAACAAGGGACTAGGTCTCGAGACGGCCAGACGGCTCGGCGGACTGGGCTGGACGGTCTTCCTCGGCTCGCGTGACGAAGACCGTGGTCGCGCGGCAGCCGACAAGCTGCTCGCCGACGGCGTCCATGTGGTGATGGTTCCGCTCGACGTGACGTCGAACGCGTCGGTAATGACTGCGGTCGCGCGTGTCCGTGCGCACACCGACCGGCTCGACGTGCTGGTCAACAACGCCGGGACCCCGGGGAGCCTCGTGCCGCCTGCGGACGCGACGGCCGAGGACCTCCACCCCGTCTTCGACACGAATGTGTACGGACCCGTCAGGGTCACGCAGGCGTTCCTTCCGCTGCTGGAAGCGGCGGAGAACCCGCGTGTGGTGATGGTGTCCAGTGCGGGCGGCTCGTTCAGCGTGGTGACCGACCCGGGACAGCCGGTCTCGAAGATGCACGAGCTTGCCTACAGCACTTCCAAGGCGGCACTGAACATGATCACCGTTCGGTATGCGCAGGCGCTTCCGAGGATCAAGTTCAACGTCGTCACGCCCGGGGAGGTCGCGAACCGCAAGTTCGCCGCGACCGACATGAACAAGCACACCGGCGCGCTCACGGTCACCGAGGGCACCGACTCGATCGTTCGCCTGGCGACGCTCGGCCCGGACGGGCCGAGCGGGACGTTCACCGACCGTCTCGGTCCCGTTGGATGGTGATTCTCGGCGTGTGGATCGGCTGCCCGTAGCGCCGGACCGCCGGAGATGGTGCGGAACGGAGCCTCGCTGCTGTTTCGGGAGCGGGCACGGTGCCGACAGCGCCAGAACGAACTGCAAGGCGAAGAGGAAGGATCGGTCGTGAACCGGGCACGGACATTCGAGGAGCTTCGGCCACTGCTGTTTTCGATCGCCTACCGGATACTCAGTAGTGTCACCGAGGCCGAGGACGCCGTCCAGGAGACCTGGCTGCGCTGGGAAGCTTCTGAGGCCCGGACCGAGTCGCCCAAGGCATACCTGTCAACGGTGGTGACCCGAGTCGCCCTCGACGTACTGCAGTCGGCACGGGTGCGGCGAGAGGCTTACACGGGCACGTGGTTCCCTGAGCCGCTGCTGAGCGACCCGTACCAGGATCCCGAGCGCTCGGCCGAGTTGGCTGACTCGCTGTCGATGGCTGCGTTGCTGCTCATGGAACGCCTCAGCCCGCTGGAGCGTGCGGTGTTCGTGTTGCGTGAGGTCTTCGCGTTCAACTTCGAGGAGATCGCTGCTGCGGTGGGCCGGTCGGAGTCGGCGTGTCGACAGCTGGCCGTACGGGCTCGGCGACACATGGAGGAGGGCCGACCGCGCTTCGACGCGGACCAACGCGAGCGAGACAAACTGGCGGAGCGGTTTTTCAACGCGCTCCGAGAAGGCGACGTCGATGACTTGCGTGATCTGCTCGCCGCGGATGTGTCCATGGTCGGCGACAGCGGTGGCAAGAGTCCTCAGTTGGCCAGGGGGATCATGGGCGCCGACAACGTGGCCCGTTTGTTCGCTGCGTACTTCCCGATGCTGGTGCGCATCGACGTGACGTGGCAGCCGCACGAGCTGAATGGCCAGCCCGGCGCGATCTTCTGCGACCGGGAGGGCAAGGTCCTGGCCGCCATGGTCCTCGACGTCCGCGAGGGGCAGATCCAGACGATCCGTTCGGTGACCAACCCCGACAAGTTGGCGCATATCGGGCCGGTAGCGGACGCGTGGGCGGTCAGCCGGGAGGCCAACCGCGCAGCCCGCGCGGCGCGGCGGGAGCAGGAAGGCTAGCCGAAGGGCTCGGCCCGGCAGCCGCCCCCGCGTGCCGGTCAAAGCCTGTCCTGCGCAGGGCAGGCGTGACGCATGAAGTGGTAACTCTCGGATTCAATTCCAGAAAAGAGGGATTCCCTTGATCTCGTTTGCCGGCATCGTCCCGGCTGGACCAGAGCTGGACCAGGTGAGAGTGAGGCCGCTCCTGACGGGGAGCGAATTCGAATTCAAACTGGTGGAGTGTCCGCCCGATTCGCCGCCGCAAGAATGTCGGCGCGACGGGGTCGACGAGGGTGCCCGGCTCCTCGCAGGCACCCTCCCCGTTCGGGTGCGGATGGCGCGCACCTCGCCCTCATTCGCCTGCGGTTTCCGTGAGTCGGTTGGTTCGCAGAGATGAGTACGACCAAAACAGCACCAGCGGGTGCACGCACCGATGCGCCGTCGGCGGGTGTCCGGATTGCCGACTGGGCGGACGGACGGCTCGGAATCTACAATTTCCGGTTTTTGATCCGCAAGGTCTTCCCCGACCACTGGAGCTTCATGTTCGGTGAGATCGCGCTGTACAGCTTCATCGTGCTGTTGCTCACCGGCGTGTGGCTCACCATGTTCTTCGACCCGAGCATGACGGAGGTCGTGTACGAGGGCACGCACGCCCCGCTGCACGGCGTCCCTATGTCCCGGGCCTACGAGTCGACGATCGAGATCAGCTTCGACGTGCGTGGTGGCCTGCTGATCAGGCAACTGCACCACTGGTCGGCCCTGATCATGATCGGCGCCCTGTGCATCCACACACTCCGGCACTTCCTGACCGGCTCGTTCCGCAAGCCGCGCGAGGCCAACTGGCTGATCGGCTTCATGCTGCTGGTCCTGGTCACCTTGGAGGGCTTCCTCGGGTACTCGCTCCCCGACGATCTGCTGTCCGGTACCGGTCTGCGCATCGCTGAGGGGGTCACCCTCGCGATTCCGCTGGTCGGCACATACCTGGCGATGTTCCTGTTCGGCGGCGAGTACCCGGGCCACGACGTGATCGGCCGGTTCTACAGCTTCCACATCCTGCTGGTGCCGGGCATCATCCTCGCCCTGGTCACCGTCCATCTGATCCTGGTCTTCTACCACAAGCACACCCAGTTCAGAGGCCCCGCGCGCACCGAGCAGAATGTGGTCGGCCAGCCTCTGCTGCCGCACTACACGGCCAAGGCCGGCGGCTTCTTCTTCCTGGTCACCGGCCTGCTCGCGCTCCTCGCCGGCATTGCCCAGATCAATCCGGTGTGGAGGGTCGGCCCCTACCGGGCCGAACAGATCTCGCAGGGTTCGCAACCCGACTGGTACATGGGCTTCCTGGAGGGCGCCCTGCGCGCCATGCCGGCCTGGGAGTTCGTCCTGCCCGGCGGTTACACCGTCAACATGGGCGTGCTGCTCCCGGCCGTCGTGCTGCCGACGGTGATGATGCTCGTGATCGCCCTGTGGCCGTTCCTGGAGGCTTGGGTCACCGGTGACCAGCGGGAGCATCATCTGCTGGACCGGCCCCGCGACCACCCCACGCGGACCGCATTCGGCATCGCGTTCGTCTCGCTGTACCTGGTGCTGTTCTTCGGCGGCGCCAACGACGTCCTGGCCGAGAGCTTCCACCTGTCGCTCAACGCCATCACCTGGGCTGTGCGGTTCGGCTTCTTCGTAGTCCCGGCGCTGACGTACATCATCACCAAGCGGATATGTCTCGCCCTGCAGCGGCGGGAGCGCGACGAGCTCCTGCACGGCCGGGAAACCGGGCGGATCCGCAGGCTGCCGCACGGCGAGTTCGTCGAGGTGCACGAGCCGCTGGACCGCTGGCACGAGTACACCCTGCTGGCCAGGGAGGACTACAAGCCGCTCCCGAAGCCGCGGGCGGAGCACGACGGCGTGCGCAACCCGGGGTACCGCAAGCAGATGCTGCGCTACAGATTCAGCCGCTGGCTCTACGGCGGAAACATCGCCAAGCCGACGGCGCAAGAGCTGGAGCACGGGGCCCTGGAGCACGGCGACCACGCGCCCCACGGTCCCGGTTCGTCAGGCGGCCACGCGGCGATCGGCGCGCAGCGCAGCTCTGCGGTGGACCAGGAGTCGGACCAGTCACTGAACTGACCGGCAAGGCAGAGTTGCCCCTTTGCCGTCGCCGGGCGTGCACCGGGCTGTCGCGAAAGCCGTCGACGTCATGCCCAGCCGTCTCGGCGGCAGGCGGATTTGCGCGAACGGCCTCCGCCGGAGAGAGAACGCAGGACGTACGGGGAGGAGGGTGGGTGAGATGACGCTGGATGAGCACGTTGCCGACGGCCACGGCCATGCCGTGGTCATCGGCGCGAGCCTCGCCGGGCTCACCGCGGCGCGAGCCCTGGCCAACTTCATGGACCGGGTCACCGTGGTCGAACGCGACTGGGTGCCGCGCGGGGCCGGGCGGCGCCGCGGCGTGCCCCAGGCGCGGCACACTCACGGCCTGACCACCGCCGCCCAGCATGGCCTGGAGCTGCTGTTCCCCGGCATCCTTGGGGAACTGGCGGACGCCGGGGCGGTTGTGGTGCGGATGACTGAAGACGTGCTGCTGCTCGGCCCGGCCGGCTGGCTGCCCCGCGCGGAGAGCAATCTGTCGTCGCTCAGCGCCAGCCGCGACCTCATGGACGCGCTGATACGCGACCGGCTGCGCGCCGACCCGAAAGTGACCTTCCTGCAACAGCATGACGCCGTCTTGCTGGAGCCCGGCCAGCAGGACACCGTCACCGGCGTGTGGGTGCGTGGCCGCGACCGCCGCGTGCCCGGCGGATGGGGGGAGCGACGCCTGCTCGTCGCCGACTTCGTCGTGGACGCCACCGGTCGCGCCTCGCGCGCACCCCAGTGGCTCGCCGAACTCGGTTACGTACCGCCCCGTGATACGACCGTGGAGTCCCGCACCGCCTTCGCCACCGCTGTGTTCGCGCCGCCGGTAGGCCATGTCGCGGACTGGAAGAGCCTGCTGCTGACGCCCGCCCCCGGCCACCCGGCCTGCGGCATGCTCAACCCGGTCGAGGGCGGCCGCTGGTCGGTGTCGGTGTGCTCCGGCGACGGCTCCCGTCCGCCCACCGACCACACCGGGCTGCTGCGTGCCGCGGGCGCACTGCGCGATCCGCTGCTGCACGACGTCCTCCAGGCCGCAACGCCGCTCGGCCCGGTCTACAGCTGCGGCCCCAGCGGAAACCGCTGGCGGCACTACGAGAAACTGCGCCGCTGGCCGGACCAGTTCCTCGTCGTGGGTGACGCCGTCGTGGCCCTCGACCCGGCACACGGCCAGGGCATGACGGTCGCCGTGCACTGCGCCCTGGTCCTGGACCAGTTGCTGGCCGCACACGGCACAGCCGTGGGCCTCGGCTATCGCGTACGCAGGGCGATCGCCCATCGGCTCTCCCCCGTCTGGGAGGCGAGCACCCGTGCGCTGCGTGCCGCGCACGGTGAGCAGGATCCGCGGGCGGGCGGCTGGCGGGCCCGACTCGGCAGACGGTACGCGGCCCGGATCGCGGCGGCGGCGGCCACCGAACGGGCTGCGGCGAACCTGCTGCTCCAGCAGCTCCAGAACGCCGCCGCGCCCTCGGCGGCGCTGCGGCCTGCGGTGGTGCGCGCCGCGCTGCGCGGTCCGCGCGCCCCGGTCGCGGCGGGACCGCCCAGTTCCACCCACGGCCCGAACACGGCAAGGATCGCCAGACGTCAAACCGGTCGCCCAGACACCCCACCGCTCCGCGAACACCCCCACGGTCAGCCCGCCGTAGGCACCGGGGTGGCCCTGCACCGTCCCAGCTCCTCCCCCACCATCAGGTGACCGACCGCCTCAAGGAGCACCATGTCCACTCCGGTCGACGACCCTTGCACCTCAGCCACGGTGGTCCCTCGCTGACGTCGACACTGCACCGTCCGTCCGGTGTCCGGGTTTCGTCTGGCGTGCGCATAGAAGCCCGACGAGCAGATCTGAGTGCTACAAGTACCGGAAGGTCACCTCGCCGCTTCCGACGCCGGCCAGTGATCAGCAGCCCGGGACAACCGCTGTCCGCTCTGCAGCAGCGCGGATCCCGTGCTGTCCGCCGCCTTTGTGCTCACCTGGAGGTGACGCTGACTCTAACGTCGGCGCGGCCCGTCGTCCTGGGGTCGGTCGAGGCCCCGCCTGGACGAGGACATGCGAGCGGCATGGGCGTCGTTCGAGACGGCCTGCCAGTTCTACGGCACATCTCGGCTTCTGGCGTTGCCCAGCTCGACGTAGCCCAGGGCGGTGTGGAAACCGGGCGAGCGGTCCAGGTCGGTGACGCGGTAGGCGACCAAGAGCGTCTTCACACTGTCATCTCGGGTCGGCGCACCCGGTAGCGCAGGTGCGTGACATCTCGGTCCTCGAGCCGTCGGACGAGGTCGAGTTCGATGTGGTCACCGCCCAGATGGTCGAACAGCCTTCGGCCGTCTCCGAGGAGGACCTGAACCAGGTGGATCTCCATCTCGTCCATCTGCCCGGCGCGGAGGAGCGCTTGGGCCGCACCCGCCCCATGGACCATGACCGGCCGGTCCCCGGCGGCTGCGCGAGCCTGGCGGGCACACTCCTCGACATCGGTGACGAAACGCGCGTGGCCGGGTGGTACGTCCCCGTCGGCCACCTGGTGGGTGAGGACGAAGATCGGCACGCCGTCGTGGTGGTCGCCCTGCCAGCGCCCGGCGAGTTCGAAGGTCCGACGGCCGGAGATCACCGCGCCGGTCGCCAGCGCTTCGCGGAAGACCTGGCCGCTCGGACCGTCGGACTCCCGATCGTCGAGCCAGTTGAAAAGCCGTCCGCCGTCGCGTCCGAGCTCCTGACCTGGCCGATCGTCCGGCCCGGCGATGTAGCCGTCGAGCGACATCGACATGTACAGCCGAATGGGATTGGTCATCCTGGCCTCCATTACTTCTCCACGGCAGCGGGACCCGCTGCTTCCTGATCCGCAGGCGGGGCGGGAATGTCACAAGGAAGACTTCAGGCAACAGGCAAACTCATCGGCTTGACACGCCGGCGCTGTCGGCCGAGGAGCGGCGGGGAACCAGTGGGTGAAGGTCATTGGACGCGTGGCCGAGTTGCTGCGATGCGTCAGCCGGATTCGCCGGCTGCCCGGGGACCTAACCCCTCAGGGCTGAGGGGGCGTTGCGATCTGCCATGGACGCGTCCGTTCTCGTCGGTGGCGGGTGTCACGTCGTCAGGCGGTCGCGCTGTGTCGCGCACAGCTCCCAGATGGTGTTGCGGGTGGTTTCGTCGAGGACCGCAGCGGGCCACGGGGTGGGGGCGGCCTTGCTGTTGAAGTAGGTGCCGTGGGTGTCCTGAACCTCGGGGCTGGAGGCGAGGTACACGCTGGAGCGCGTGGCCCTGAGCAGCGCCCGGTGCCCGTACACGACGGGCATCGCGAGCCGCAGCAGCGGCACGATCGGGCGGGCCGGCGGCGGGTAGCTGCTGGTGGCAAGGTTCTTGTTCATCGAGGTGTAGGCGTGCCCGGGATAGGCGACGTTCAGCGTCACTCGCGTCGTCTCGAGCTCCTGCGCGAAGCGGTAGCTCATCGCCATCTGAGCCAGCTTGGTCTGGTTGTAGAACGACAACCCGACATAGGACTTCTCGCCCTGCAGGTTGGTCAGGTCGATCCGTCCCCGCGGGATGCCGCCGGTGATGTTGATGACCCGGGCCGGCCCCGAGGCCGTCAGGGCCGGCATCAGCCAGTGAGTAAGGCAGAACGGCGCGACCACGTTCACCGCGAACGCCGTCTCGATGCCGTCCTCAGTCAGTTCGCGGTGGGATCGGGTCGCTCCGGCGTTATTGATCAGCACATCCACGCCACCGATCCGGGTGCCGACCTCCTCGGCGAGGCGATGGACATCGCGGAGCCGGGACATGTCGGCCGTTATCGCCATGACGCTTTCGTTCCCGCTGGAGCGGCGGAGGTCCGCCACAGCAGCGTCGGCGCGGTTCTCGTCGCGGCCGACGAGGATGACGCCGGCGCCGAGCCCCGCCAGTTGGCGCGCGGTCTCCTTACCGATGCCCCCGGTGCTGCCGGTCACCAGGACGGTCTTGCCTTCCATCGTCACCACTCCATTCCCCATCTGGTATCTGGTATCTGTCACTCGGTGACACTATAGACAGTCGATGACGCAAAGTAGACTTGGTGCATGGGAGAAGGACTGCGCGAACGCACCCGCCGAGCGGTACGGGCAGAGATTGCCGAGGTGGCCATCGGCCTGTTCGTCCGCCAGGGGTTCGACAACACGACCGTCGAAGACATCGCTCAAGCGGCCGGCATGACCAAACGCAGCTTCTTCCGCTACTTCGCCACCAAGGAAGACGTCGTCTTCGACGGCGTCGACCTCACCGGAGAGAAGGTGGTTGCCGACATCGCTGCACGGCCTGCCGAGGAAGGGCCATGGGAGTGCCTGCAGCACGTCCTTGGGGCCTGGCAGGAGGAGATCCATGCCAGCGAGCAGGTGCTCGCAACGCTCCGCCTCATCGAAGCCACGCCCGCACTGGTCGGAAGACTCCACCAACGCCGAACAGAATGGCGCCGGCGAGTCAGCGACGCACTCCAAGGGCGGCCAGGCGTCGATATCGACGCGTACACCGCGGACCTGCTCACCAACGCCGCCACCGCAGTGCTCGACGCCGTGTCCAGCGAGTGGGTGCGATCAGACGGGAAGGCGAAACGCTCAGCTCTCCTGGAGCAGGGGTTCCGTCAGCTCCACGTAGACCCGAACCTGCGACAGGCGTGATCGCGCTGCCTGCTGGCTGCTGGCTGCTGGCTGCGTCCTCCCCCGCAACAACTAGGGGACGTGCCCTCACTGGTGCGCCACGCTCCCAGCCATCGAGTTGCCGCAAACCAGCCCTTCCCGGGAGGAGCGGCCAGGGCGGGGTCAGGAGAGGGGTCGACGCGATCGCCGCCGTCATCCGCCGATGCGGATCCGCCCGTGCACGCAGCCATCCCACCCCGCGTCTTGCGCCCCATCAGCACGGGACGGCGTTCTGCGCCCGGATCAGCCCGACGTTCACACCGCGACCGGAGCTTTGATGGCTGGATGGTGTTCGTAGTCGAGCACTTCCACATCGGAGTAGGCGTATTCGAAAAGCGAGTCGGCTTGACGCAGACGCAGTCGGGGGAACCCGAACGGGATGCGCGAGAGCTGCTCGGCCACCTGCTCGACGTGATTGTCATAGATGTGGCAGTCGCCTCCAGTCCAGATGAAGTCACCCGGTTCGAGGCCGACCTGCTGCGCCACCATGTGCGTGAGCAGGGCATAGCTGGCGATGTTGAACGGGACACCGAGGAACAGGTCGGCGCTGCGCTGGTACAGCTGGCAGGAGAGCTTGCCGTCGGAGACGTAGAACTGGAAGAAGGCGTGACACGGCGCGAGAGCCATCTTGCCCAGCTCAGCGACGTTCCAGCTGGAGACGACCATTCTGCGGGAGTCCGGATCCCGGCGCAGAGTGTCGAGAACCTCGCTGACCTGGTCGATGTGCCTGCCGTCCGGAGCGGGCCATGAACGCCACTGTACGCCGTAGACCGGCCCCAGGTCGCCGTTCGAGTCGGCCCATTCGTCCCAGATGGTGATGCCGTGCTCATGCAGCCACTCGACGTTCGAGTCACCTCGCAGGAACCACAGCAATTCGTACACGATGGACCTGAGATGCACCTTTTTGGTGGTGATCAGCGGGAACCCCTGCGAGAGGTCGTAGCGCAGCTGGTGCCCGAAAACACTTCGGGTGCCGGTGCCCGTCCGGTCGGCTTTGGCCGTCCCGGAGGTGAGTACCAGCCGCAACAGGTCTTCGTACTGGGTGTCCGCCACGGCTGTCGAGTCTACTGGCCGCCAACAGGCGGGCGTCGTGTGTGAGGGCACTGTGGCGGAGCCGGTGCAGGGGAGCGCCGGCGTCCCGGCCGGGCCCTTGCGGCCGGTGGATCGCCTTGCGCTCGACGGACAGCCAGCCGGACGGGCCGGCCGGTGTGTTCCTGGGCGGCAGCGTGCAGGGCGGCCAGGTCTGCGGTCTCGTTGGGGGCGGTACGACGGCTTCGGTGCGGGTGGTGCCGGCGGCCCAGCCGTTGCTGGTCGCATAGCGGCACACGGTGCGGTAGTGCGGTAGTCCTAGGTATCGCCCCAAGCCGAGCGCGTGACGGCGTGGGCGTGGCCGACGTAGCCGGGCAGCGACAAGAATGCAGGCACGACCCGCTCCTGGCCGCCGGTTTGCATCCGCCCCTTGCGTGCACGCCGTGCCCGACGCTCGTTCACACGTGGCCGGACGCGGGGCGGCCCCATGCCGTTCGCTGTGCGCGTTCACCATGCCCACGACGCTACGGAACCGCGGGTCAGCCGGCGATGGAGCAAGCACCCGGATCAGAGGTTCGGGATTCCCGAACCTTGGCAGGCAGCTCGGCTGCCAAGGGCGGGAAGGCCGGGACCCGCCGGGCCCCGGCCTTCCGCGGGGCGAACCGCCCGGCCATGCCGCATCGTGGTGGTCACTAGTCGGACGGTCCGGCCCCGGACTTGCTCATTCGTTCATGGAGAGTCCCAGCAGGACGGTGTCCTGAGGGATGTTGTGTGTCTCGTTGCGGTTGAAGGGCAGGTCCCACTCCTTCCCTGCGGTCTTCAGGTGGAGGGAGCCGCGGTTGTTGGCGGTGTGCACCTGGCGGAGCTCCCCGTGCTGGTCCGGGTTGGCCGCCCGGCCGGAGCCGCTCCAGCAGACGCTCGTGTCGGCGGGGTCGTCGTTGATGGTGTCGTAGTCCAGAACGAGGGATCCGGCCGGAGCGACCGAGCAGTAGGCCCAGCGGTCGATGGACTTCGCCGAGACGTCGCCTGCCGTGGCTGACCCGGTGCCGGCGGGTGCAGCGTTGGCGGGCGCAGCGATGGCCCCGAGGCCACCGACGGCGGCCAGCAGGGTCGCGGCGACGGCCGTCCTGCGTACGGATCGGAACATGCTCTCCCCCATGGGTTGGGCTCGTAGGCCACAGCGGGCAAGTGCTTCCCCCAGCCCCCGTGGCCGCTGTCACTCCCACCGCCCTCGCCGACCACTCGTCTCGGGCGGTGGATGTGTCCCACTCTGCACTCCGGCCCCGGCCCTTTCGCACTGACACCTGTCAGGGCCGCCACCGTTCGTGCCGATGAGGCGTTCGGTCCTCGGCAGACCAGGACAGCGGACCAGGACCCTTCACACCCGCGGCAGAGTTCGAAACACCACACGAGGGCGGCGGCCGACGACGGGCACGCGCGTGTCTCTTTGTCACGCTGCGCGGGAATGCGCGGAGTTCATGCGATCTTGTCGCCGTAGATGTGGTCAACGTGCAGCTCGATGAGGACCCGCCGGTCGGCGACCATCACCTGGCGGTACTCGTCCCAGTCCGGGTGCTCGCCGGCTGCGGTGCGGTAGTAGTTGACCAGTGCCTCGACAGCAGGATCGTCAGGCGCCGTGCCGGGACCGTGCAGCGTGACGACGCCCTCGGCGGTGGCCCAGGCGCGCCCGTCCCCGCTGGTGACCACGAGCGCGGCCTGTGGGTCTCTGCGAAAGTTGCGGGTCTTCGCGAGTCCCTCTCGGGTCGAGATCAGGACGACGTCGTTGACCGGGTCGTAGCTGGGTTGGACTGGAGAGAGTTGGGGCCTGCCGTTGGACCTGAGTGTGGCGAGTATGCCGAGTGAGCCGGCAGCCAGGAGTCCCCGAAGGCTGTCTTGGCTCATTCCGGGCTCCGGAACTGGCTGATCATCGCGGCGTATCCCGACTGGCCGAGCCCTTCGGCGATGGCACGGTCGGCGACCGCCTTGATCTGAAGTGGCAGGTCGGTGCTGACTCGATGGGCGCTGCTCTCGTCGACGAGATGAGTCATGGCGGCCAGGTGGGTGGCGATCGTCGAGTCGTCTCCGGGGAAGACGCCGGTGTCGATCTGCTCGGCGTAGCCGGCGAGCCATCCGGCGGTGGTGGCGATGCCGCCTTGCAGGACCGGAGTGAGTGCGGTTGCGGAGACCCCTGCCGACTGGAGGAGTGCGGCGGCGTGGAGGAAGGCGTTCAGGATGCTCCACATCATGCCCAGCACAGCGACATCGTGGAGTGCAGCGAGGCCCGGGTCGTTGCCGAGGAACGTCGGGGTGGCCAGTTTCCGCAGCGTGGGGTTGTGTTGGTCGAAGGCGTCTTTGTCGCCGGAGTAGAGGATGGCGGCCTCATAGGTGCCGATGCCCGTAGGGGCAGCCAGGATTGCCCCGTCGAGGTAGGCGATCTCGTGCTGGGCGGCCCAGTCGGAGAGGTCGCGGGCCTCGCTCGATGACCCGGACGTCAGGTTGATGAGCGTGCGGCCCCGTAGCTCGGCGGCGAGTGGTCGGACAAGCTCGCGGACGGCGTTGTTGTCGGTGATGCAGACGATGACGAGGGAGCCGGCTGTGATCGCTTCGCCTGCCGAGTCCGCCCGGCGTGCACCGCGGCTGATCAGGTCCGTGCCCTTGTCAGTGGAGCGGTTCCACACCGTCGTCGGGTGCCCCGCGGCCAGGAGCGTGCCGGCCAGGGCGTGCCCCATCAGTCCCAGGCCGAGGAGGGTCACCGATCCAGCCTGATCGGATCCTGCGTGATCGTGTTCTGAACTGGTCATGCCGGTATCTTCAACGTTGATATCGGTATGAAGGTCAAGAACGGTCGGGAGTATCCGCATGTTGATCGGTGAGCTCAGCCGGCGGACCAAAGTGCCGGCGCACCAATTGCGCTACTACGAAGCCCAAGGGCTTCTGGAGCCGGCACGAGCTGCCAACGGGTACCGGGACTATGGGGAAGACTCCGTGACGACGGTCACCCAGATCCGCAAGCTGCTGGAGGCCGGGCTCTCGACCGAGGAGATCGCATTCCTGCAACCCTGCGTACGGGGGGTGACACCGGACCTCGAGCCGTGCGTGGAGCTTCTGACCGCACTCCGTCAGCGCCGGAGCAAGCTCGACCGCCAGATCGACACCTTGACCCGTTCACGAGAAGCGCTCGACGCCTACATCCGCGTCACCGAACAGAACACCGACGCGTTCGCACCGTCAACGTGCGCCACCGGATGAACCCTGCCTCCGCACCACGCGGTCGGCATTCGAGGGTTCCTGAGCGGCCCTCGTCGCGGTAGATGGTGCGGCCGAGTCGGTGGCCGGCCGGCGGCACCATTGCCGTACCTGTTTCTCCCGGACGTCGAGTCTGTAGCCGTTGAGCTGACGGCCGGTGCTGACGCGGACCCATCCCACGAGCCTCATGAGGCCATGCTGTCGGCCTCGCTTGACAGTAGTGCTGTGACCTGCGATGTGACAGAAGATAGAGGGCCCGGTCGCACCTTCGCGGTCGGTTCACGCCTTGGTCGTGGCCGTGTACCAGTTGTCCGTCCCCCCGCCTTCGCCCTTCCTGGGAGAACTGGGACTTGCGGGGCTAGCCCTCTGGTGTGAGCAGGGCTGATTCGTCGGGCTCATAGCGGCCGGTGGCACTCCCCTGGTCTTCAGGATCGAGCGGCGCTGATGGACGCAGATGTCCCGCTGGGCTCAGCCCAGCGGGACCAGTGTCATCAGGCCTGTTCAGACGCTGGGCGTCCGGCGCGGGTACGGTGCCGGGGTGGTGGGAGGCAGCGGGATCTCGTCGTCCAGTCGCAGTGACGTCGTCGCCCCGTCCACGGCCAGCTGGAACCGGACGTCGCCGACGTGAAGGCGACCGGCCTGCGCACTGACGCCTCAGCCGCCGCCTACGCACAGATGCTGTGCACCCTCGTCTACACCGCCGCCCGCGGCGGACGGCGCGCCGGAGGGGATCACCATGGGCTCATCGGACGTTGTAGGTGTGGGGGGTAACAACCCGCCGGCTGAGCTGAGCCTGCACGAGCAGGAGTTGCTGGAAGAGGCCGAGGCGGAGCAGGGCGAGGAGTAACTCGGCTTCGTCGCGATGGATGCTGCCGTCCGGGCTCGCCGGGCGGCAGCGTCCTTTCCGGGCTGGTGTGGCCGCCACCGATGAACTTGGGCTGACGTTCGCTCGCGAGCCGGTGACCGCAGCGAGCGGAGCCTGGGGGGGCGCCCTTTATGGCGAGGGTCGGCCGGCGCCTGAGGGCACCGGTGCGGGGAAAGGTCCTGAGCCTGCCGCCCAGGGTCGGTGCTCTCTTCGAAGCTCTCGGACATCATCTCTCCGGCCGCCTGCCCGAGCTGCAATCGGTGACGCTGTGCTCCAGCCACTCGGTCGCGGTACAGGATGTCCTCCCCTCCCCCGACTACCCTTCGGACGAGTCGCTCCAGCGGCAACCCTGATCGGACCTGGCCGAAGACCCTCGTGATACTTTCGGTGTCGCCGTGCATGGATGCGAACTTGGGAGGTGAGACCGATCAACGCTGTGACAGGTCGGGCTTCCCTCCCCCGCATGGCCCAGGGAGTGCCCGCAAGGCGCCCCGAAAGGCTTGCAACGCTGTGCACTTCACCTCTGAGACGTCCTTTGACGGCGTCTGCGAACGGCTCTTCGTCCTCAACGATATTCCCGGCGTTCTGTGGACGCCGGAAGGTGCTGCCGGTACGCGTCCCCTCATCGTGATGGGACACGGCGGCGGTCAGCACAAGAAAGCCCCCGACATCCTGGGCCTTGCCCGGCGTCTCGTGACCGAGTGCGGTTTTGCCGTGGTGGCGGTCGACGTTCCGGGCCATGGTGACCGGCCTGTGGTCGAGGAGTACAACCGCATCGCGACCGAGAACCAGGCCCGTGTGGAGGCCGGAGAAGAGCCGGCACCGCTCATCGCCGCATTCCAGGCCCTCGTGGCCCGCCAGACCGTTCCGGAATGGCAGATGGTTCTGGACGCGGTCCAGCAGCTCGATCACGTCGGCGCCGGCCCGGTGGGCTACTGGGGGGTGTCGCTGGCATGCGGACTCGGCGTTCCCTTCGTCGCCGCCGAACCCCGGGTGCGCGCTGCCGTGTTGGGCCTTGGCGGAGCCTTGGCCTCGGCCGCAGACGCCGCACGGATCACCGTCCCGGTGGAGTTCCTGATGCAATGGGACGATGAGCGCGTGCCGCGCGACCAGAGCCTGGCGCTCTTCGATGCCTTCGCCTCGGCTGACAAGACGCTCCACGCCAACCCCGGCGAACACGGCGACATGCCGGCATTCGAGCTGGACAGCACGCTGGGATTCTTCTCCCGGCACCTCGCCTGATACGGCCGCCTGCGGTCACCGACGCGCCGATCGGCATCCAGATTCGATCGGCGCGTCCTGCGAACCGCTCGTGTCGCGCCACACAGCTGCACCCCCTGATGGGCTGCCCGCAGCGACCCAAAGAAGCAGGTTTGCTGTGCCGGGACCGCTAGGCCCCGGGGAGGTGCCGTCGAAGGGCTGTCAGCGAGTCAGGAGTTGCGCTGGATCGCCGAGGCGGTCCCGGCATTGCCGGGGCGCGGGAAGGCCGGGCGGGCGAGCCGAGCATGTTGCGGCCGACGGTCCCGGGCAAGAAGCTGCATGTACCCGGAACTTCGCCGCGCCGCTGGCGGTCGAGCCCGCCGACGCAAAGACCATGTGCCGTCTGAGACCAAGGCCGCCCGCCCCGACTTTGACGAAAGGGCTGCACCCCGGCTGGCTGCATCAAGGAGCACAAGACATCGGCGCGCAGGACGCGGACGACCGTTCCCAGCTCAGCATCAAGATCAGCCACGGCCAGGGCGTTCCCGCCTCTTCCACCCACCCGGCCGGCAAGGGCGTGCCGGCCACCATGCGCCAAGGTGAGGAAGACCAATTACGCCCACGCAAGCTGATTCCATGCGAGCGGCGAGGTCGGCCAATACGGGATCGACCGCGACGGACGCCAAGCACCACCGGGGTCGCCTCAGCCCATCGCCTTCTCGACGATCGCGGTGATGCGCTGTTCGTCGGCTGCGGTCAGCTCTTTCAGGGCGTAGGCGGTCGGCCACATGGCGCCGTCGTCGAATGCCGCCTGATCGCTGAAGCCGAGCGTGGCGTATCTCGACTTGAACTTCTGCGCGCTCTGGAAGTGGCAGAGGACCTTGCCGTCTCTGGCGTAGGCGGGCATCCCGTACCAGAGCTTGGGCGTGAGGTCCGGAGCGGCGGTCTTGATGATGGCGTGGATCCGCTCGGCGAGGACTCGGTCCGCTTCCGGCATCTCGGCGATCTTCGCGAGCACGTCGCGCTCCGCTGCCGCTTCCTTCTCCGCCCGCGAACCGCGCCGTGCCGCGGCCTTCTTCTGCTCCTGTGCGTGCTCCTTCATCGCGGCCCGCTCCTCGGCGGTGAATCCGTTGTACTGCTCAGCGGCCGTGCCGGAGTTGCCGGCGGAGGACGTCGTGGACTGCATGGCAGGTTTCCTCTCGTACAGGGATGACGTGGGTCGGTGCGGGAGTGCCGGGCCGGGTCAGGAGAGTGCAGGCGCCGCGGACGGCGCGGGGGTGAGCGACGTCGCGGCCTCCCAGGCGAATCCGTCCGGGTCGGTGAAGGGGCCGGCGGTGCTGCCGAGGACGATGCGGTGCGAGCCGGTGCCGTCGGCGGGGACTCCGAGATCCTTGGCCAGGGCGCGGCGCTTGTACAGCGCCAGCTTGACGGGGCTGGAGGCGTCGGAGGCGAACTCGGCGTACTTGCCGCCGAAGCTCCTGGCCACGGTCAGGCCCCGGCCGACGTAGAACTGTTTGCCGGCCTTCACGTCCTCGACGCCGAGCAGGAGGACGATCTCGTCGATCTCGCGGGTGGCCGGGCCGGTGTCCTTCTTCGCCGAGGTCGCGACCTTCCAGATCGACCCGTCCGGGGCCTGGACGACGCCACCGTAGCCCCACAGCGACGTCGCGGCGGGCTTGAGCACCGTGGCGCCGCCATCCACGGCGGCACCGAGGAAGCTGTCGACGGTGGTCGGCCGGGACACCGTGAGCGCCAGGGTGAAGCCGCGGAATCCGGTGGAGGGCGCCTCGGACGCCCGCAGGCGTATGTGCGTGTCCACTCCGAAGGCGGTGTAGAAGCGGCGGGCGGCCTCGGGGTCGGCCACCTCGAGGGTGACGGATGCGACGGACACGATGGACGTGGTGGATGCGGTGGTTGCCATGACCGTCACGCTATGGGCTGCCCAGCGGCCGGGGCTTCTCGATTCCTGACCGGTCTTGTCACCTGCTTCGCCACACACGCCGGCATCCCCTCCACCGTGACCGAAGGCCCCGGCTCACCGGCCGCACTCGCGGCATCGGCGCTGTCGGCCGCCGCATCCGCCGCGCGGCGCCGGAAGGCCCCGGGCGGCATGCCGACGAGCTCGGTGAAGCGGGTGGTGAACGTGCCCAGCGACGCGCAGCCGACCGCGAAACAGACCTCGGTGACGCTCAGGTCACCACGGCGCAGCAGCGCCGTCGCCCGCTCGATGCGACGCGTCATCAGGTACGCGTACGGCGACTCACCATAGGCAGCCCGGAACTGCCGGCTGAGGTGCCCGGCGGACATGTTCACACTGCGGGCGAGCGCCTCCACGTCCAGCGGCTGCGCGTACTCCCTGTCGATCCGGTCGCGGACGCGGCGCAGCCGCGCGAGATCAGTCAGGCGCTGCGCCTGGACGCGTGCACGCCGCCACTCAGGCTGGCACATGAGAACACTCCCCTTTTTCTGATCTTCCATCGACGCCTATGAGCACCCGGGTGCCTGCCGAGGCGGACACCCGGACGGTCGATGTCGAGGGCCGGCGGGCAGGACAGCCACACAGCCGCACCGATGGTCGTGCGGCTCAGCGAAGCTCCTGGATGCGGACCAGGTTGCCTGCGGGGTCGCGGAAGGCGCAGTCGCGGATGCCGTACGGCTGCTCGGTCGGCTCCTGTACGACCTCGGTGTCGCCGGCCTGCACCTTCTCGAAGGTGGTGTCGAGGTCCGGGGTGGCCAGCAGGATCCAGCCGTAGGTGCCCTTGGCCATCATCTCGGTGATGGTGCGGCGCTCGTCTTCGGTGACTCCCGGGTCGGCGGCCGGCGGTGCCAGAAGGATGGACGTGCCGGGCTGACCGGCCGGGCCGACCGTGATCCAGCGCATCCTGCCCTGTCCGACGTCGCTGCGGACCTCGAAGCCGAGGACGTCGCGGTAGAAGGCGAGCGACGCATCCGGGTCGTCGTGCGGGAGGGAACTCGTGTGAATGGTTATATCCATGATGAGCAGGATAAAAGCCGTCCCACGTTCCGCATTTCTCGATTCGTGATCGATTCGGCCACGCTCGAACGTTCACGTGCCCTGCTGCGACTTGGGGCCCGCCGCTCGCCGGGCGCCGTCCCTCGATCTGCTCGGCCGGTCACTTCCCGCCCGCGGTCGCCACGTTCGTTTCCTTCCTCAGCGCAGTTGCTCGGCCAGTCCGACGATGATGCCCTCCGGGCCGCGGATGTAGCAGAGCACATAGCTGTCCTCGAACCGGGCGATCTCGCCGACGAGTTCGGCGCCGTGAGGGCGCAGGCGCGCAACGGTGTCCTCGATGTCGTCGACAGCGAACATGACGCGGTGCGTGCCCAGAACGTTGTGCGGCCGGTTGCGCGGCCCGGCGCTGATCACCGCGGGGCTGCGGTACTTCGCCAGCTCGAGCCGGCTGTGACCGTCCGGGGTCCGGAGCATCGCGATGTCGCAGCGGACGCCGTCGAGTCCGGTGCACTGGTCGGCGACGAGACCCTCGACCTGCGCCCTGCCCTCCAACTGCATACCGAGTTCGGCGAAGAACGCGATGGCGGCATCCATGTCCTCGATCACGATGCCGACGTTGTCCATCCGCTGAATCGCCATGCTGGTCTCCCTCTACTTCCTCGTGCGGCCGGTGGTGGCCGCTGATGCCCCTGGGACGGAGCCGGTGGCACGTTCACGACATCTGCAGACCACCGAACCCCGAAGAGATCTGGATCGCGCCTCAGCACCGCTGACGCAGATCCGCCGGCCGAGTGCCACCGCCGAGGGTGAGTGCAGCGCAGGCTGGGGGTACACCCGCCCGAGAGATTCAGCTCCTGCGGTCTCGGGCCTCCACCTGGACCAGGTGGCAAGGGAGAGGATGGCGTCCATGACGGCACATGCCGCAGGTCCTGCCCCGTCAGGAGCCGGTAACGGGGAGCCGCTGGTCGTCGTGGCGGCCGCCATCGTACAGGCCGGACGGCTCTTGGTCGTGAGCAAGCAGGCAGCGCCGGAGAACTTCTACCTGCCCGGTGGTAAGACCGATCCGGGCGAGGAACCGCTGGACACACTGTCGCGCGAACTGGACGTGGAACTCGGCGGCCGGCCCGTCGAGCCGGACGACCGGTTCGGGAGGCGTCGGGTGCGGGCGCCATGGCCTGGTGAGGCGTGGATGCAGTGGTGGCAATCGCAAGGGCGCCGACGGGTGTCGGGGCGGTGCCGTGGTCTGCGTCGTGACAGAGGTGTGACATCCCGCGAACTGATCTCTGCGATCGCGGCAGGATCGTCTCGGCATGCCGTTTGCGCAGGTCAGCGCGAGCGTTCGAAAGGGACCCCGGTCTCCAAGGGGCAGCGGGGCGGAGGCAGTTCACCTCCCGTTCAGGCTGGGCGGACATGCCGCCCCCTGCCGTGCCGCTAGGATCACGGCATGGTTACGGCCCGGTCGGCGCTCAGCATGCTGCGGGTCCGCTCTCATCGGGCGGGTCCGCTGCGACTGCTGTGGCTGGCCGTGCTGTTGCTGGGCCTGCTGTATACGCATGGCGTGAGCGCGGAGAGCGCGGCGGGCCACATCGATCCCGTGTCGGTGTCCCCGGCCGCCCAGATGAGCTCCGGTGAGGCCGAGGTGCACGGTGCGTCCGCGGAGGGGGTGCCGGGTACCTCCGCGGAGCATGCTGTCGAGGCGGCCGGGTGCGATGAGCACGACGGCGGCCATGAGACGGCGCATCCGGCCCAGGATTGCGTGTCCGTCCAGCCCGAGCCTGCTGGGGAGCTGCCTTCCCCCTGCCTGGCGCCGCTGGACGCGGTGCAAAGTCCGCTACTGCACAAGGCGTTGGGGAGGCCCGGGTCCGCCCATGACGTCTCGGCGTCTCCTCCCCTGACCGGCATCTCCTCGGTCCTGCGGATCTAGTTCAGGCGTCGTTCCCGCTGGTCGACGCCTTCCCGGCACATCACCGGTCCGGCCGCCGAGCGCTGTTGGCTCGGTCTGTCGCCCCGGCCGGTGCGGCCAGCAATTCGGTGCCGCCTGGCTGAGCTGCCCGCCCTCTGTGTCCACGGCGCAGCCAGGCAGGTTGCCGGCACCTGTCTGCCAACCGCCCGATTGCTGTGCGCAGTTCTGCTTCGGCTGCTCGAAGCGGTGACTGCCGTACGGAGGTCACGGAGGACCTGTGTTATCCCGTCTGCAGCGCCCGACACCCGATCCATGGCGCCATGACCCCGCGGGGACATCCGCCGACCGTCGCGGAGTGTCCCGGCCCCCGGCGCACTCACCGGCGTCTCGTCGACTGATCGTCTGCCTTCTGGGCGTTGCGCTGCTGGCGCTCTTCGGCTGTACGGCGACCGCGCACGGCGCGGACGTACCGCAGACGGCGCGGTACGGTGCCGCCGCTCAGCCGGAGCAGCGGGCCGGGACGAAGGAGCCTGCGGCGTCCGAGGAGCCCACCGGCCACCTCTGCACTCAGCCTGTGCTGGGCCAGACAGGCGTGGCCGGCGGACGGGCGTTCACCGCCGGACCGCCACCTGCGGTCTGCACCTCCGTGCTCGCGGACCGCCGGCCACACCTTTCCATGTCCGAACAGGGGCCGCGCGGTCCCTGCACGCAGCTGACCGGCAGGTCCAGACTCGCCATCGTCTGCTGCTGGCGCATTTAGCACCTCGCCGCGGTCGCCGGACCGACCGCGGCGTGCCGCCCTGGAAGGGGTCGCGCCCCCGTCCACTCCACCGCGGCACGCGAGATGAGCACCCACACATGTCATCGAGCGAGAGCGAACTCATGCATTCAGCGACATCCACCCCCCACGATTCCACCCCCCGCGTTTCCACTCCCCACGCTTCCATTCCCCGCACCCCCACCACCTGTGGTCACGGCATGTCCGGGCTGGTCGGCAACACCCCGGTGCTGCACGTCTCCGAGCCCCTGGCCCCGGCCGGTCGCGGGTTCTGGGCGAAGCTGGAAGGTTTCAACCCCGGCGGCATCAAGGACCGCCCCGGGCTGCACATGGTCGAGCGGGCCCGCGCCCGCGGCGACCTGAAGCCGGGCGGCCGGATCATCGAGTCCACCAGCGGTACCCTCGGTCTGGGCCTGGCCCTGGCCGGCATGGTTTACGGCCACCCCGTCACCCTGGTCACCGACCCGGGCCTGGAGCGGTCCATGACCCAGTTGCTGACCGCGTACGGAGCGCGGGTCAACATCGCCTCCGAGCCGCACCCGACCGGTGGCTGGCAGCAGGCCCGCCGCGATCGCGTCGCCCAGCTGCTCGGGCAGCACCCCGGCTCCTGGTGCCCGGACCAGTACAACAACCCCGACAACACCACCGCCTACACCCCGCTCGCCCTGGAACTGGCCTCCCAGCTCGGCCACATCGACGTTCTGGTGTGCAGCGTGGGCACCGGGGGCCACTCCGCGGGAGTGTCGCGGATCCTCAAGCAGATCTACCCCGGCCTGAGCCTGGTCGGGGTGGACACCATCGGCTCGACGATCTTCGGCCAGCCCGCCCGGCCGCGGCTGATGCGCGGTCTGGGGTCGAGCATCTATCCCCGTAACGTCGCCTACGACAACTTCGACGAGGTGCACTGGGTCGCGCCATCAGAGGCAGTGGCGACCTGCCGGCAGCTCGCCAACTCGCACTACGCCACCGGCGGCTGGAGCGTCGGCGCCGTCGCACTCGTGGCCGGCTGGCTGGCCCGTATCCTCCCCGCGGACGCCAGGATCGCGGCGATCTTCCCCGACGGCCCGCAGCGCTACCTGGGGACCGTCTACGACGACGACTATTGCGCCGCCCACGGCCTGCTGGAACCCCGTCCGCTCCTCGAACCGGACGTGATCGGCAGCCTGGACGAGAAGGAGGTCACCCGCTGGACGCGGTGCACCGCCGTTGTCGACCCGCTCACCCTCTCCGGCACCGCGGCGGAGCCGGAGCTGGTCGATGTGCTCGCCGGATCCGGTGCTCCGGACGAGGCCGGAGCAGAAGAGGCCCAAGCAGTCGACGCGCTCGGCCGGGACGACGCGGAGGAGGGCCGGTGAAGGACACCATCGCGCAGGTGCGCTCCTACCCGGGCAGCGTCCAGCTGCTCATGGTGAACCAGTTCACCATCAACCTCGGCTTCTACATGCTGATGCCGTACCTGGCGCAGCACCTGTCCGGCAGCCTCGGACTGGCCGGCTGGATCGTCGGACTCATCCTGGGCGTCCGGAACTTCAGCCAGCAGGGCATGTTCCTTGTCGGCGGCACCCTGGCGGACCGGCTCGGCTACAAGCCCATGATCATCGCCGGTCTTGTGCTGCGGATCGCCGGCTTCGCCACCCTGGGACTGGTGGAGTCACTGCCCGCGCTGCTGGCCGCCTCCGCGGCTACCGGGCTTGCCGGCGCCCTGTTCAACCCGGCGGTCCGGGCCTACGTCGCGGCGGACGCCGGTGAGCGGCGCGTCGAGGCCTTCGCGCTGTTCAACGTCTTCTACCAGACGGGAATCCTGCTCGGCCCGCTGGTGGGCATGGTGCTGACCGGCGTGGACTTCCGCATCACCTGCCTGGTGGCGGCCGGGATCTTCGCGCTGCTGAGCCTCGTGCAGATCCGTGCCCTGCCCGCCCGCAGGGCCGACGACGCGAAGAGCAGCACCAAGACCGGCGGACAGGAGAGTGTGCTGTCCCAGTGGCGCGGCATCGTGGCCAACCGGCCGTTCCTGCTGTTCTCCGTCGCCATGATCGGCTTCTATGTGATGCAGTTCCAGGTCTACCTGGCGCTGCCGCTGGAGGTACGCCGCCTCGGTGGCGACGGAAATTTCGGCACCACCGCGGCCGCTGTGCTGTTCGCCGTCTCCGGGCTGACCACGATCCTCTTCCAGACCGGGGTGACCGCATGGTGCAAGGCCCGCATGGAGCCGGGCCGGGCGCTGGCCTGGGGGCTGCTGACGATGGGCGTGGCGTTCGTCCCGCTGCTGATCGCCACGGGCATCCCCGTCCCGGACGGCGGAGTGGGCCTGTGGCTGCTCGCGGCCGTACCACCGACCCTGGCCGCGCTGTTGCTGGCCATCGGCACGATGATCGCCTACCCGTTCGAGATGGACACCATCGTCCGGCTCTCCGGCGATCGGCTCGTGGCCACACACTACGGGCTGTACAACACCATCTGCGGCGTCGGCATCACTCTGGGCAACCTGTTCACCGGTGCCGCACTGGATGCCGCCCGCGCGGCGGGCGTACCGGCCCTACCGTGGGTCGCGCTGTTCGCCGTGGGCCTGGCCTGCGCCGCCGCCCTGTACGGGCTGCACCGCACCGGGCGGCTGCAGCCGCCCGTGCGCGATCCCCAGCCTGAGCCGGCGAAGGTCTGACTTCGGCTGCGTCAACGGCCCTGTGACGGAGGGGCGGGCAACACGCGCCCGCCCCTCCGCCACGGTGTGCCCCCGTACGACGACATCGGCCCATCCGCGTACGCCACCTGCACCCGCTTCCAGCGCCGGGCCATAGACGGCACCGGCGACCACTCCCCCAGCCTCCCGGAGACGCCCACGGATTCCACGCGTCCCGGGGCCTCAGACCAGGGCGCCTGCGGTCAGTTCCCGGCGGGCTCTGGCCGCCGCGCCGACCGGGATGGCGTCGGCGCCCAGCGCGGCCCGTACCAGGCGGACCGGGTGGCCGCTGACCGGCGGCTCGGCGGCGAGGGCCTCGCGTACCAGAGGTTCCAGCAGCGGCCAGGCGCCGCTGACGCCGCCGCCGACCACCACTGTGGTGACGTCCACGATGCCCGCCGTCATCACGATGGCACGGGCGATGCCGTCGGCGGCGGCGCGGTAGACCGCGAGGGCGTCGCGGTCCCCGTGCCCGGCGGCATCGGCGATCTCGCGCGCCGTCAGCCGGCGCCCGGTGCGCTCGGCGTACCGGGCACACAGGGAACGCCCGGAGGCGAGGGTCTCCAGATGGCCCCGGCCGCCGCAGGTGCAGGGCAGGTCGCCGAATCCGGGAATGTGCCCGATCTCGCCCGCCGCGCCGTGCGGGCCGGCGAACAGCGCGCCACCGGTCCACAGCGCCCCGCCGACACCGGTGCCCAGGGTGATGCCGAGGACGTCGGGCTCGCCGCGCACGGCGCCGCCGTACACCTCCCCGTACAGGAAGGCGTTGACGTCGTTGTCCAGGTAGGCCGGGACGCCGAGTGCCGCCTCGACGGCGTCGGCGACGGCGAAGCCCGCCCAGCCGGTGAAGGAGTCGCTGGCCACCAGGATGCGTCCGGTCTCGGAGTCGACGACGCCGGCCGCGCCTGCGCCGACACCGGCGAGCTTGCCGGGGGTGCGCTCCAGCAGCGGGGCCAGGGCGCCGAGCGCCTCGGCGACCATGGCCGGGCCGCCGTCGGCCGCCGGGGTCGCGGTTCCGGCCCGGTCCAGCACGGTCAGGTCCTCGGCGCAGAGCACCACTTGGGTGGTGGTGCCGCCGATGTCGACCCCGGCGAAGAGGGGGCGGTGGTGCTGGGAGGTCAAGCCGTCGCCTCCGTCCGGCCCGCCGCCAGGGTGGTCAGGCGTTCGGCTCTGCGGCTGCGCTGCACCACCGGGTCCGGCACCGGCACGGCGGCCAGCAGCCTGCGCGTGTAGTCGGTCTCCGGGCGCAGCAGTGTCGTGCCGGTGTCGCCCTGCTCCTCGACACGGCCGGCCCGCATCACCACGACGCGCTGCGCGAAGTGCTGGACGACGGCGAGGTCGTGGGAGACGAACAGGCAGGCGAAGCCCAGCTCGGCCTGGAGCTCGGAGATCACGTCCAGGACGGCCTCCTGCACGCTGACATCGAGCGCGCTGGTGGGTTCGTCGGCGACCAGGAGGCGGGGCTCCAGCACCAGGGCACGGGCGAGGCTGACCCGCTGGCGCTGCCCGCCGGACAGCTCCCGGGGAGCCCTCCGGGCGACGTCGCGCGGCAGCCTGACCCGGTCCAGGACGGCGGCGACCCGCTTCTGGCGGTCCCGGGCGGAGAGTGCGCGGCGGTGCACCCTGAGGGGTTCGGCGACGCACTCGCCGACCGTCATCCTGGCGTCCAGCGACGCCACCGGGTCCTGCAGCACCACGCCGATGCCGGACCGGAGCGCCCGGCGGGCCCGGGAGCGGGTGCGGGCCAGGTCGGTGCCGAACAGCGAGACGGTGCCCTGGGTCGGCCTGATCAGGCCGAGCGCGACCCGGGAGGCGGTCGACTTGCCGGAGCCGGACTCGCCGACCAGGCCGAGGGTCTCGCCGTGGCGCACGGTGAGGGAGACACCGTCCAGGGCGCGTACGGCGCCCCTGCCGCGCCCGAAGACGACGGAGACGTCGTCGAGTTCGACGACCGGCTCGGCCTGGGCGGGGGCGGAGGATGCGGCGGCCGGTGCCGTCTCCGGTACGTCCTCCCCCGCGACCGACAGGCGCGGCACGGCGGCCAGCAGTCGCCGGGTGTACTCGTGGGAGGGGCGCAGCAGTACGTCCTCGACGGGGCCGGTCTCCACGATCTCGCCGTGGTACATCACGGCGACCCGGTCGGCGAAGTCCGCGACGACGCCCATGTTGTGGGTGACCAGCAGGACGCCGGTGCCGGTCTCGGCGGCGAGGCGGCGCAGCAGGTCGAGGATCTCGGCCTGGACGGTGACGTCCAGGGCTGTGGTCGGCTCGTCGGCGATCAGCAGTGCGGGTTCGTTGGCGATGGCCATGGCGATGACGACGCGTTGGCGCTGCCCGCCGGAGAGCTGGAAGGGGTAGGCGGACGCCCGCTTGTCAGGCTCGGGGATGCCGACCCGGCGCAGGAGTTCCACGGCCTGGGCGGCCGCGTCCTTGGCGGAGATGTCGCGGTGGTTGCGGAGGACTTCGGCGATCTGCTTCCCGACCCGGGTCAGCGGGTCCAGGGCTGTGGCCGGCTCCTGGAAGACCATCGAGACGGTCCGGCCGCGCAGTCCCGCCAGTGCGGTCTCGCCCGCGCCGATCACCTCGGTACCGGCGACGGTGGCGCTTCCGGTGGCGCGGGCATTGCCGGCGAGCAGTCCCATCGCGGCGAGCGCGACGGTTGACTTGCCGGAGCCGGACTCGCCCACGAGGGCGAGCGTCTCGCCCGGATCGACCGAGAGGGACACGCCGCTGACGGCGGGCACCTCGCCGGACTGGGTGGTGAACACGACGCCGAGGTCGTCGAGTCGGAGGATGGGCCCGGCCGCCGGTGCGGCGGGGCTCTGGTCGGCGGTCATCCGCGTCCCCTCACGTCGAATGCGTCACGGAGCCCGTCCCCGATCGCGTTGAACGCCCACACCACCAGGATGATGGCGAGGCCGGGCGGCAGGATGAGCCACCAGTAGCCGGAGTAGGCGGCGGTGAGGCCGACCGACAGCATGCCGCCCCAGTCGGTGGCCGGCGGCTGGACGCCCAGGCCCAGGTAGGAGACGTAGGCGACCAGCAGGATGGCGTCGGCGATCTGGAAGGTGGCCGCGACCGCGATGGTGGAGACCGAGTTCGGCAGGATGTGCCGGGTGATGGCCCTGGCGTGGGTGCCGCCGATGGCGCGCAGCGTCAGGATGTAGTCGCGGTTCTTCAGGGTGAGCGTCTCGGCGCGGACCAGCCGCGAGGGCACCAGCCAGGAGACGAAGCCGAGGATGAGGACGAGGCCGCCCAGGTCCGGCGTGGTGATGGCGGAGACCACCAGCAGGATGAACAGCGCGGGGATGGCGATGCCCGCGTCCACGACCCGCATCATCACCGCGTCGATCCAGCCGCCCGCGTAGCCGGCGGCGGCGCCCCACAGGGTGCCGATGACCGTGGCCAGGACGCCGGCGGCGAGGCCGACGATCAGTGACACCTTGCCGCCGTACATCAGCCGGCCGAGCTCGTCGTGGCCGACGGCGTCGGTGCCCAGCCAGTGTGTGCCGCTGGGGGCCAGGTTGACCTGGTGGAGCAGGGTGTGGGTCTGGTCGGTGGAGTACACCAGCGGGCCGGCGAAGCAGAACAGGACGAAGAAGACCACGACGCCGAGGCCGACGACCGCGAGCCGGTGGCGCAGGAACCGGCGGACGGCGAGCCGGGTGCCCGACGCTGCGGCGGACTTCGCCGGGGTGGTTGTGCCAGGGGTCCGGCCCGGCTGTATGACAGTGCTCATGCCCGGCCTGCCTTCACTCGGGGGTCGATGATCCGCTGGACGATGTCGGCGATCAGCGTGCCGGTCACCGTGGCGACCGAGATGATCAGTACGCAGCCGAGCAGCACCGGGTAGTCGGAGGACTGCGCGGCGGTCCAGAAGAGGAGGCCCATGCCCGGATAGTTGAAGAGCTGTTCGACGACGAGGGCGCCGCCGAACAGCACCGGCACGTAGTAGCCGAGCATGGCGACCACCGGGGTCAGCGAGTTGCGGAACACGTGCCGCCACAGGATGGCGCGGGAGCGGGAGCCGCCGGCCCGCGCCGTCCTGACGTAGTCCTCGGAGAGGTTCTCCAGAGTTGCGGCCCGCATGTAGCGGCTGAACACCGCGACCATCGAGGCGGCGCCGGCGGCGATGGGCAGCACCAGCCCCTGCGGGTCGGAGAGCACCTGCCCCAGCGTGTGCCCCTGCGGGGCTTGGGAGGGGAACCATGGCAGCGCCTGGCTGAAGACCAGCACCAGGATCAGGCCGAGGAAGTACACGGGTGTGGAGTAGGCGATGAAGCTGAGCGTGGTGATGACGTAGTCGACCGGCTTGTTGCGCCGCACGGCCTGCCACATGCCCAGCGGCACGGCGAGCAGCAGGCCGGCGATCGCCGACAGGACGGTCAGCAGCAGGGTCTTCGGCAGGCGTTCGGTGATCAGCTGCGACACCGGCTCGTTGAGGGTGTACGAGGTGCCGAGGTCGCCGTGTGCCAGCTGCCCCAGGTAGTAGAGGTATTGCACGGGGAGGGGTTTGTCGAGGCCCTGCTCGTGGTCGAAGGCCGCGATCTGCTGCGCGGTGGCCTGTGGGCCGAGGATCCCGCGGGCGGGGCCGCCGGGCAGGGCGTGCAGCAGGGCGAAGACGACGATCGTCACGATCAGGATGACCGCGAGGGCCTGCAGGGCCCGCCTGATCAGGTATGTGGGAGTGCTCATGTGGGTTCCGGTCGCTGTGGGTGGTGCTCGCGGTCGCGGGGACGGCCTACTTGGTCCACTTCCACATGGCGGGGTGGAAGTTGGCGAGTGAGTCCTGCGCGAAGCCGCCGAGGCCCTTCTTGACCACGGAGACCTGGTAGTCGGGCTCCGGCAGCCACACCACCGGCAGCTTTTCGGCGAGGGCTGCGCTGTACTTGCGCATGGCCTCGTCGGAGGAGGAGGTGGTGGTCTGGGCGATCAGCTTGTCCACGGCGGGGTCGGAGTAGCTGCCGAAGTTGGAGCCGCCGCCGGTGGCGAAGAGGGAGTCGCCGCTGGGGTAGGCGGGGAAGTACCAGCTGCCGGCGGTGCCGAAGAACGACAGCTGCCACTTGCAGCTCGGCTCGCTCGGCTTGCACTGGCCGGACTGCGACAGGACGGAGTTGACCGGCGCGGTCTTGATGTGGAAGTCGATGCCGGTTTTGGCGAACGACGACTGCAGGGCGCTCATCATGTTGTCGGTGACGGTCGAGCCGGACTGCGAGAGCACCCGCATGGAGAACTTGGTGCCCTTGTCGACGCCCTTGCCGCAGTGGCCCTCGCCGCTGCCGGGCTTGGTGCACACCATGGTGCCGCCCTTCTCGGTCCAGCCGTGGTCCGTCAGCAGCTTCCGGGCCTTGGCGGTCGAGAACGGGTAGGGGTTGTCCTGCTGCTTGCGGGAGACGAACGAAGACTTCTGACCCTGCGGGATGGGGCCGTAGGTGGGCACGGCTGTGCCGTTGAAGACGACCTTGGACAGCGTCTTCTGGTCAACCGACATCTGAATGGCCTGGCGGGCGTAGAGCTGCTTGAAGACCGGGCCCATCTTGGGGTTGTTGAAGTTGTAGGGCAGGTAGGTGATGGCCCAGCCCTGCCACGGCTGGACCTCGTAGCCCTTGGCCTCGAACGACGCCTTCTGGCTCAGGTCGGTGGCGTTGATGTAGCCGTAGTCGACCGTGCCGGCCCGCAGCGCGTTCTTCTCGGCGTCGGCGGTGGTGAACGGCAGCAGGTTGACGTTCTTGATGTGGGCCTTGCCGCCGCCGTCGTACTTGGCGTTGGCGGTCAGCTGCACCTTGCCGGCCGTGGAGAACGACTTGAGGGTGTAGGGGCCGCTGACCGTCTTCCACAGCGGGTCGGTGGCGTAGCGGGAGATCTTCTTGGCGGCGCCGTTGAGGTACTTCCAGACCTTCTTCGCCCCGGCGGGGGTGCGGTCAAGGCCGGAGACGGAGCCGGAGTCGCTGGTCTTGTCCCAGGCGTGCTGCGGCATCGGGCGGATCATGCTCAGCTCGTTGGCGAGCATCCACTGCTGGTTGTAGGCCCGGTCGAAGGTGATCGTGAAGTGGGTGTCGTCGACGGCCTTGAACGAGGCCCAGTTGTCCGGTGCCTTGCCGGGGCTGTAGCTGGCCCAGTCCGACTTGTTCGCCTTGACGAGGTTGAACCAGAACTCCACGTCGCGGGAGGTGATCGGCTTGCCGTCGCTCCAGTGCCGGTCGCCGAGGGTGATGGTGACGCTCTTGCTGTCGTCGGCGAAGTGCGCGGCGGTGGCCAGCGAGTTGTCCTTGTTCCAGCCGACCTTGCCGGCGGAGCCGTCGTAGGCGATCAGCGGCTCCCACAGGGACTGGGATATGGAGGAGTTGTTGGTGTTCAGATGCGCGGCAGTGCCGATGGGGAGTATCCAGTTCGGCGTGAAGTTGGCGGGGAGCGCGTAGTTGATGGTGTCCGAGGCGCCGGAGGCGGACGACGAGGCGCCGCCGGAGCAGCCGGCCAGCAGCGCCCCGGTGGTGACGGCGGCCCCCGCGACGAGGGCCCAGCGGCGGGCGGCGGCCGTGTGAACAAGGGACATGGCTCTCCTTGGGAGGTTGACCCCGTAGGGAATCCCGGTGAACCGGGCTGGCGCCGTCGGACCGGCGCTGTGTTCACGACAGCTAACGCCGGAGGCGCCGCGCTGACAAACAAAGTTCTGTAACAAGTAAGTATCTACGGTTCTGGAAAAAGTCCTGCCCACCCTCTGGGCCCGCCTCGATGTGGCACTTGTGGGGTATTGGGCGTTTTTTGCGGCCTGAAAAGATCACCTGGAGCCGTTCCGCGACGCACCGGCCGGGCGTACTGTCTCCGTCACACCTACCCATCGCGGAAGTTACTTCGTTCATGAATGAAATAAGTACGAGGGGCCCGAGGACGGCGAAGGGTGCCTCGGCCCTGGCCCCGCGGATCCTGGAGCTCGTGGCGTCGGGGCAGGCGTCCTCGCGTGCCGAGCTCGCCGGGCTGCTCGGCGCCGCGGCCTCCACCGTCTCCCTCGCCGTGAGCCAGCTCGTCGAGCGTGGGCTCATCGCGGAGGAGGGCACCCAGGCGTCCACCGGTGGGCGGCCCCGCAAGGTGCTGCGGCTCGGCGGTGCGGACGGGTTCGCCGTCGCCGCCGACCTCGGCGGCCGGCACGCCCGCGTCGGCGTGGTGCTGCCCGGTGGCGGCCTCACCGACGTCTCGACCGTCCCGTTCGCCATCGCCGACGGCCCCGAGGCGGCCCTGCCGCGGCTCGCCGAGACCCTGCAGGCACTGGCCGAAGAGCACGGCCCAGGCCGGCTGCGCGGCGTCGGGCTCTCGCTTCCCGGCCCGGTCGACGTCGCGTCGGGTTCGGTCGTCATGCCGTCCCGGATGCCCGGCTGGAACCGCTTCCCGATCACCGCCTGGCTCCAGGAGCGCTTCGGCGTCCCGGCCGCCGCCGACAACGACGCCAACTGCATGGCGGTCGGCGAGCACACCGTGCGGCCCGCCGAACACCGGCAGTCGATCATGGTGAAGATCGGCTCCGCGATCGGTGCCGGCGTCATCGTCGACGGCCGTCTCTTCCGCGGCGCCACCGGAGCCGCAGGGGAGATCACCCACATCCGCGTCGTCGGCGGCGCCGACACCCCCTGCTCCTGCGGCAACACCGGCTGCCTGGAGACCGTGGCCTCCGGCGCCGCCCTCGTCCGCATCCTGCGGGAACGCGGCGCCCAGGTCGAGAGCCTGGAGGACGTGGTGCGGCTCGCCACCCACGGCGACCCGGAGGCCACCCGCGCCGTCCGCAAAGCCGGCGACTACCTGGGCCAGGTGCTCGCCACCAACGTCAACTTCTTCAACCCCAACGCCGTCTACCTCGGCGGCATCCTCTCCACCCTGGAACCGTTCGTCGCCGCTGTGCGCAGCCAGCTGTACGAGAGCTGCCATCCGTTGGTCACCGAGCACCTCACCATCGAGCGCGTCAGCCTCAGCGCGGACGCCGGACTGGTGGGCGCCGGGCAGTTCGCCCTGCAGCGCGCCCTCGCAGACGCCCTGAGCGAGGTCGGCCGCACCGACCTGGCGTCCGGCCG
>NZ_JADKMA010000340.1 GCF_017676365.1 Streptomyces oryzae
TCGTCGACCCGCTGCGCCGGCTGGCCCAGCTGGACGGGGTGGTGCTGGACCTCACCCGGCGGGAGTTCGACCTGCTCGCCTTCCTGGCGGCGCGGCCCGGCGTCGTCGTGCCGCGCAAGGAACTGCTGGCCGAGGTGTGGCAGCTCTCGTACGGGGACGACCAGACCATCGATGTGCATTTGTCATGGCTGCGGCGGAAGTTGGGGGAGACGGCCGCCCGGCCCCGCTATCTGCACACCCTGCGCGGGGTAGGCGTCAAGCTGGAGCCGCCGCAGGGCGAGGGCGGCCCGGCGTGAGAGGCGGTCCGGCGTGAGATGGGCGCTGGTGAAGGTCTGCCTCGCCGTGACGGTGATGGTGGTGGTGGCCTTCGCCGTGCCGCTGGCGCTCGTCGTCCGGGAGACCGCGCGGGACCGCGCCTTCGCCAACGCCGAGCGGCAGGCGTCCGCCATCGCCCCCGCGCTGGCCATCACCCGCGACCGCCGCGAACTCCAGCGCGCCGTCGCCATCACCCAGGCCGGCGCGGAGGGCCGGATCGCGGTCCACATACCGGACGGTACGGATGGCGGGGGAGGCAGCGGCGACGGAAGTGACGGTCGCGACGGCCGTGACGCCCGTAACAATGGTGACGCCCGCGAGGGCCGTGACGACCGCGACGGCGACAAGCCGAGCACCGCCGACGCGGACAGCAACGGCGACCGCGCCGACCGCGCCGACCGCGGCGACAATCGCCGCGCCCGCGGCGACGAACCGGCCGTCGGGCACACCCGCGCGCCCGACGACCGGCTGGCCGCGGCGCAGCGGCTCGGCCGGGCCTCCACGGTCCCCGTCGGCGGCGGGTACGCGCTGCTGCGGCCCACCGCCGTCGCGGGCGGAAAGGTCGCGGTGGTGGAGGTCTTCGTACCCGACGAGGAGGTCACCCACGGCGTGGCCACCTCGTGGGTGCTGCTCGCCGGGGTGGGCGTCGCGCTGATCGTCGGCTCTGTCGCGGTCGCCGACCGGCTCGGCACCCGGATGGTGCGGCCCGCCGAACGGCTCGCGGGCGCGGCACACGACCTGGGCGAGGGCGAACTGGACGTCCGGGTGCCCGTGGAGGGGCCCAAGGAGCTGCGCTCGGCAGCCGTCGCCTTCAACTCCATGGCCGACCAGGTCGTCCAACTGCTGGCCGGCGAGCGGGAGCTGGCCGCCGACCTCTCGCACCGGCTGCGCACCCCGCTGACCGTACTGCGGCTCAACGCGGCCTCGCTGGGCGAGGGCGACGCCGCCGACCAGACCCGGGCCGCCGTCGCGCAGTTGGAGGGCGAGGTGGACCGGATCATCAGCGCGGTCCGCGAGCAGCGCGCCCAGTCGCCGGGTGGCGGGAACTCCGTCGCCTCCGACGCGGCCGAGGTGGTCCGGGAGCGGATGGGCTTCTGGTCGGCGCTGGCCGAGGACGAGGGCCGGGAGGCACGGGTCGCCGGGGTGGAGCGCCCGGTGCGGGTTCCGGTCGCCCGGGCCGAACTCGCCGCCGCCGTGGACGCGCTGCTCGGCAATGTCTTCCGGCACACCCCAGAGGGCACCGCCTTCTCCGTCGACCTGCACAGCGGCGGCCCCGGCAGCGACGCCGTCATCGTGCTGGTCTCCGACGCGGGGCCCGGCATCGCCGACCCTCAGGCAGCGCTGCGCCGCGGCCACGGTGCGGGCGGTCCCGGCTCGACGGGGCTGGGCCTGGACATCGTGCGCCGCGTCGCGGAGTCCACCGGCGGCGACGTACGGCTGGGGCGCTCGGTGCTCGGCGGTACGGAGGTGCGGGTGTGGCTCGCGCTACGGAGCAGCGCGGGCCGCGGCCCGGCGGGCGGGCGCGGGCGCCGAAGCCGCCGGGCCCGCCACACCTCGCACGCGGGCTGACGCCACATCAGGCTCTGCCCCTGAAGGGCCGGGCGGCCCTCCGCTCACCCCGGGCTGACGCCACATCAGGCAGCCCCCTCCCGCCTCTCAAGGGCGCCGAGTGACCCGCCCGCTCCGTTCAGCCCCTGCGCGCACAGCAAACGCCGCCGGGTCCGGCCCGTCGGTGCGGGCCCAAACCCGGCGGCGCAGAAGCAGTGCGCTGCCGCTTACTTAGCGATGCACTTGTTCCCGGCTGCCGGGTTCAGCAGGGCGAGGATGTCGACGGTGTTGCCGCAGACCTGGATCGGGATGTCGATCGGCACCTGGACGACGTTGCCGCTGAGCACGCCCGGCGACTTGGCGGCACCGCCCTGGGCACCCGCATCGGCGGCGGCGACGGAGGCACCGCCCAGAACGAAGGTGGCGGCGAGGGCGGCCGATGTCACGTGACGAAGCATGGTGTTCTTCCTCCGGGAGACAGACAACTTGCCACCATCCAGGCACAGCGCCCCCGGCCACGTCGTTGTGACTTTCCGACGACCGCCGCATCCTCACCCCTCCGGGTGGGCCGGGTGTGCGGTGAACGGAGCAACGGCGCGGCCCGTCTGTGCACCCCGGTTCCGCACGGCCCGGAACGCGCCCTCTGCCGCCGCCCCTTAAGCAGGCCCTTTCCGCTGCCTTAAGAGCTCCCTAAGGACATCGGCCGAAGTCTGCAACACGGCGTTTGTCCGGTTCCCCGTCAGTAATGTGCTGCCTCGTTACATCCCCCACACCAACGAGGCAGCGAATCGATGACGAAGACGACGAACACAGCGGGCCACCGCCGCCGCACCAGTCGCACCACCAAGGCCGTCATGAGCGCCGCCGCAGCGGCCCTGGTGACCGGTGGCGGCTTTCTCCTCGCGGGCAACGCGACGGCGGGCGAGGAGTCGGGCTCGGGGTCCCAGGCCGCCGGCACTTCCTTCGCGCCGTACGTCGACACCTCGCTCCAGCCCTCGTACGACCTCGTGGAGAGCGCCGGGAAGACCGGTGTGAAGGAGTACAACCTCGCGTTCGTCACCAGCGGCGGCGGATGCGAGCCCAAGTGGGGCGGCAACCAGGAGCTGGAGGACAACCCGGTCGCCAAGCAGATACCCGACCTGCGCGCCAAGGGCGGCGACGTACGCGTCTCCTTCGGCGGCGCCAATGGCTCCGAGCTCGGTCTGGCCTGCAACTCGGCCGACGAACTGGCCAAGGCGTACGGGCAGGTCATCGACGCCTTCGACCTCAAGAAGATCGACCTGGACATCGAGGGCGCCGCGCTGCCCGACACCGAGGCCAACGAGCGGCGCGCCAAGGCCCTGGCACAGCTCCAGAAGAGCCACTCTGGCCTGGACATCTCCTACACCCTGCCGGTGATGCCCGAGGGCCTCACCGAGCCCGGCGTCGCGCTGCTGAAGAACGCCAAGGAGAACGGGGTCAAGGTCTCGGCCGTCAACATCATGGCGATGGACTACGGCCCCTCCTACGACGGCGACATGGGTGAGTACGCCACCAAGGCCGCCACCTCGGCCCACAAGCAGGTCGCCGAAGCGCTCGGGCTCGACGACGCGGCCGCGTGGAAGGCGCTGGCTGTCACCCCGATGATCGGCGTCAACGACGTCAACGTCGAGGTCTTCAAGCCCGAGGACGCCAAGGAGCTCCGCGCGTTCGCCGACGAGCACGGCCTGGGCTGGCTGTCCATGTGGTCCGGCACCCGGGACAAGGCGTGCCCCGGCGGCCCGAAGGACCATGCGGACCCGACCTGTTCCAGCATCGACCAGCAGCCCTACGAGTTCAGCAAGGCATTCGCCGGCTGACCTGAACCACCCCCCACGGCCACCCCC
>NZ_JADKMA010000341.1 GCF_017676365.1 Streptomyces oryzae
CGTACCCTCCCTGCTGGTGATCCACCGGGCCCGGGACAGCCCGGAAAGCCGGCTGCTCAAGCCACTGTCCCGGGCCCGGAGCAGGACAAGATCCTCCCGCAGCAGGGGGTGGCACCTCAGACCCTCCGGCCACTGCCGGGGCTCGAGGCCGTACTCGTACGCCAACGCCACGTCCAGCTCACCCTCATTGAGCGCGGTCACCAGTTCGTCCGGCTCGCCCTCCTCCAGCTGGATCTCGGCCCGCGGGTGTGTCCGCGCCAGTTCGGACAGCGCCGCGGGCACCAGCCGGACGCCGGCCGTGGGGAAACTTCCCAGCCTCAGCCGGCCGGTCGCGCCGGTGGCCAGCTGCTGGACCTGATGGTCCAGATCGTCCAGCGCGGCCAGCACCGGAGCGCTGAGCTCGACCAGCCGATGGGCCGCCGCTGTCGCGCGGACACCGTGCGCCTCCCGCTCGAACAACCTCAGCCCCGTCTCCTTCTCCAGCGCCGAGACCTGCTGCGAGATCGCAGAGGCGGTGTAGCCCAGCTCGCGGGCGGCGATGACGAACGAGCCGCTGCGCACGACGGCCCGCAGGGTGAGCAGGTGCGGGGGCTTGAGCAACGGATCCTCCTGTGCCGGCGGACGCTGAACGAGGGGCGCGCGCTCGGCAAGGATAAGCATTCCTTGGTCTCGGCGGTCATTTCTCCCGCGCTGCTGGGCCTTGTGGCACGGCCGGCAGGCACAGATCGTGGCGTGGACGGGTCGGACACGAACGTGAACGACCGTGGAACGCAAAGGAGCAACAGCAGTGCCCGCAGTGCCAGCCGTGCCCGCGACGACGTCCGCCCAGGACCGGCTCGACGCGGAAGCCGTGACAGCCGCGCTCAGGCGGAGCGACTGCGGGGAAGTACACGGCGACGCGGGGAGCCGCGCCGCGTACTCGGCCGACGCCTCCAACTACCGGCGGATCCCGCTGGCTGTCGTCCTCCCCCGCGAACGGCAGCAGGTGCTCAACACCCTCGCTGTCTGCCGCCGCCTGGGCGCACCCGTCACCTCGCGCGGCGCGGGCACCAGCACCTCGGGCCAGGCCGTGGGCTCCGGCGTGGTGATCGATTTCTCCCGCTGGTTCAACCGCCTGCTCGCCCTGGACCCGGCCGCCCGTACCGCCACCGTCCAGCCGGGCATCGTCCTGGACGACCTCCAGCGGGCCGCTGCCCGGCACGGGCTGATCTTCGGCGCCGACCCCTCCACCCACAGCCGCTGCACGCTGGGCGGAATGATCGGCAACAACGCGTGCGGCTCGCACTCGGTCGCCTGGGGACGCACCGCGGAGAACGTCGTGGAACTGGAGGTGGTCACCTACCGGGGCACGGTCCTGCGGCTGGGCGAGATGACGCGGGCCGAGATCGACGAGGCCGTCGCCGCCGGCGGTGACCGGGGTGAGCTCATCGCGGCCCTGCACCGCCTGGCCGAGGGCAACCTGGCCACGCTCCGTACCGAACTGGGGCGCTTTCCCCGGCAGGTGTCCGGCTACGCGCTGGAACAGCTGCTGCCGGAGCGCCGCTTCAACCTCGCCAGGGCGCTGGTCGGCAGCGAAGGGACCCTGGCGCTCATCCTCTCCGCGACCGTCCGTCTGGTGGCGCCCCCGCCCGCCCGGGCCCTGGTCGTGCTCGGCTACCAGGACGCCTGTGCCGCAGCCGACGCGGTGCCCGGTCTCCTGGAGCACAGGCTGCTGGCCCTGGAAGGGCTGGACCAGGCGCTGACCGACATCGTCACCCGCCCAGAGACCCGGCAGGCGATCGACACCCTTCCCCGCGCCCGGGCCTGGCTGTTCGCGGAACTCGGCGGCACCGAGGAGGAGTTGCCCGCGCGTGCCGCGGAGCTCGCCTCGGCGGCGCGCCGTACAGCGGGCTTCACCAGCAGCGAAGTCGTCACCGACCCGGCGCGGGCCCGGCAGCTGTGGCGGATCCGCGAGGACGGCGCCGGGCTGGCCACCCGGCTGCCCGGGGGAGCCGAAGCCTGGCCCGGCTGGGAGGACGCCGCCGTTCCGCCCGCCCAACTGGGCTCCTACTTGCGCCAGTTCACCGAACTCCTCCAGCAGCACGGGCTGCAAGGAGCGGTGTACGGCCACTTCGGCGAGGGCTGTCTGCACGTACGCGTCAACTTCGACTTCAGCACCGGGCACGGCACCGCCGTCTTCCGCGCCTTCGTCACCGACGCCGCGAAACTCGTCGCCGCACATGGCGGCTCGCTCTCGGGCGAACACGGCGACGGGCAGGCGCGCTCGGAGCTGCTGTCCCTGATGTACGGGCCCGACGTCATTGCCTTGTTCATGCAGTTCAAAGCGGCATGGGACCCTGACAACGGCCTCAACCCCGGGATGATCGTCGATCCGCTGCCCGTCGACGGCAACCTCCGGGTCAGCCCGCACCGCACACCCCTGCCGCTGACCACCGTCTTCCCGTTCCACGCCGACGACGGCGACTTCGCCAAGGCCACCCGCAGATGCGTCGGCGTCGGCAGATGCCGTACGGCCACACCCGGAAGCGGCGGCGTCATGTGCCCCAGCTACCGCGTCACGGGAGACGAGAAGGACTCCACCCGGGGCCGGGCCCGGCTGCTGTACGAGATGACCCAGGGCGAAGTGATCACCGACGGGTGGCGGTCTGCGGAGGTGCGTGACGCGCTCGATCTGTGCCTGTCCTGCAAGGGGTGCAGCACCGACTGCCCGGTCGGGGTGGACATGGCCACCTACAAGTCGGAGTTCCTGCACCACCACTACCGACGGCGGCTGCGCCCAGCCTCCCACTACACGATGGGCTGGCTGCCACTGCTCTCCCGCGCCGCCGCACACGCGCCCCGGCTGGTCAACGCGGTGACCGCCTCCCGGCTGGCCCCGGCGGTCAAACGCCTCGGCGGCATCGCCGCCGAGCGCGAGGTGCCCCGCTTCGCCGACCGGACGTTTCTGTCCTGGTTCCGTACCCGCTCCGCTCAGGGCGACGGGCGGCGCGGGCCGGTCGTGCTGTGGGCGGACTCCTTCAACAACCACTTCACTCCCGAGGTGCTCAGGGCAGGCGTCGAGGTCCTGGAACACGCCGGCTACACCGTCCAGGTCCCCGACGGCACCCAGTGCTGCGGGCTGACCTGGATCACCACCGGACAGCTGGGCGTGGCCCGGCGTATCGCCCGCCGCACCGTGGCCGCGCTCGCCCCGCTCACCCGCGACGGCGTCCCCGTCGTAGGGCTGGAGCCCAGCTGCACCGCTGCCCTGCGCTCCGATCTGACCGAACTGCTCGACGGCGACGCGGAGGCGCGGGCCCTCGCCGACAGCACCCGTACGCTGGCCGAACTCCTCGTCCACCACACCCCGGGCTGGCAACCGCCCCGCATCGCGGCCCGCGCCATCAGCCAGACCCACTGCCACCAGCACGCCACCAGCGGCTTCGGCGCCGACAGCACCCTGCTCGCCGGCATGGGAGTCACCAACAGCGTGCTGGACTCCGGCTGTTGCGGGCTCGCCGGGAACTTCGGCTTCGAACGCGGCCACTACGACGTGTCGGTCGCCGCCGGGGAAGAGGTCCTGCTGCCCGCCGTACGCGCCGCCGACCCGGACACCGTCGTGCTGGCGGACGGCTTCAGCTGCCGCACCCAGATCGCCCAGCAGACCGAGCGCAGCGGCACCCATCTCGCACAGCTGATCGCCCGCGCCCTGCCCGCCGCCCGCTCCTGAACCC
>NZ_JADKMA010000342.1 GCF_017676365.1 Streptomyces oryzae
GGGGGCGCGGTGCGCGGGGTGGTCGGGGGCGGTCGGTGCTGTCGGTGATCGCGGTGCGGAGCAGCAGCATAGCCGCGGGAAACGGGTCCGGTCTGCGATCTGGACAACGTTGTCAGATGGGCCAAGTCTTGCAAGACTTGACCAGCCGATCCCGCGCATCGTGCGGGTCCGTACACCGCACGTGCAGGAGTCGACTGCCCATGCCCAACGACCTCGTCGCCGCGCTCGACATCGGCGGTACCAAGATCGCGGGTGCCCTGGTGGACAGCGGCGGCAGACTCCTGGCCCGCACCCAGCGGCCCACCCCCGCACGGGAGGGCGCCGACCAGCTGCACGCCACCGTCGACGAGGTGCTCGGCGAACTGACCGCCGCCCACGAATGGCACCGCGTCGCCGCCGTCGGCATCGGCAGCGCGGGACCCGTCGATGCCAAGGCCGGCACCGTCAGCCCCGTCAACATCCCCGCCTGGCGCGACCATCCGCTCGTCGCCGCCGTACGCGAACGGGCAGGCGGCCTTCCCGTCGCGCTGATCGGCGACGGCCCGGCCATCGCCGCAGCCGAGCACTGGCAGGGCGCCGCCAAGGGCCGGGCGCACGCGCTGTGCATGGTCGTCTCGACCGGTGTCGGCGGGGGCCTCATCCTGAACGGTGCCCTCCACTCCGGGCCCACCGGGAACGCCGGCCACATCGGGCACATCAGCGTCGATCTGGACGGCGAGCCTTGCCCGTGCGGTTCGCACGGCTGCGTCGAGACCATTGCCAGCGGTACCAACATCGCCCGCCGCGCCCTGGAGTCCGGCTGGCAGCCGGGTCCGGACCAGGACGCCACCGCGGCCGGTGTAGCCGCCGCCGCGCGCGCGGGCGACCCGCTGGCTCGCGCCGCGTACGCTCGCGCGGCCCGCGCTCTGGCGGCCGGTATCGCCGCCACCGCCGCCTTGGTGGAGTTGGAGATCGCGGTGATCGGCGGCGGGGTCGCCCGCGCGGGCGAGGTCCTCTTCGACCCCCTCCGCGCTGAACTGCGGCGTTACGCCACCCTCCCTTACGTCCAAGGCCTGGAGCTGGCTCCCGCCGCGACCGGGACCGACGCCGGCCTCATCGGCGCCGCCTCAGCGGGTTGGCAGCTGCTGGGGGAGGGGGGTTGTGAGGGGTGAGGTGCTCTTGGTGGGGAGCGGGGCTTTTTATGGGGAGCGGTGCTCTGATTCGAGAGCGGCGCTCTGGTTTGAGGGGTTGCTCTGATTGGAGAGCGGTGCTCTGGAGGGAGAGCGGGCTTTCAGAGGGCGATGCTCCGGGGAGAGAGTGGCGCTCCAAGGAGAGAGCGGTGCTCGTGTCCAAGAGCAGCGCTCCCGCCGAAGAGCAGTGCTCCCAGCTGAGGCACTGCTCCAGTGGGAGAGCACTTGCCCACGGCGAGAGCACCGCTCTCTTATCGGACGCCGTCGTCCAAGCCGCACAATGGGCCCGTGGCTCATGTTCCGGTCGCTCGTCATCTGCTCCGCGCCAGGGATCTCGCGGACGCCCGTCCGTACGCAGAACGCAATGTGGGCGCGGTTCGAGGCGACCGGATCGACGTCCTCCCGCTCGCAAATCACCAGGTGGCGCTAAAGCCATCTCCCAAGTCCGTGGTTGCACCGGGGAGACATGATCACCCGGACAGATTCCACGTAACTTTCAAAACACTCAAGCGGGTCATGTATGGCCGAGCCTCGTTCGAACTCCTCCGGACCCGCATCCTCACCCAGCCATGACCTTCATGGAACTTGTGGACAGAGCCGCGACCGTCTCCATCCTCCACTTTGGGCACGCCCAATTCCGCAGCGCAAAGAGTCTGTCGGTGCTTGGGACGCTCAGCGCCGACGTGGGATGCCCAGCGTCTGCATGAGCTGGGCGAGTTCCTCTTGGAAGAGCTTCTCCGGGCTAGTGGTCTGGGTGCGCATGTGGCCGTAAACCTCCAGTGACACCAGTCCATGCAGGTGCCCCCAGATGCGCAGGGCGAGGGCGACGGCTGCGGGCGGCAGGTCGGGGAAGGCCGGACGCACCTTCTCGAGGAGCCCAGGGTCGAAGTCGGACCAGTCGAAGACGCTGTCCTGGTAGAGGTGCCGGGCGTAGGGCCAGGCGGCTGCCGCGAGGGCGGTGAGCCCGGTGCAGACCCGGCGTGCGGCATCCGGGGCGGGGCCTCCTTCGGGGGCTTGGTAGCCGGGCACGGGGTCGCCGTAGATGAGGCGGAACCCCTGGGGGTTGACCAATGCCCAGGTCCGGAAGGCGTTGGCCCATGCCTCGATCCGGACAGCGGGATCGGCGGAGGGCGTGGTTTCCCAGGCCGTGTCCACAGCATCGGCCAAGGCGGTGTACACGTCGTTGATCAGTGTGGTGACCAGGTCGTCCCTTGTCGGGAAGTACCCGTAGATGGCGTTGGCGGTCATGCCCATCTCGCGGGCGATGGCCCGCAGGGTGATGGCGTCCGGCCCACTCTTGGCCATCAACGACAGTGCCACCTTCTTGATTTCGGCCGTGGTCTCGGCCCGTAGCCGCTCGCGCCTTCCCCTGCTTCCCGTGACTGTCACAACGCCACTCTACAGCGTCGATTTACTTAGCCTTGTGCAGAAACTTCACGGCGTATAGTTTCTGCACGGCGTCACCATCAGTGGCGTCCCACTTCGGCATGCACAGGGGAGAACCATGCACATCGGAGTCATCGGAGCCACGGGCACCATTGGCAGCCGGGTCGTCACTGAGGCCCTCGACCGCGGCCACAACGTCAAAGCGTTCAGTCGGGACGCCGCTCAGGCGCGGCGCGAGGAGCGTCGGGACAACATCACCTGGACGAGCGTCGACGTCCTGGACCCGAAGAGCATCGCCGGCGTCCTGTCCGGACTCGACGTCCTGATCAGCGGATTCCAGCCGGGCAATGCGGCCAAGGACTTCGCGGACACCGTCCGGCGCTCGATCGCCAACCCGACCGTCTATGCCACGGCGGCGCGGGCCCTGTTGAAGGCTCTGGAGAGCCGCCCACAGACCCGGCTCATCGTGATCGGCGGCGCCGGCAGCCTCGAAATCGAACCGGGAGTGGTACGAGCAGACTCCGACGAGCTGCTGCACGCCGCTCTCGACCAGCTTGGGCTGCCCCGCGAATACGCCGCAGCGGTACGCGGCCACCGCGACGCCCTTGCCGTCCTGCGGACCTCCAACCGGCTGTGGACCTACTTCAGCCCAGCGGAGGAGATCGGCCCCGGCGAGCGCACCGGCCGCTTCCGAATCGGCGGCGACCAGCCGGTCCTGGACGCTGACGGCCGCAGCCGCATCTCGGTGGAGGACGCGGCCATCGCCTTGATCGATGAGGCGGAGCTGCCGCGCTTCGTGCAGCGCCGCTTCACCATCGGCTACTGAAAGCCACAGCCCACGTCCCCGTGGGGGACGTTATGAACTCCCCCACGGGCCAGGGCAACGTCCCTCTGAGCCAACCCGGCTCGCCTTCCAGTGTTGTCAGCCCAGACATGGCCCCAGAGAGGTGGTGCTGCCAGTAAGGCTGCGCGGCAGATTTGCACTTGCCATAACCATCACGCAACCGCGGCCCGAGCCGGGGTCGACACATCGTTCCGGGGACTGTCGGGCAACAACATCCGGCTCACGCAGGTGCTGGAGTTCGATCCTGAACGGCACTGACCCGAACAGGAGAGCGGCTCAGCCCCCACCCCCCAGTCCCCCAAACCTCGCCAG
>NZ_JADKMA010000343.1 GCF_017676365.1 Streptomyces oryzae
CCACCCACCCCCTCTGCGCGTGGTTGCCCCCCCGGACGGTCAATGGGAACCGGGCCATGGCCGGCGTGCTGGCTGTTGTCGGTCGGGCAGGCGGCGAGTCCGGTCCTGTGCCGGGGGTGGAGTGAAGGAGCTGCGTACTGCAGCTGTTGGTCGGCACGGGAACTGCATAGCGGGCGTTGCATCGCCTGTTGTGCCGACGGGCGTCATGGGGGTGCCGAGGTGGGTGCCGCGCTGAGCGGTTGGGTGACGGGCGCTGTTCGCCGCGAGTGGTCGTGGGTGGTCGTCGGTGCTCATCGTCGGGGCGTCATCGCGGTGTTCATCGGTGACGAGGACTGGTGACGGGTCGGGTCGGCACAGGGGTGGTGAGTGCCGGGGCGGTCGGGCGCATGGAGGAGAAGTCGAACGACCGGACACGGCAATGCTCATGCGGACGTGAACGTCGCGTGTGACAAGACCGCAGGACAGCCGGACAGCGACAGCCGGGCAGCAGCTGCTGCAACTGTGCAGCAGGGACAGCTGACACCTGCGCAGCAGGTCGTTCGACTGCTCCCACCCTCCAGGTGAAGCCCTCGGGCCGTGGTCAGGCCCGATGCCCCGCCGGTGGCATCCCGGCATTGGAGCGTGACGGATACCGGAGGCACCGGGCCTTGCTGCGCGGCGCCCCGGCACCTCCGGCACCCGTCCTTGGCCCCCCTGCCGGGACGCCCCCGGCGGGGCATCGGGCCCGTCATCTCCAGGTCCCCGAGCCCCCTATGGGTTTGGGAGGTCCTGACAGATGTCACGACCGTTGTCCAAGTACGGGCCCCTGCCGTGGGTCCTTGCATCCACGGTGGCCGGAAGCCTGTCCGCATTCATTTTGACTTTCACCGTTCCCTGGTTCGTCCTGCAGACCACGGGAAGTGCCGGTCGTGCCGGACTGGTTGTGTTCGCACAGCTGATCCCGCTGCTGCTGGCGCGGCTTCTCGCCGGACCGGTCGTGGACCAGGTCGGGCTCCGCAAACTGGCGGTGGTCTGCGCGATCATCGAGGTCGGCAGCGTCGGGACGATGGCGCTGCTCGCGGCGACGGACCGGATCACGTATCCCGCCTTGGTCGGGCTCATCGCTCTCCTCGGTGCCGCAAGTGGTGCCGGAGTGCTGGCGAAATCCTTCCTGGCTCCTTCAGCGGCCAAGTACGTCGGCCTGAAGGAGAGCCGGGGTATCAGCATGAACACCACGGCCATGACGGTCGGCACGGTGGCCGGTCCGCTGATCGGCGCCGTGCTGGCGGCAGTGAACCCTGCTGCCGGGATGGGCATGGTCGCGGCGCTGCTGTTCATCAGCGGCCTGATCATCCTGAGGCTTCCGTCCGGTATGGAGCCGGACTCGAAGCCGCAGGAGAAGGAGGGCTACTGGAAGAGCCTCGCGGGAGGCATCCGCTACTTCGGGCGGGACAAGCTGCTCGTCCGGCTGCACGTGATGCTGGCCGTTCTGGGGTTCTTGATGGCGCCGATGAACGGGGTGGTGCTGCCGCTGTGGGCCAAGCAGGCCGGGAGCGGACCGCAGATCATCGGCGTCCTCACCGCTGTCGCGGCGTGCGTCGGGCTGGTGGGCAGCTTCGTGGCCATCCACCTCACGGAGAAGGTACGGCCCGCCCTGATCTTCGCGGGCGGCTATCTTCTCCTCGTGCCGCAGCTCCTGGTGATGGCGCTGGGCGTGCCCCTGTGGGGCGTGATGACGGTCTGGATCGTCGCGGGGTTCGCCGGGGCGTTTCCGCCGCCGGTGATGGAGAGGATCACCTACCACCGTCCGACTCCGGAGTTCCGCAGCCGCGTTCGAGCTCTGGGAAGTTCCTCGGTCTACCTGGGCAACGCGGTGGGGAACCTGGCGGTCGGTCTGGCGATCGACAGCTTCGGACTGACCGCTCCGTTGCTCGGCGCAGCGGTGATCTTCGTGGGCACGGTGGTCTGGGTCCTCAGCAAGCCGGAGGTACGGCAGCTGCGGCCGGACATCCGGTCGGCGGAGGAGCTGAAGGACGAGGAGCCGACGGACGAGGAGCACTGGTCGCCGCCGGGCGATGACCCGAAGCGGCCGATGCTCTGACCGGCCGGGTCCGGGCCCGGCGCCCCTGCGGCGCCGGTGCCCGTTTCCCGGGTACGCACGCGCGTGCGGTGCTCCCCGTTGGTCTTCCTCTCCCGTTGGTCTTCCGCGGACCGGTCTTTCTCTTTCCTCCCGGCGTGACCGGAGGCGAGCGCGCCGGGGCCTGAACCAGGTGCGGCTCGAGCTCCGGTCGGGCCGCACGGTGTCCGCGGCCGGTCCGCCCGCGGTTCGTCCCCCGATCCGTGCCTGATCCGTCTCCCGTCGTCTCCGACCGTCTCCGGTTCGTCCCCGGTAGGTCGTGGTCCCCCTGTCGGCCGTTGGCAGCCTGCCTCCTGCCTGCCAGGGGCAGGGCCTCATGCCCGCTCCGGGTCCGGGGGCCGTTCCCGGATTTGTGCTCGCCGTTTGCGGGCCTGGGGGTGTGTAAGCGGACCGGGAATCGCTCCGGTTGGGACGTCGCGGCTACATATGGCGACTGTCTCCTTTGACGACTGTCTCTTTGACGCAGCCGAGCTGCTGAGTGCGGGTGGTGGTCCCCTGCCCGCCGCTTTGAGCCTGCGCTACGGCGAGACGGGAGGCAACCGGGCTCGTTCCTCCCCCGGTTGCCTCCCGCCCCACCGCAGCGCGGTCGGCACGCATCGGACAGGGGACCACCACCCGCCGCAAAGAGCGGCGAGTCCCCCCAGAGGAGGGACCATGCACAAGAGCCGTAGCCCGATCAAAGTGATCGTGGCCATCCTGCTGGTGCTCGCCATCGTCTTCCTGGTCGCGCAGTGCCAGGCCGACGACGGCGACTGCAGCACCGGCAGCCTTGGCACCACGGCGATGGCGCCTGCGGCGTTCTCCGCGTCGAAGCCCGTCGGCAAGGGTGGCGGAAAGTCTTCCAGCAGCAAGGGCAGCGGGAAGAAGTCGAAGGACGACGGACACTACGGCGGCTTCTTCAGCCTCCCCGTCTTCCACATCTTCCACGACCACGACCACGACTGCGACTGAGGCCCGTCGGCCCCCGGTACCGCCGAGTGCGGCGGTACCGGGGGCCGACGGCGTGACGGTAGTCCGCTGCTCACCGGGCATCTCCGTCGGTGGGCAGCGCCGCCGTATCCCCGTTCCTGTACGTCGTATCCGCTCGGGCTGCACAGGGTTCCGAGGCCGTGTGGCGTCTTCCATGAAGGAGTTTCCATGTCAGCATTCAGTTCTTCTCGCCGGCGCGTGCGGCGCTCGCCCCAACGGCGGCGTTACGTGCGTGACCGCTCCGGACTCGGCGGCTTCCTCGGCCGGGTCTGGGACTTCCTCACCGATCTCGTCTGACGCGATTGCGGCGCGGGTTGCGGCCCGCGCCGCAACTGCGGTCTCCAACTGCTCGCTGTGCGGTCGGTGACCGCCGCGCCGCAGCTTCTGTCGCCCTGGTGCCGCTTTCTCTCTCCCCCCCCGTGTCGTCCCTGCGGCCCCGGGCCTCCGGGCGGTGGGCCGTGGTCGGTCCTGCCCGCCGCTTGCAGCGTGCCCCGGGGGGCGGGGTGGCCGCAAACGAAAAGCGCGTTTGCCCCCACCCCGCCCCCGGGGCTGATCGGCTGCGCCGGGCAGGACCCAC
>NZ_JADKMA010000344.1 GCF_017676365.1 Streptomyces oryzae
GAATGGGGCGGGTGCTTTGGGTGCTCCGTATCTCCCGCTGGGTCCCTCTCGGCGTTCCGGGATGTGTTCGCCCCCTCCGTCGTCTCCGTCGAGCCCCCGTACGCCATCCGCACGGTGACCTCCGGGACACGCGACACCAGCTCCGCCGCCTGCTCGGGGAGAGCTGCCGACACGATCAGTGCCCGGGCCCCGCAGTCCCGCACGATGTATGCGGCTTCCTCGGGCGTCAGATGGCTGTTGACGGCGGTGATGTAGAGGCCGGAACGCAGCGCGGCCCAGTACACTTCCAGGCAGCGCGTGTCGTTGGCGGACAGCAGCGCGAGATGGTCACCGGGACGCAGGCCCGCCGAGCGCAGCCGGTTCGCCAGCCGTACGGAGCGCTCCTCCAGTTGCCGGTAGGTGAGCACCGCTCCGGTGCGGGCGGTGACGACGGCAGGCTTGTCCGGGTCGGCGCAGGCGTGGACTCCGGGGTACATGGCGATGCCTCCACAGCGCTGACAGAGCGTCAGTACAGTCTCGCCCCGCTGTTGCTGCTCGTACATACCCCCTCGTACGCGCGCCGGGCGAGAGTCCGCCAAGTCGGTTCCGTCGCCCCCGGCCCTGCCCGGTTACGTTGCGCGGTACTGGAGCGGTTCACCCGCGACCCCGACGGCCCCTGCGATCGAACTCGCTGACGAATCCGAGGAGAGCCCCGATGACCATTCGCCGAGTCGTTCCCGACATCACCTGCCAAGACCTCGACAAGAGCCGGGAGTTCTATGCACGGCTGGGCTTCGAGGAGGTGATGAACCTGGGCTGGGTCGTCAATCTGGCTTCCCCCAGCAACCCGACCGCGCAGGTCATCCTGATGACGTCCGACCGGACCGCGGAGGTGGAGCCCGATCTCAGCATCGAGGTGGACGACGTCGACGCCGCCTACGCCACGATGGTCGAGAGCGGCGCCGGGATCGTCCACGAACTCCGCGACGAGCCCTGGGGCGTCCGCCGCTTCTTCGCCCTCGACCCCGACGGCCGCGTCGTCAACATCGTCAGCCACCGCCAGGGCCGCCGACCCGGCGGATGATGGCCTTGCCCCGTCGATCCGACGGACGGAATCCGGGCCTTCCGCCGACATGGTCCCGACGGCCTCACCGACTACGGGGCCGTCAAGGGAACCTTCTCCGAAGACCGAACGCGGCTGACGCTCGACCGGACCTTCGGGGTCGAAAAGACTCAGTGGCCGATCGTCTCCTCCGCGGACGTGTTCGAGTCAGCCGTCAAGAAGTACGCCAAGCGGTTCGAGTCCTGTTCCGCGAAACACGAGCCCGATCCCTGTGCGGACGTGGCTCGATAGCGACCGGGCCGGCCTTCACCCCCGGCGAGGCGGAGGCCGGTTCTTCGGGCAGAGGCGCTCGAAAACCACTCGAAAACCAGTGGTGCAGCGCCGCGTGCGCCACTACCGTGCTGCCAAACCACGTCGTCTGGCCAAGGACATGCCGTTGTACACCTTGTGAGACCCCCGAGCGCTGATTCGTCGCGCGTCGCGCATGTATGTGCGCCGCGCTCCTCGTTGCTGCGGATTTCTCACTGAAACCGGTGTATTCCTGTGCTCACAAACTGGGTAACCGTCCTCATCTGCCTGCCGCCCGTTCGCCGCCGTTGCCACCCATGCGCGTCCGAGCGCTTCCGGCCGAGCGGCACGTTCCGCCTCGAGGCGAACCCCGATCTCATCGACGTCCCGGTCCGCCTCGCGGCACGGAACCCCGTCCGGAGCGACCGGCCCGCCTGGCAGTCGCCGTATGGCCCGCCGCAGCCCCGGGCGCACCGCGGCCGGTGGACAGCCGCGCCCGTCCTGGTCCGCTCCCGGCCCCGCGACTTCACCTTCACGCTCAAGCACTGAGCCCTCGCCGGGCCCATGGGCTGGGCCTCAGTCGTCCGGGTCCGGCTCCGCGAGTGACACGGTCAGGCCCTGGTCCTCGAACTCCCGGCGGGCGGCGTCCGGGATGCCGCTGTCCGTGAGGAAGGTGTCGAACAGTTCGGGGCCGCCGATGCGGGCGAAGCAGCGCACGCCGACCTTCGAGGAGTCCGTGACCACCACGGCCCGTTCGGCGCGCTCGGCCATCAGCCCGTTGATCCGTCCCTCCGACTCGTCATAGACGGTGGCCCCCTCCCTGGCATCCATACCGTTGGCGCCGATGAAGGCGATGTCCACGGTGATCCCGCCCAGCACCAGCTCGCTGAACGGTCCGGTCAGTTCGAACGTCCGGAAGTGCGCCACCCCGCCGGTGAGCACCGTCTTGATCTGCGGCCGCACTGCCAGCTCATAGGCGATGTTCAACGCGTTGGTGACGATGGTCAGATTCGGCTGCGGACTCTGTTCGGCCAGGTCGGGGCGGGCGACCAGAGCGCGGGCGATCTCCGTCGTCGTCGTGCCGCCGCTCAGGCCGACCACGCTGCCGCGCCCCACCATGGCGGCGGCGGCACGCGCCAGCGACTGCTTCGCTCCCACGTGGTGCCCGCGCTTGTAGCGGATCGGCAGGTCGTAGGTCACCGCGCTGAGCACCGCACCACCCCGGGTGCGGGTGAGCAACTGCTGCTCGGCCAAGGCGTCCATGTCGCGCCGCATGGTGGCTGCCGAGACCTCCAGCGCGGTGGCCGCTTCCTCGACCTCCACGCTGCCCCGCTCACCGAGCAGTTCGAGCAGAGCGTTCATCCGCTCATGGCGCTTCACCTGACGTCTTCTCCTTTTCCCGCCCCTCGCCCCCCAGCACGCGCAGCAGCCGGGCCGCCTCGCTCCGGACCGCTTCCCGCGCGGGGGCGACGTACTTGCGCGAGTCGATGAGCGCGGGCTCGGCCTCCAGTACCTTACGCACGCCCTGAGTGAAGACCGAGACGAGATGTGTCGATATGTTGATCTTGGTCATGCCTGCCGCCACCGCGGCCCGCAGCTCTTCGTCCGGCACCCCGGAGGAGCCGTGCAGCACCAGCGGCACCGACAGCTTCTCCCGAAGCCGCCCGATCAGCTCCAGGTCCAGCTTCGCCGTGCGCTCCCGCATCGCGTGCGAGGAGCCCACCGCGACGGCCAGCGCGTCCACACCCGTGGCCGCGACGAACTCCAGGGCCTCGTCGGGGCTGGTCCTTACCCCCGGCGCGTGCACCCCGTCCTTGCCGCCCACTTCGCCCAGCTCCGCCTCGACGAACACCTCACGGTCGTGGCACCAGGAGGTCAGCCGCGCTGTCGTCGCCACGTTCTGGGCGTACGGCAGCGTGGAGGCGTCGATCATCACCGAGCCGACCCCGGCCGCGACGCCCTGGCGGACCAGCTCCGCGTCGGTGACGTGGTCCAGATGCACCGAGACCTCGGTCCGTGCGGCCTCGGCCAGCGCGAGGGTGGCGCGGGTGATCGGCAGCAGACTGCCGTGGTAGCGCACGCAGTTCTCGCTGATCTGGAGGATGAGCGGGAGACCGGTGTCGTCGGCTGCCGCGACCAGTGCCTCGGCGGTCTCCAGATGGATCACGTTGAAGGCGGCGGCGCCGCTGCCCGCCGCACGGGCGTCGGCGAGGATCGAGGCGGTGGGAACCAGGGGCATCGGAGGGCTCCTTGAGCAGGAGGGCGGGAGAGGAGGGGAG
>NZ_JADKMA010000345.1 GCF_017676365.1 Streptomyces oryzae
CTGCTTCCCCGCCTGCCCCTGCCGCTTCTCCCCATCCCCGGCTCGGCCGGTCTCCCCACCTCGGACACGAACGCAGAGTCGCGCCGCATGAACCCCCCCAGGTACGCGGAACCCCCACGGCGCACCCGCCCCCGTCCGTTTTTGGGGAGATGCGCCGACTTCCCAGACCTTAAGCCATATGAGCACTCTGCGTGCCTGGCTGTTCACTTCCCCATAAGAAGTGCGGAGAGTGCGGTCGGGGTTGTCGGGCGGGACGCGTAGATTCCGGGTGATTCGCCGCGGAGCATCCCCACCGGGGAACGGTGCGTGCTGCCGGGCCCCGTACCGGCTTGACCTTGACGTTGGCGGCAGGGTCCGAGGATGCGGGCATGACCGAGACGAACACCGCACCACAGGCCCCTGACCAGCAGCCCCGCACCGTCGTCGTCACCGGTGCCGGAACCGGAATCGGCCGGGCCACTGCGCGCGCCTTCGCCGCGCAGGGGGCACATGTGCTGGCCGTGGGCCGCCGTACCGCACCGCTGGAGGAGACCGCGGGGGAGCCGGGCGCCGGCGCCATCACCCCGTTCGCCGCCGACCTCACCGAGGAGGACGCGCCCGAGCGCATCGTGGTTGCCGCGCTGGAGGCGACCGGTCGGCTCGATGTACTCGTCAACAACGCCGGCATCGTCCGCGGCGAGACCCTGGGCGACTACACCCGTGCGAGCATCGAGGCGCAGCTCGCCACCAACCTCACCGCGCCCGTGCTGCTGACCCAGGCCGCGCTGCCCGCGCTCAAGTCGGCTCCCGCGGGCGGCGTCGTCATCAACGTCAGTACGTCCATCGGCCAGCGCGCCTGGCCGGGCAACTCCCTCTACGCCGCGTCGAAAACCGCCCTCGAACTGCTGACCCGCAGCTGGGCCGTCGAGCTGGCGCCGCACGGCATCCGGGTGTCCGCCGTCGCGCCCGGCGCCATCGAGACCCCCATCGGCGAACACCGCGGCCTCAGCCCCGAGCAGCGCCGGGCGGTCCGTGAGTGGCAGATCGCCCACACGCCACTGGGCCGCGTCGGCAGGCCGGAGGAGGTGGCCTGGGCCATTGCCGGACTGGCCGCGCCCGAGGCGTCGTTCGTCACCGGCGTCGTACTGCCGGTGGACGGCGGCGCGGTGGTGGGGTGAGCTCCGGGTCCTGCGCCGTGAATAGGACTCCCTCCGGGAGGTGGTGGCAGCATGCGGATCGGGGAGCTGGCACGGCGTACGGGGACGACAGCGCGGGCGCTGCGCCATTACGAGCAGGCCGGGCTGCTCACCTCCCGGCGCGCGGCGAACGGCTACCGCGTCTACGACGCCGCCGCCGAGATCCGCGTCCGCAACATCCGCTATCTGCTGGACGCCGGGCTCACCTTGGAGGATGTCGGCTGCTTCGTCACCTGTCTGGACGGTGACATGGCCGCCACCCCGCCCTCTCCGGAGGGCCTGCGCATCGCGCAGCAGCGGCTCGCCGTTCTGGAGGTCCGGATCGCCGCCCAGACGGCGGCCCGCGACCGGCTGCGGGAAGCGCTGCGCAGCGCAACGGTGCGTACGGTCGCCTGAGCCCTCTCAATCCGCCCCGGCTGCCGGTGGGTTCGGGTGGACCGGGACCAGTCGGTAGCCGCCGTCGGCGTCGCCGCTGACCTGCCCGGCGGTGGGTGGCGGGAAGTGGGTGCCCAGCACCAGGGTGCCGGTGCCGACGAGGGCGGCGAGCAGGGCCCGCCTGGTGGTCCCGGCCTGCGCGGGGTCGATGTCGGCACAGCTGGTGATGCCGGGCTCCGGCAGCTGGACCGGGTGGTGCACGCAGTCACCGGTGATCAGCGCGCTCGCACCGCGGCTGTCGAGCCGGACCGCCAGGTGGCCCGGGGTGTGTCCGGGGGTGGGCAGCAGCCGCAGACCCGGGGCGACCTCCAGCCCCTCGTCCGGCAGGTGGACGAGGTCCAGCAGTCCGGCCTCCTCCACTGGCTGCACGGAGTCGCGGAACATCTGCGCCCGCGCCTCGTCCATCGCGTATCCGGCCCAGAACTCCCGCTCGGCGTGCGAGGTGAGATAGCGGGCGTTCGGGAACGTTGGGGCCCATGTGCCGTCGGCGGCCCGGTGGGTGTTCCAGCCGACGTGGTCGGTGTGCAGATGGGTGAGGATCACCAGGTCGACCGCGTCGGGCGGGAATCCGGCTGCCGTGAGGCGCTGGAGGTAGTCGGTGCGCAGGTCGTGCCAGGCCGGGTTGGCGCGCGTCTTGCCGTTGCCGATGCCGGTGTCGACCACGACCCGCAGCCCGCCGGCCGAGAACGCGAAGCTGTGGCTGGCCAGCCGCAGGACGCCCTCGTGGTCGGCGAAGTCGGGCCGTAGCCAGTCGTGCCGGGCGACGACCTGCGGGGTGGCGTCGGGCAGCAGCCAGTTCCCGGTCGCGGGCGGCAGGGGGATCTCGTCCACGCGGTGGAGCGTGAGGTCTCCCACCTGCCAGGAGGGGATCGCTGTCGGGCCTTCCGTGGATTTAAAGCTAATGCTTTGCATTAAGCCACCGTAGCCCGTATCGTGCAGCTAACGCAAAGGTTTAGCTTTTGCCGATTCGCATCTTCCGCCCGACCGGAGAGAGCACTCATGTCAGCTGCCGTCCTCACACCGCCGGAAGCGGCAAAGTGGGCCGCCCGCACCGGACTTCTGCTGCCCGACGACCGGCACGCCCTGGTCGCCGCCACCGCCGACCACATCCACTCCGTCGTCTCCGTCCTGCGCGAGCTGGACTTCGGCGACACCCCGCCCGCGACCGCCTATCGCGCCGACGGCACAACCGGCGACGTCCCAGGAGACGTCCCAGCAGACTTCCCGGGTGGGATTGCACGCGACGCCGCAGGTGAGCCCACCGGAAAGGAGGATCCCGATGCAGCCGTATGAGCTCTCCCTCACCGCCGCCACCGAGCAGATCCGGGCCCGGCGGATATCCCCCGTCGAGCTGGTGGACGCGGTGCTGGCCCGTATCGAGCAGACCGAGCCGCACCTCGGGGCCTATGTGACGGTGACCGCCGAGCGGGCCCGCGACGCGGCGCGCCGGGCCGAGCGCGCGCTGGCGGCAGGCCGCGACCCGGGCCGGTTCCCCGCGATCCCCCTGGGCCTGAAGGACATGATCGACGTGGCCGGGACGGCGACCACCGGCAGCTCCCGGGTACGCGGAAGCCACCGCGCCCGCACCGACAGCACCGTCGCCGCGCGGCTGCGGGCCGCGGGCGCTGCGCTGGTGGGCAAGACCCATACGCACGAGTTCGCCTACGGGCTCACCACTCCGCAGACGCGGAACGCCTGGGACCAGCGGCGGGTCGCGGGCGGGTCGAGCGGCGGTTCGGCCGTCGCCGTGGCGTCCGGCGCGGCGACCTTCGCCCTGGGCACCGACACCGGCGGCTCGATCCGGGTGCCCGCAGCGCTGAACGGCATCGTCGGCCTCAAGCCGACCTACGGCCTCGTCCCCCGGCACGGAGTCACCTCGCTGTCCTGGTCGCTGGACCACGTCGGACCGCTCACCCGTACCGTCGAGGACGCGGCGCAGGTCCTGGCCGTACTGGCCGGGCACGACCCGCGCGACCCCGGCTCCCTGCCCGCGCCCC
>NZ_JADKMA010000346.1 GCF_017676365.1 Streptomyces oryzae
GCGCCGCCCCGTGCGGCCCCGGCACGCTGCGCGCGCTCGGCGGCGCGCTCGGCCCGACGGCGCAGCCACCCGGCGATCCTGCTCTCGCGTTCCATCTACCGCCTCACTCCGCGACCGAGAACCATGAACTCCGAGAGTACGCAGCCCTGCGGCGCGCTGAGGGGGAATCCACGGATCACGGATGTCTCTCCTCTATCCTGCGCTCCCCCACGCGCTTTCCGGTACGCGGGGTCGGCCGCGTCACTCCTGAGGGCCACCCGGCCGGACGTCCCACCCGGCGCATCGTCCCACTCCCGCCTAGCTTGGGGTCATGGTCACAAAGGCGGTGTTTGTCCCGATGGCCCCGATGATCGCCCTGACCCTCGCCACGGCCCCGGCCGTACCGGCGGCAGCGGCAGCGGCGGATGCGGCCAGCCGCGCCGGCCCGGCGCTCGCCAAGCCGGGGGCAGCCGCGCGCAAAAGGCCGGGGGAGGCCGCCGGGGCGCGCATCCCCCGAGGCGCCCGGCTCTCCGGGACCACTTTCACGGCCCACCGCGGCGGCGCCCTGGAGGTCCCGGAGAACAGCATGCAGGGCATGCTCGCGACCCAGCGGCGCGGATACGCGCGCGTCCTGGACGCCGACATCCGCCAGTTGCGCGACGGCACGCTGGTGGCGATGCACGACGCGACGCTCGACCGCACCACGAACAAGCACGGGCCGGTCGGCGCACTGGACTGGAAGGCGTGGCAGAAGGTCAGGATCACCCCCGACCACAGCCTTCCGGGGCAGTGGCGGCACGAGCGGCCCCCGGCCGCCCGGGAGATCCTCGACCGCTTCGGCGGCGACACCCTTCTGATGCTGGAACTGAAGGACCCGGCAGGGCTGGACCGGCTCGGCCGGCTCATCAAGGAGCGGCATCTGACCCGCTCCGTCCTGGTGGAGTCCAACGATCCGAAGCTGGCGGCCAGAGCCCACAAGCTGGGGCTGCTGACCGCGGTGTGGCGCTCCGCACGGCAGCTGGCCGGCGACCAGCCGAAGCGGTGGAAGAAGTACGTGACGATGCTCAGCGTCGACCACCGGACGTCCAAGCAGCACGTCCGCAAGGCCGTGCGTTCGGGCATCACCTATGTGTGGTCGCACACCGTCAACACCCGCGCGACCCGCGACCGGATGCTGAAGCTGGGCTGCGACGGCATCGTCACCGACCGGCCGGGCACCCTGGCGTTCACCGGGGCCCTGCCGTAGGCCCGTCGGGCCGGGGTTCAGCGCGCGCCTTCCCGCGGGGCGAGGGCGCGCAGCACCATCTCGACCAGCCGGTCGGTGAACTCGTGGGACAGCGGCCCCGACCGGTTGAGCCAGCGCTGCTGGAAAGGGCTCAGCAGCAGTTCGACGGCGAGGTCCAGATCCAGGTCCGGGTCGATCTGCCCGGCCTCCTGCCCGGCACGCAGTCGCCGGACGTACACCTCGAGCCCCGGCTCCCTGAGCCGGGCGACGAACTGGTCGGCCAGCTCGGGGTCGGCGGCGGCGGCGACGGCCAGCGCGCGGTAGGGCGCCTCGAACGCGGCGTCGGAGAATTCGTCGGCGGTGGCGCGCAGCACCGTCTTGAGGTCGTCCTCGATGTCACCCGTGTCGGGGAGACCGCTTTCGTAGTCCTGGTCGTGCACGACCTCGGTGAAGGCGTCGAGCAGCACCGCAGCCTTGGAGGGCCACCAGCGGTAGATCGTCTGCTTGCCGACCCCGGCCCTGGCGGCGATCGCCTCGATGGTCAGCTTCGGATAACCGACCTCGCCGACCAGCTCCATGCTGGCCTGGAGGATCGCCTTACGGGAACGCTCGCTGCGGCGCGAGACATCGGGACTCTTCGCGGTGGTGGGTGACATGGGAACGAATCTAGCAGCGGAATGAGACGAGACGAACCGTCTTGACAAGACGGTTCGTCTCGCGGCACTCTCGGACTGTCGCGGCGAGACGATACGTCTCGGACTGCACGTCCCCGCGGCGTACTCGCCAGATCCCGGCCACGGAGAGGAGACGTGAGACCTTCATGAGCAAAGGACGCGGCGGAAGGATGCTCGGCGTCGGCGGCACCCGCGCACACCTGTCCCGCAAGCAGCTGCGGGGCGGCGGCAACGGCGGCGGGCACGGCCCGGGCGGCGGTACCGACCCGCTCACCCAGAAGCGCGAACTGCTCCGCAGGCTGCGGGAGTCACGCGGATAGCAGCCGGGGCTGTGATGCGGGCCATGCGGGGCCCGCACTTGACCGGCAATCCATACAAACGGGCTCCTCAGGGAGCACTATGGGCGCACCGCATCACGCACGTTCCCTGAGGAGCCCGAGATGTACGCAACCCGTCGCTATCTGATGTGCCCTCCGGCCCACTTCCGTGTCACGTACTCCATCAACCCCTGGATGGACCCCGGCAAACCCGTGGACCTCCCCCTCGCGCTCGCCCAGTGGGAAGCGCTCCGCGACCGCTACCGGGCGCTCGGCCACACCGTCGAGATCCTCGACCCGGTCCCCGGGCTGCCCGACATGGTCTACGCGGCCAACGGTGCGACCGTCGTGGACGGCAGAGTGCTCGGCGCCAGGTTCGCCCACCCCGAGCGCGCCGGAGAAGCGGCCGCGCACCGGGAGTGGTACCGCGCGCACGGATTCACCGATGTCGCCGAGCCCGTCCACATCAACGAGGGCGAGGGCGACTTCGCCGTCACCTCCACCTGGCTGCTGGCCGGCCGCGGCTTCCGCAGCAGCCCGCTCTCGCACGGGGAGGCCCAGGAGTTCTTCGGCCGCCCCGTCATCGGCCTCGACCTGGTGGACCCGCGCTACTACCACCTCGATACGGCGTTGTGTGTGCTGGACGCCGAGACGGACGACGTGATGTACCACCCCGCGGCGTTCTCGCACGGCAGCCGGGCCGTGCTCGGGCGGTTGTTCCCGAATGCGCTGCTCGCCGAGGAGGCCGATGCGCTCGCCCTCGGGCTCAATGCCGTCAGCGACGGCCACCATGTTTTCCTTCCCGAGGCGGCCACGGGGCTCTTCGCGCCGTTGCGGGCGCGCGGGTACGAGCCCGTACCCGTCGCGCTCACCGAACTCTTGAAGGGTGGCGGCAGTGTCAAGTGCGTGACCGCGGAGCTGCGGTCGTAAGACTCCCGCCGGACTGTGCGGCCCCTCCCTCGCCTGGTGCCGGGGAGGGGGTGCCCCTGGCTGTGCTTTGCGGGCTGCGGGTTTCGTTGTGGTCGCTCGCGCCGTTCCCCGCGCCCCTCCGAGGCGCGCCTGCGTCTCCCCGCTGCGCTTGAGCCATCTGCTCCCCAGCCTCTGTCCGAGAGGCGCCCCCTCCTTCTGCTGGGGAGGGGGCGCCCCTGAGCGTCCAATGCAGGCTGCGGGCGCGTTTGTGGCCGCTCGCGCCGTTCCCCGCACCCCTCCGAGGCGCGCCTGCGTCTCCCCGCTGCGCTCGGACATTCCGGGGTTGACCATGGGGGTTGTTTGCAGACTGCGGGTGCGTTGTGGCTGGTCGCGCCGTTCCCCGCGCCCCTTCGGGGCGCGTCTCTCTCCTTCCGTTGCGCTTGGGCAGTCTGCTCAGCAGGGGGCAAGCGCAGCCTTTGTTCGCGGGGTCAGGGGTGGGTGG
>NZ_JADKMA010000347.1 GCF_017676365.1 Streptomyces oryzae
GCTTGACGTCGTCACGCGGCGCCGACCATAATTCATCACATGATGAATAAGCCTCCACCCGGACCCGCCGAGGCCCCGACGGCGAGTCGACCCGCCGTCCACGCCCGCGACCTCACCGTCGTCCGCGGCAGCCGCCGGGTCCTCGACAAGCTCTCGTTCGATGTCGAACCCGGCACCGTCACCGGCCTCCTCGGCCCCTCCGGCAGCGGAAAATCCACCCTCATCAGGGCGATCGTCGGCACCCAGGCCAAGGTCACCGGCACCCTCGACGTCCTCGGCAGGCCGGCGGGCACACCCGCGCTGCGCTCCCGCGTCGGCTACGTCACCCAGTCCCCGTCCGTCTACGACGACCTGACGGCGCGACAGAATCTCGACTACTACGCCGCGGTCCTCGGCATCCCGCGCGCCGACCGCGCGGCCGCCGTCACCCAGGCCCTCACCGACGTCGACCTCACCTCGCACGCCGACGACCTGGCCGGCAACCTCTCCGGCGGCCAGTCCTCCCGCGTCTCCCTGGCCGTCGCCCTGCTGGGCACCCCCGAACTGCTCGTCCTGGACGAGCCCACCGTCGGCCTCGACCCGGTGCTCCGCCGCGACCTGTGGAACCTCTTCCACCGCCTCGCCGCACGCGGCGCCACCCTGCTGATCTCCTCGCATGTGATGGACGAGGCGGACCGCTGCGAACGCCTGCTCCTTATCCGGGACGGCACCCTGCTGGCCGCCGACACCCCGCAGGCGCTCCGCGAGACCACCGGCAGCGAAACCGTCGAGGACGCCTTCCTCAAGCTGGTCGAGTCGGCGCGCGACGGGGCCACCACACACCCGCAGTCCCACCAGGCAGCCCACACCCCGCGAGGCACCTCATGAACGCCGCCCGTACGCTCGCCACCGCCCGCCGCGTCCTGCGCCAACTCGCCCACGACCCCCGCACCATCGCGCTGCTGCTGCTCGTCCCGGTGCTGCTGCTCGTGCTGCTCTACTACGTCTTCGACGCGGACCGCCGCTCCTTCGACAGCATCGGCGCCTCGCTGCTGGGCATCTTCCCGCTGGTGACGATGTTCCTGGTCACCTCCATCGCCACCCTGCGCGAACGCACCTCCGGCACGCTGGAGCGGCTGCTGTCCATGCCCCTGGGCAAGGCCGACCTGATCCTCGGCTACGCGCTGGCGTTCGGCGCGCTCGCCACCGTCCAGGCCTCCGTCGCCACAGGTGTGGCCGTCTGGCTCCTGGACCTCGACTTCGCCGGCTCGCCCTGGCTGCTGCTGCTCATCGCCCTGCTCGACGCCCTGCTGGGTACGGCGCTCGGGCTCTTCGTCTCCGCATTCGCCGCCTCCGAGTTCCAGGTGGTGCAGTTCATGCCCGCGATGATCTTTCCCCAGATCCTGCTGTGCGGACTGTTCGCGCCCCGCGACAGCATGCAGCCCGCGCTGGAGGCGATCTCCAACGTGCTGCCCATGTCCTACGCCGTCGACGGCATGACGGAAGTCCTCCGGAACGCGGACGCCACCGGGGACTTCGTCCGCGACGCGGTCATCGTCGCGGGCAGCGCGTTCCTCGTCCTGTTCCTGGGCGCCGCCACCCTCCGCCGCCGTACGGTCTGACCAGTGCCCACCTGGTGCGAGGATTGGACTCCAGTCCGACGAGGCTCTCCCACGAGGCCCTCCCCCGAGGCACGAGGTGAAGCACCCCATGACCACCCAGAAAGTCGCCGTCCTCGGCACCGGCAAGATCGGTGAGGCGCTGCTCTCCGGCATGCTCCGAGGCGGCTGGTCGCCCTCCCGCCTCCTGGTCACGGCGCGCCGCCCGGAACGCGCCGCCGAGCTGCGCGAGCGCTACCGCGTCGAGTCCGTCAGCAACGCCGAGGCCGCCAAGACCGCCGACACCCTCATCCTCACGCCCAAGCCGCAGGACATGCCGGCCCTGCTGGACGAGCTCGCCCCGCACGTCCCCGCCGACCGCCTGGTGATCAGCGGCGCGGCCGGCATCACCACCCGCTATCTCGAACAGCGCCTCGCCGAGGGCACCCCGGTCATCCGCGTGATGACCAACACCCCGGCCCTCGTCGACGAGGCGATGTCAGTGATCTCCCCGGGCAGCCACGCCACCGAGGAACATCTGAAGCTCACCGACGAGATCTTCGGCGGCGTCGGCAAGACCCTCCGCCTCCCCGAGAGCCAGCAGGACGCCGCCACCGCACTGTCCGGCTCCGGCCCCGCCTACTTCTTCTTCCTGGTCGAGGCCATGACCGACGCCGGCATCCAGCTCGGCCTCCCCCGCGACAAGGCACACGAGCTGATCGTCCAAGCCGCCGTCGGCGCCGCCACGATGCTCCGCGACGGCGGCGAACACCCCGTCACCCTCCGCGAGAACGTCACCTCTCCAGGCGGTACGACGATCAACGCCATCCGCGAGCTGGAGAACCACCGCGTACGGGCCGCCTTCATCGACGCCATCGAGGCAGCCCGCGACCGCAGCCGCGAACTGGGGAGCTGACGGGGCCGGGGAGGGGGCGCCCCATGCCTGCACTTTCGACAGATGTCCCGGACGATCCCGCCGCGTACCGTGACCGGTGTGAACCCCCTGGCACGCGCCCTCACTCCCCGGCCCTGGCTCCGCGAGCTCCTGCGCCGCCGACGGGTCCGCGAAGGGCTGGCCGATCTGGCCCTGTGGCTGTTCATGGCCTACCCCCTCCCCACCCTCACCGAGGTCCCGCTCTGGCTGCGGGTGACCGCAGCACCCCTGCTCGCCGTCGCGGCGCCGCTCAGCCGCCGGGCCCCGCTGGCCGCCGCGGCCGTCCCCGCAGCCCTCGGCCTCGCCGCCACCCCCGAGCTGTTCACCAGCACCTTCAGCCCGGCCCTGGTCGCCCTCAGCTTTCTGCTGGGCCGCCGTACGCAGCACGCGCGCCCCTCGCTCGTCGCCGCGCTCGCCCTCTGCATCGTGGGGCTCGCCCTCTCCCTCACCCTGCCGGGCAGCGACCTGTGGGACTGGTTCACTCTCGTCACGACGGTCCTCTTCGCCGCCGTCCTGCCCTGGCTGCTGGGCCGCTTCCGCCGCCAGCAGTACGAACTCCACAGCGCGGGCTGGGAGCTGGCCGCCCGCATGGAACGCGAACAGCAGCTGGTGGCCGAACGCACCCGGCTCCGCGAACGGTCCCGCATCGCCGGCGACATGCACGACTCCCTCGGCCACGACCTCAGCCTCATCGCCGTACGCGCCGCCGCGCTCCAGGTCTCCCCAGGCGTGGACGACGCCGCCCGCGCCTCCGCAGCCGAGCTCCGCCAGGCCGCCGCCGACGCCACCGAACGCCTCCGCCAGATCATCGGCCTGCTCCGCCAGGACACGACCGACAGCGCGCAGCTCCCCGCCACCGAGACCGTCCCCGACCTGGTGGCCCGCACCGCAGCCTCCGGCGTCCCCATCACCCTGCACCGGCACGGAACGGACGACACCCCCCAGGCCGACGCCGACCTGCCCCCACTCGTCGCCCGCGCCGCCCACCGCGTCGTCCAGGAAGCCGTCACCAACGCCACCAAGCACGCCCCCGGCTCCACCATCACCGTCGAACTACGCCGCGGTACCGCCGCACTGGATGTGACGGTCCACAAC
>NZ_JADKMA010000348.1 GCF_017676365.1 Streptomyces oryzae
CACCAGCGACCCCCCGCTGCGGCCCCGCCCCGCCACCCCACACCGCGCGCGCCCCTGCGCCTCCTATCGCGCTTCGTACGCCCCCGAAAGCCTGTGCCGCACCTCACGGCGAGCGCGCCCCGGAAGTGGCCCCGCTCATATGACCCCGCTCACGCAGTCCTGCGGCGGAACAGCGAGGGCCCCTCATCGACGCCGCGCGCGGGCACCTCTACGCTTGCTCGCCGTACGCGGCCCCGTACTGCGGGGAGTTGAGGCCGAAACGGGGGTTACGGATGGACGCGGGGGTCGTCGGGCTGCGCATCGCCTCCAGCGTGCTGGCTCCGCTGGTGAAACGCCTCTTCGTGACGGAGGGCGCGGGCGCGGGGCTGGTGGACCGGCCGGTACGCGTCTGCCGGCTCGTCTCCTTCACCGGCGAGAAGCGCGAGCTGGGCCGGCGGGAGCTGGAAAAGCTCGCCGGGGAACTGGTCGGCCGCGCCGTACGGGAGATCGGGCCGCACGAGGCGCCCCCGCCCGGGGAGGCGCAGCGCGTGGCCACCCGGCTGGCCGACACCCTGCACGCCCTCGGCGACATCGGCCTCAGCGATGTGGAGGCGGTCAGCCTCGGCCACACCGACTTCGCCCGCGCCCTGCACGCCCAGGCGAGCATGCACAGCCCGCAGCCGGACGCCGACCCCACGGAGGACGCGCTCTACCAGCGCGTGCTGGAGACCGCCTGCCTGCACATCCTGCACTTCCTCACCCAGCGTTCCACCTTTGTCGCCCGCACCCTGGTCGAGCAGAGCCGCAAGCTCGGCGACCTGGTCACCCTCGTCGACGTACTGATCGAGCGCGTGCCCTCCCAGTCCGCGCAGGACGCCGGTTTCGAGCAGCAGTACGGGCGCTACATCGCCAACCGGCACCGCACGCTCACCATCTACGGCATCGACACCCAGCAGGCGAACGAGTGGCCACTGGATACGGCGTATCTGAGCCTGGAGGCGACGGCGGGCGAGCACCCGGGGGCGTTCGACGACCTGGGCGGCCTCGCGACCGACTCCGCCATAGGTGACGCGCAACCCGCCGACCAGGCGCTCTCCGGCCACAAGCGGGTACTGCTGCGCGGTATCGCGGGCTCAGGGAAGACCACACTCGTGCAGTGGCTCGCCGTCACAACAGCGCGTCAGTCCGAACTGACCGGACGGCTCGCCCATCTGATCGGCCGGGTGCCCTTCGTGCTGCCGCTGCGCACCCTCACCCGCTCAGGTGCCGCACTGCCGACACCGGCCGACTTCCTGTCCGCCGTCGGCTGCCCGCTGGCCGGAGCACAGCCGAGCGGCTGGGCCGACCGCGTGCTGGCGGCCGGGCGCGGGGTACTGCTGGTCGACGGCATCGACGAGGTGCCCGATGAAGAGCGCGCCCGTACCCGCGCCTGGCTGCGGGACCTGACGACGGCCTACCCCGACAACCTTGTCCTGGTGACCTCCCGCCCCTCCGCCGTACGGGAGGACTGGCTGGGCCGCCAGGAGTTCACCGAACTGTCCCTCTCCCCCATGCGCCCCGCCGACGTCGACCTGTTCATCGACCGCTGGCACACGGCAGCCGAGGCGGACGAGGAACTGGCCGCCTCTTTGCGCACTGCCGTACGCACCAGACCTGACCTCTCCCTCCTGGCCACCAACCCGCTGATGTGCGGCCTGATCTGCGCCCTGCACCGGGAACGGCACGGCTTCCTGCCGCGCGGCCGCAAGGCCCTCTACGACGCGGCCCTGTCGATGCTGCTGGAGCGGCGCGACCGGGAACGCGCCGTCTACGCAGCGCATCCCGCCAGCGTCGAACTGGACGAGGAGTCCCAGGTCGAGCTGTTGCAGAAACTCGCCTACTGGCTGATCAGAAACGGCCGCTCCGAGATGGCGCAGTCCGACGCCGTGGACCTGGTGGAACGGATGCTCCCAGCGATGCCGTACGTCGCGGAACAGGGCTCCGCGGAGGCCATTTTCGGCTTCCTCCTGGTGCGCTCCGGACTGCTGCGCGAACCGGCACACGGGGCTGTCGATTTCGTCCACCGCACCTTCCAGGACTATCTGGGCGCCAAAGCGGCCGTCGAGGAGCGCGACTTCGGCGTACTGGTGCACAACGCGCACCTGGACCAGTGGGAGGACGTGGTGCGCATGGCCGTCGCCCACGCCCGGCCCGACGAACGGGCCCGCCTGCTGCGCGGGCTGGTGCAGCGCGGGGACGCCGAGCCCGCATGCCGGGCTCGGCTGCATCTGCTGGCCATGGCCTGCCTGGAGAGCGCGACGAAGCTGGACCCCGCGGTGCGGGGGGAGGTGGAGGAGCGGGCCCGGCACCTGATTCCGCCCCGGAATGTTGATGAGGCGAAGGAGTTGGTGCCGCTGGGTGGGGTGGTGCTGGATCTGTTGTCGGGGCTGGAGGAGCTGAACGAGGCGGAGTCGGTGGCCGTCGCCCATACCGCCGCGCAGATGGGCACCGATGCGGCGCTCGTGCTGCTGAAGCGGTTCCTCGACCATCCGTCGGCTGGTGTTCTCCAGCAACTGGCGGGCCACTGGGACCGGTTCGACACGGACACGTACGCGGAGGAGATCCTCGCGAACCTGCCCGACCTCCGCGATGTGCGTATCACCGCGAGCACTCCAGAGCATCTGGCGTGGCTGCGCAGGCTGGGGCAGCGGTCGACCTCTCGCGTCAGGGGGGCGTTTTCCGAGCGCGCCATCCTCGAGGCTCAGCCCCGGCCCGAAAGATTGCTCGAGCTGAGCCTCGCGCGCAATCCCCTGCTCGACCGGCTGGATGTCGCCCGCGCTTTTCCGAATCTGGAGCAATTGGAGCTTCGCGAGTGCCCGGTGCGGGATCTGTCGCCGCTGGCCGGGCTGCCCCTCACCACGCTGTATCTGTGGGACATGCTGATGCGGGACTCTATGCCGGGAATCGAGGCACTGACCGGTCTCAGAGTACTGGCCCTGGGCGACGGGGCACCGGTGCCGGAACTGACCAGGCTCACCTGCCTGGCAAAGCTGAGAACTCTGAGCCTGCCGAAGGAAACCGACAGCATCACAGGCATCTCCGCTCTCCAGAGCCTGGAGAATCTCTCCCTGTCCGAAGTGCGGCATCAGATCCCCGAAGCGGACTGGACGGAGTTGGCCGATCTCCCCGGTCTCCGGAGCCTCGCCTGCACGGGCGAGGTTCTGGAGGACCTGCGGGCTTCCCGAACGGAGCTGACCGAACTGGCCGGGCTCTTCCTCTATTACGACGGGGAGGAATCCCACCTGCCTGTGACACCGGCGACCTTCCCTGCGCTGGAATTCCTCACCCTCACAGAACCCCCCGGCTCCCTCGACCTGACCCTCCTGGCCGAAC
>NZ_JADKMA010000349.1 GCF_017676365.1 Streptomyces oryzae
GGGCCACCAGGACCGGGCTGACCGGGGCCGGGCTGACCCGGCTGGCCGAGCGGGCCGTTCGGACCAGGCTGACCGCCAGGACCAGGCTGGCCTCCAGGACCCGACTGGCCGCCATGGGCACCCGGGCCGCCGGGCTCACCAGGGCCAGGGGCACCCGGCACGCCGGGACCAGGGGCGCCCGGGCCACCAGGCCCACCGAGACCGGGGGCACCCGGGCCACCAGGCCCAGGGCCGCCCGGGCCGCCGGGCGGCGGGAAGGCGGGGCCGCCGGGCTGGGGTTGCCCGCCCGCGGGCGGGTAGGTCGTGGGCGAGTGAGTCAGGAAGTTGTAGCGGCACTCCTCGCAGAAGGGCGCCATGGACTCGCGTGGGGTGCCGCACTGCGGGCACAGCTCCGGCGGACCCGAGTCCGGTCCTGGATAGCCGTAGCCCTGTCCGGGGCCCTGTCCGGGCTGCTGACCCGGGCCGGGCCCGGGTGGGGGCGGCGGTCCTGGCGGGCCCGGATAGCCATAGCCGCCGGGCGCGGACGGCTGAGGGGGCGGCGGTACGGCACCAGCGGGCGACGCCGGCGCGTCGGTCATGCGGTGACCGCAGACCTCGCACCAGTCGTCGGCCGCAGACTGGTGGCCGTTCGGGCAAGTCGGCATGGTGAGTGCCTCCCCCTCCGTGCTCCTGCTCTTCGGTACCTGGTGGTACGGATCGTGCCGGTTGTGCGGGCTGTGTGGGCTGTGAAGTTCGTTACGGACGTACCCGGCCGGTGCGCTAGCGCTTCACGCGGACCGTCTTGGTGGACCGCGTCTCCAGCGTCATCTCATCGGCCTCGGCGACCTTCGCCTTCAGTCGAACAGTACCCGTCGCGGCATCCACCACGTCGACCACCTTCGAAAGCAGTTTCGCAGTATCCGCGTTCCCCGACTCGTTCGCCAGCTGTACGGCTCGCCCCAGTTTGGCCGTTGCGCCCGCTTCATCCCCGGCCTTCCGCAGATCGAGTCCCGTCTGGATCGCCTGGGCCAGTTCCGCCTGCCCTGTGTAGTGCGCGACCTGCGGGTTGATGGAGGTGGTCGCCACCATGTCGTCCGTCCACACGGCACGCACCAGCCCCTGTCCGAGCGTCTGCGGGGTGCTGCCGTCGGGCGCCGGCAGGATCAACGAGACGCGGGCTGCGAGCATTTCCTGACCGACCTCGGCGGCCGGCACCTCCACACAGACGTGGTAGTCGCGGGACTCGTCCCCCCATGACCCCGTCGGGTAGTCACCGGCGCGCGGACCTGCCTCCGTACGGCGGTCCGTCAACTCCTCGACCGTGGGCGCCACCTGTTTGACGAACTTGATGCCGGAGCCCCGCGGCGTCCACAGGCGCAGCGCCACATCCGCCACTTCCTTGCCCATGGCGTTCTCCATCATCTGTGTGAAGTCCGCCGCCAGTCCGTCCGGATCGGCCACGATGTCGGCCGAGCCGAGCAGCGCGGAGGCGATCCCGGTGACCTCCTTGACCTCCCAGTCGGTGCCCACTCCCCGCGCGTCACAGGTGAAGCGCCCGGCGCACGCCTCCAGCGCGTCCCGCAACTGCTGCGGCTCCTCGTGCTCGTTGCGCCCGTCGGTGAGCAGAATTCCGTGCCGGATGGGGACGTCCGCCGAACTCAGCAGCTGGTCGGCCAGCCGCAGCCAGGTGCCGATGGCGGTGCCGCCGCTCGCCGACAGCTTGCGCAGCGCGTCCTTCCCCTGCGCGCGGGTGGTCGTGTCGGCGGTGGCCAGTTTCCCGTCGCCGGGGAAGACTTCCCCGGCCTTGTGGGTACCCGCGACGACGGCGAACGAGACGCCGTCCCTGAGGGTGTCGATGGCCGCAGCTGTGGCGTCCCGCGCGTTGCGCATCTTGGTGGGCGGATAGTCCATCGAGCCGGAGCAGTCGACCATGATGACGACCGCAGCGTCCGCGCCCTCCTGTGCCGGGGAGCGGGCCGGGTCCGTCACCGGCAGCGGCATGCCGCCTGTGGTGCCGCCGCCTGTGGAGGTGACGGTGACGATGGCGTTGACCTCCCGGGCTCCTTCGGGCAGGTACTCGTTCTGGTAGACGTCCACCGAGAAGCGCGGCGCGTTGGACTTGGCGAAGTTGGCCATCTGTTCCGCTCCCGTTTTGCTCTACAGCGACAAGTAGCGGGGCGGGCGGAAGTGCGGTGGTGCTCGCGGCCCTTCCCCCGGACAGCGTCCTCGTCGTCCCCGGCACCGCTCCTGCGGTCTCCGAAGGCCCCCCGCGGCGTGCTCGACTCAGGCCGATCCTGCCCCTCCCATGGGCACGGGGAACGGCACCACAGCCACCGTTACGTTGTCGTGCCCGCCGCCGTCTAGCGCGTAGCCGACCAAGTGCTGCGCCGACTGGAGCGGACGGGCGAGGGCGTCCGGCGGCACGGCGGCGGCCATCTCCTCCGCCGACTCCGCGTAGTTCCACAGGCCGTCCGTGCACACCACCACGACGCCCGGCTGGTCGGGCTTGAACGAGGCGGTGTGCGGATCGATCTCGTACGCGTCGGCGCCCAGCCAGCCGGTGATGGCGTGCGCTCGGGGATCGGCGTACGCCTCGGCCTCGTTCATCAGTCCGGCGGCGACCATCTGCGCGGCCCAGGAGTCGTCCTCGGTCAGCCGCGCGGGAGCGGCCGTACGGTCGTCGGGCACCCAGTAGACGCGGCTGTCGCCGATCCAGCCGACGGTCAGGATGCCGTCGGCGCTCAGGGCGCTGACGACGGTGCAGGCGGGCGCGTTCTTGGACGGGTCGACAGGCCCCTCGGCAGCCAGCGCGTTGACCGCGTCGGCGGCGGCCATCAGCGCGTCGTACATCGCCTGCTGCGGGTGCCGTCCCAGCGGCAGCGCCTGGCACAGCGAGGCGCCGGCGGCCTCGGCGGCCGCCGCTGACGCCTCGTCGGGACGGGTGGCCGAGGAGACCCCGTCACAGATGACGGCGAACGTCGCGGGCGTCCCCTGGGAGGTCGTCGTCTCCGCGATGGCGAAGAAGTCCTCGTTGCGGTGGTGCCGCAGACCGCGGTCGCTGGCCGCTGCGACGGTGTCCAGGGCCGACTCCATGTGGTCGCGGTCCCGGGGCTGTTTGTGGCCGCAGTGCTCGCAGTAGCCGTCGCTGTCGATGGTGCCGGTTCCGCAGGCCACACAGGTGGGACCCAACGGTTCCGGCCCCGGCTCCGCCCCGCCGGTGGCTCCTGGGGCCGCCACGGGCTCGTCCAGCACGGTGCGCGGGTCGGGCCCGGTGGGTGAGGGGGCGGTCGCGGGGGC
>NZ_JADKMA010000034.1 GCF_017676365.1 Streptomyces oryzae
GTTTCCGCGGGGCGGGCCGGGACGGGGCGCTGAGCCAGTAGAGTGACGGCTCGTGGCTGCACGACCGTTGAACGAAATTGTCGAACCAGGCTGGGCGAAGGCGCTGGAGCCGGTCGCCGAACGGATCGCCGCGATGGGCGACTTCCTCCGCGCGGAGGTCGCGGCGGGAAAAACCTACCTCCCGTCGGGTGCGAACGTGCTGAGGGCGTTCCAACAACCCTTCGACGAGGTGCGCGTCCTCATCGTCGGCCAGGACCCGTATCCGACGCCGGGCCACGCGGTCGGGCTGTCCTTCTCGGTGGCACCGGAGGTGAGACGGCTGCCGGGCAGCCTGGAGAACATCTTCCGGGAGATGAACAGCGACCTCGGCCTCCCCCGGCCCTCGTCCGGCGACCTGACACCGTGGACGAAGCAGGGCGTGCTGCTGCTCAACAGGGCGCTGACAACGGCTCCGCGCCAGCCTGCGGCGCACCGCGGAAAGGGCTGGGAAGAGGTCACCGAACAGGCGATCCGCGCACTGGTGGGGCGCGGTCGTCCGATGGTGTCCGTGCTGTGGGGCCGCGACGCCCGGAATCTGCGCCCGCTGCTGGGCGACCTCCCGGCGGTCGAGTCGGCGCACCCCTCGCCGATGTCGGCGGACCGGGGGTTCTTCGGCTCGCGTCCGTTCAGCCGGGTCAACGAGCTGCTGGCCCGGCAGGGGGCCGATCCCGTGGACTGGCGTCTGCCGTGAGCCCGGCTGCGGGCCACGCTGCCGACGGCGCGGGCAGCGCCGCGGACACCCCGGGCGGCTGGCTGCTCGGCGTCGACTCCGGCGGATCCGGACTGCGGGTCGCCCTGGCACGGCAGCGGACGAGCGCGGGTGCGGGCACGGGCCAGGTTGCCGGGTTCACGGAACGTACGGGTGGCGACAGGGCCCGGGAGTCGGTCGGCCGGGGCGAAGGTCCGGAGGTCGTCGGCGTGCTCACCTGCCCCGAGCCGGTGCGAACCAGCACGGCGGGCATCGACGCGGCGCACATGGCCGCGCAGTTGGTGCCGGCGGTGCGCTCGCTGCTGGCGGACGCCGGGGGCGGTACGGACGGGAGGGGGACCGCGCGCATCGCGGCTGCCTGTGTCGGTGCAGCTGGAATGGCGACCCTCGGGGGGCAGTTGCGGGCCGAGCTGCCTGGCGCGCTGGCGGGGGCGTTCGGGGTGCGCCGACTGGCGCTGGCGGCGGACGCGGTGACGGCGTACGCGGGCGCACTGGGCGAACGGCCCGGAGCCGTGGTCGCTGCCGGCACCGGAATGATCGCCATGGGTACCGACCTCCACTCCTGGCAGCGTGCCGACGGCTGGGGGCATCTGCTCGGCGACTGCGGCAGCGGCGCCTGGATCGGGCGCGCGGGGCTGGAGGCCGCGCTGCGTGCCTTCGACGGCCGTACGGGCGGCTCTGCGGCGCTGCGGGCCAGAGCGGAGGCGGTGTTCGGCCAACCGCTCAGCGCGTTGCCGGGCCAGTTGTATCCCCGTACGGACCGGGCCGCCGTCCTGGCCTCGTTCGCCCCCGAGGTGGCACGGTGCGCGCGGGAGGATCCGGTCGCCGCGAGGATCGTGCGGGAGGCCGCACGGGAGATCGCGGCGAGCGCTGTCGCGGTGTGTCCGGGTGGAGGGGCTGGGTCCGCGTCCGGCGACGGCTCGACAGGCTCCGCCGAGGGAGAGGTCCTGGTCGGCTGCGCCGGAGGGCTGTTCAAGCTCGGTGAGGCGCTGCTCGGTCCGCTGCGTGCGGAGTTGGCGGAGCGGCTTCCGGCCGCTCGGGTCGTGGAGGCGCCCGGCGGGCCCTTGGAGGGGGCGCTGCTGATCGCCGCGCAACTGGCGGGCGACCGGCTCGCACTGCCGTCCGACCCTGCGCTGCTGTCGGTGGCGTAGCAGGTCGGTATCGTGTCCGTTCCCGGGCACGGCATCGCAGTAGAGCGCATACGTGACAGGGACTCGAAAGCACCTTCCCCCCTCCCGGATTAATCGGGACATAAGCCCATCGGTCTCCCCCGGCCGAACAGCAAAGCCCATGAAGGCATTAGCATGCGGGCGCATGAGCTCCCCCACAGGACCGGACAATGGCCTGCCCGTACGAATGCCACGTCCCCGCCAGCCCGGACGGCACCGCCGACCGGAGCCCGTCGTCGCCCCTGAGGGCGCGCCGGCACTGGTTCTGGCCGTCCCCGGCGCACCCTCCGGCGCCACGCGCAGTCTCGCTGAGGAGACGCTGAGCATCGCGCGCTCGGAGCTGCCCGGTCTCGACGCGCGCGTCGGTTTCACCGAGGGCGACGGCGAGGAGTTCCCGACCATCCGCTCCGCCCTCGGCCAGGCGGTGACCGACCGCGCGACGCGCCGCCAGTACGCGCGCGAGGCGGCCGCCATGGCGCAGGAGACCGCGGCGCAGGAGGGCGAGGCCCCGGCGGCCGCCCCCGCGCCCGGGACGGCCGACGACGGCCTGCCCGCCGTCGTGGTGCCGCTGCTGGCGGGCCCGGACGCGGCGCAGCTGCGGCGCATCCGCCAGGAGGTCCTCAACAGCGGCTCGGGCGCCGAGCTGACCGACGTGCTGGGGCCGCACCCGCTGCTCGCCGAGGCCGTACATGTGCGGCTCTCCGAGGCGGGCCTGGCGCGTGCCGACCGGGCGCGGCTGTTCACGGTGGCGACAGCCGCCGACGGCATCGTCCTGGCCACCATCGGCGGCGAGGAGGCAGTACAGGCGGCCGGGATCACCGGCATGCTGCTCGCCGCCCGGCTGGCGGTACCGGTGCTGGCCGCGGCGCTCGACGACGAGGGCGCCGTCCAGCAGACCGCCGAGCAGCTGCGCAACTCGGGTTCGCAGCAGCTGGCCATCGCCCCGTGCCTGATCGGCCCGGAGATCGCGGAGGGGCTGCTGGAGGCGGCGGCCGAGGAAGCGGGCTGCTCGGCGGCCGAGCCGCTCGGCGCCTACCCCGCGCTGGGCAAGCTGGTGGCTTCCACGTACGCCGCCAAGGCCGGTATCGCCCAGCCGCAGGCCCGGCAGGGCGCGTCGGTGCGCTGAGCGCACGGCCCGCGGAACCGGGCGGACCACCGCGCCGCCCGGACAGAAGGCCGGAGCCGGTCCGAGCATCGCCGAGGCCGCCGGAGAGCTTCGTTCTCCGGCGCTCCCGCCCGCGCGCCTGCCCCGCAGCGCGCCCCGCTCATCCGTCCGGCTCCCTCGGATCCGCCGGCGCTCCAGAGGCGGCACTCACCCGTCGGCAGCGCGCTCGAAGATCACGCATGAGGCAGCGGGAGCGGTGAGGGATCCGGCCAGTAGGGGTGTTCCGGTGACCTGGTCCACCTCGAACCAGGTGACGTCGCCCGAGCGCTCGTTGGCGGCGTAGAGCCACCGTCCCGTGGGGTGTACGGCCAGGTCGCGGGGCCAGTGGCCGCCGCAGGGGACGCTGGTCACGTACTCCGGAAGGTCCGCCGAGGTCAGGGCGAGGACGCTCACGCTGTCGTCGCCCCGGTTGGCGGCCCAGGCGAAACGGCCGTCCGGCGAGAGGACGAGCGCGGAGGGGTAGTTGGCGACTGCTGCGAGCTCCGGCGGCAGGAGGCGCGTCTCGCCCAGTGGCTCCAGCTCGCCCCTGTCGGAGTGCCAATGGCAGGCCGTCACGGTCGAGTCGAGCTCGTTGACGATGTAGGCGCGCCGGGGCGCGTTCCGCTGCTCGGGGCGCGCTGGTGCGAAGGCCAGGTGGCGCGGGCCGGTTCCGGCGCGCAGCGGGGTCTCGCCGTGCAGCAGCAGCCCGGCTTCGGACGGCGGCAGTTCGTAGATCCACACCGAGTCGGTGCCCAGATCGGTGCACAGGAGCCACTGTCCGGAAGGGTCGGGGACGACGGCGTGCGCGTGTGGCCCTTCCTGTCGCTCCGCGACCGGCCCTCGGCCGTGGTGCTGGTGGGTGAGCGCACGGGTGCCCAGGCTGCCGTCGGCGCGCAGTGGGAGTGCGGTGACACTGCCGGAGGTGTAGTTGGCGGTGTAGAGAGCGTCCCTGGTCACGGCGAGGTGGGTGGGTCCGGCACCGGCTACTGGCACGGTGCCGCCGAGCAGTACGGGGCCGGGACCGGTGCCACCATGGGGCGCTCCGGGATCGCCTGACGGTGGGCGGCCGTTGAGGGAGAGGGCTGCTGCGCCGCCCTGGTCGGTCTCGCTGACGGCGTAGAGGACGCCGCTTCCGGGCGGGAGTGCCAGGAACGAGGGGTCGGTGACGGCGCGCTCCGTATGGTGCAGCGCGGTCAGCGCGCCGGTGCGGGCGTCGAGGGTCGCCGTGGTGATCCCACGGCCTCCCGCAGAGGTGAACGACCCGATGTACGCCCGCAGCTGCGGCCCCGTACCGCCAGCCATCGTGCTGCCCCCTTCACCGCTCCGTTCGGGGCACGACGGTAACAGGAAACGGCCACTTGGTCTGGACCACAACTGGGCGCCGGGCGGGGCGGGGTGGTCGTTGTGGGCCGCCGCGCTAGACGGTCGCCCTCGGAGGCGTGTGCAGCGGAGTGGCGAGCTGATGGAGAGCGTTCTCCAGGGCGTGCAGGTGTGCCAGCGCGCGGTCACCCGGCCCCGGCGGCTCGGCGGCAGCACAGGCGTCCGGAGCGAGGGCACCGGCCGCGGCGCCCGCCGGGACCGGCCCCGGGGCCGCGAGGCGGCGTACGGCGGCCTCCAGGCGCTCGCAGGCCGCCGTGAGCCGCGCGTCGTGCGAGGCGGCGGGGTCTGCGGCGGCCTCGGCCAGGCCGCGGACCTGGCGGGCGCAGTCGTCCAGCAGAGCCAGCACCTGGCGGGCCCTGGCCTTGCGGGCGCGCAGGGGGCTGAGGGGGTGCACAAGGGGCGCGACCGACAGCCGTACGCGCCCCAGCAGCAGTTCCAGCTCGGCAATCCGGGCCTCGGGTCCGTCCCCGCTCTCCCCCGCCAGCCGCCGCGCCGCGGCGAGCGCGCACTCGTGCACGCAGTGCACCGCCCGCCGTATCCACACTTCCGTCGCGGCGTGCGTGGTGACGGGCAGCACCAGCGCGACAGCGAGCACAGCGCCCAGGGCACCGACGGCGGTCTCCTCAAGACGCAGCCCGAGCAGGCCCGGGTGGAGCACGCCCAGCAGGCCGTACAGCATGCCGACCATGAGCGTGACGAAGAACATCATCCAGGAGTACGACAGCGGCGCGCTGAAGAAGATCCCGAAGACACAGCACGCGACGACCGCGAGGGTGGGCGCCATGGCACCGTCCGTCGGCACCGCGATGAGCAGCCCGGCGGCGAGCCCGGCGACGGTGCCGAGCACCCGGCGGAAGCCGCGCACCAGCGTCTCACCGCGGGAAGCGGTGTTCACGAAGATCCACCAGGCGGCGCCCACCGCCCAGTACCAGCGGTCCAGGGAGAGCGCCTGCCCGGCGGCCATCGCGAATCCGCAGGCGGCGAGCGCCTGGAACGCCTGCCGGGTGGTCGGGCGGCTCAGTCCCCGGCCGCCCACTGGTGCGATGGCCGGCTGCGGCCCCGCGCCACGCTCGACGGGCCACAGGACGAACCGGGCGAGTGCGGCCGCCGCGAGCGCGAGCAGGCCCGCGGCGACAGTCTGCGGAAGCTGCTCGGGCCCGGTGCGCAGAAACTGCGCGGCGAAGAACTCCATGAACGCGAAGATGCCCAGCGCATTGCCGCGCGGCCCCCAGCGCCTGGCGTAGACCCCGGCGAAGACGACGGCGAGGAACGCGGCGTCCCGGGCGAGCGGCAGCTCGTGCAGGAAAGCGGCCAGCGCGAGGACGGGGAAACCGACCGCCGGCAGCAGCGCCGTGGTGAGTGCCTGCGCCCGCACTGTGGTGTCCACGACGGTGAACAGCGCGAGGAGCGCCACCAGCCCGCCCGCGACGGTGGCCTGCAGCGGGAGGCCACTGAGCGCGCAGACGGCGACAGCCAGGCCGATGCCGAGGACAGCGCGCGACGAGACACGCGCCCTGAGGGAGCGTTCTGGACCGAGTGTCGCGACGGTGCGACGGAGGAGATGTGCTGGGGTCCTTCCCCCGGGCTTCCGAAGCGACTTCTCCAAAACCCCTCCAATCCGGGCCGGCCTGGCAGGCCGGCTGTCCACATGCTGGTACGAAGAGGAAAGCACCCCTTCCCACCTGCGACCAAATCGCACGCGTTTGGCATGCTGGGGCGCATGATCGGTTCTCCCGCCGGCCCCGCGGTCGTCTTCGACCTGGACGGCACCCTCGTCGACAGCGAGCCGCACTACTACGAGGCGGGCAGACGCCTGCTCGCCGCACACGGGGTCCCCGGCTTCACCTGGGAGGACCATGCGCGGTTCATCGGGATCGGCACCCGGGAGACCCTGGAGGCGCTCCGCCGCGAGCACGGGCTCACGACCCCCGTGGACCAGCTGCTGGCGGAGAAGAACCGGCTCTACCTCGACCTAGCGCGCACCGGCACCGAGGTATTCCCCGAGATGCGGAAGCTCGTCGAACGCCTCCACCCGGCCGGACATCCGCTCGCCGTCGCCTCCGGCTCGTCGCGTACCGCCATCGACGCCGTACTGGGAGCGACCACCCTGGACGCGCTGCTGCCGCTCCGGGTCTCGGCGGAGGAGGTGGCACACGGCAAGCCGGAGCCGGACGTCTTCCTGGAAACGGCCCGCAGGCTCGGCGTCGCCCCCGCCGACTGCGTCGTCATCGAAGACACCCCGCCCGGCGCCGAGGCGGCCCGGCGCGCCGGAATGCGGTGCGTGGCCGTTCCGTACGCCCCCGCCCAGGCCACCGACCCGGCCTTCGCGGGTGCGGATCTGCTGTTCCCGGCCGGTCAGCGGGAGTTCGACGCGCAGAAGGTGTTCGACTGGATCGTCGGCTGACCGCGGGCGGACCGTGCCGACCACTGCTGGGCGTGTGAAGGTCGCGGTGACACCGGCAGATGAGAGTGACGCAGGAGCGAACGGAGTGCGATGAGCGGGGCGGGGACACCGGACTGGATACGGGTTCCGGTCGGTGACGAAGCGGCGCGCTGGGCCACGCGGGGAAACTGCCGCCGAGTGCTGTTCGTGGTGCACAACGTCACCTCGGCGAGCCGGCTGCTGGACGTCATACCGCTGTTCCACGACGATCTCCGGGTGCAGCTGCTGCTCACCTGCACCGGCTCCTCCGCGTTCCAGGCAGGGGTTCACGAACTGTTCGCGGACACCGGCCTGCCGCACGTGCCGTGGGAGCAGGCCCTGGTAACCCCTGTGGACCTCGCCGTCTCGGCCAGTTTCGGAGGGCAACTCAACCTGATTCAGGGGCCGTTGACCATTTTGTCGCATGGGGTGGGATATAGTAAAAGGCTCGCGACAGCAGGACAGCAGGACAGCCCTGCCTCTGCCGTTTCTCCTGCCCCCGTCTTCGGGCTTTCGCCGGAGTGGCTGCTCACGGACGACGGTTCACCCCTCGCAGACGCCCTCGTGCTCTCCCACCCCGAGCAGGCCGACCGGCTGCACGCCGTCTGCCCGCAAGCCGCGCACACCGGGGTGCTCGCCGGTGACCCCTGCTTCGACCGGATGCTCGCCGCACGTGGATACCGGGAGAGATACCGCAGAGCACTGGGCGTTCGCCGGGGACAGAAGCTTGTCGTCCTCAACTCGACCTGGAATCCGGAGGGCCTGTTCGGGGATGGTGGCGACGCGGATGTGCTGCCGCAGCTGTTGTCGAGGCTGACGTCCGAACTGCCCGTGGACGACTACCGGGTGGTGGCCGTCCTGCACCCGAACATTTGGTACGGGCACGGGCCGGGGCAGATCCGGGCCTGGCTCAACCGTGCTCGGCGCAGGGGGCTGTCGCTGGTGGATCCGCTGCACGGCTGGCGGCAGGCGCTTCTCGGCGCCGATGCGGTGATCGGTGACCATGGTGCTGTCACGTTCTACGCGGCAGCGCTGGGCAGACCGGTGCTGCTGGGGGCCGCGCCGCTGTCCGGGCTCGCCCCGGACTCCCCCGTCGCCGGGTTCGTCCGTGGCGCGCCGCGGCTCGATGCGGAGGAGTCGCTGCTGGCGCAGTTGGAGAAGGTGTTCGCCGATCATCAGCCGCTGGACGCTCCGGCCGCCTTCACCACGTCGGTGCCCGGCGAGTCGGCGGAGCGGCTTCGAGCACTCTTCTACCGGATCATGGGAGTCCCGGAGCCCTCCTGGCCCGCCTCCCTGGAGCCGCTGCCGCTGCCCCCGTACGAGCCGCCGGCTCCGAGCGCACCGCTTCGCGTCCTGACGGAACTGGATTCGGTCACCGGGGACGCCGAAGAGGTCGGGGCAGCAGGTGACGTGGGAGGCGTCACCGTCTCCGTGCGTCGCCTCGCCGATCCGCCCGGTCCGACGTACGCATTCCGCGCAGGCGACGACGGGACGGCGCACACGGCCGTCCATGAGGACACCCGGGAGACGGGGGCGCTGGAGGTTGCCGATGTCGTCTTCCGCGACGGCGCGGCGGACGACCCGCGCCTGGGCCCGCCGGCGGAGTGGACGGCAGAGATTCTGCAGCGCTATCCGTACTGTTCCCTCGCCGCGTTCCTCACCGGGCCGGACGAATGCCTGGTGCGCACCCGTAGTGGGCATCTCCTGGTGTTGCGCGCCGTTTCCGCGCCGGGCGCCGACCCAGGGGCGTATGCGTCAGCTCTGCACGCCCTGCTGGCGGCGGGCAGCTCTGCGGAGGAACTGGTGGCGGCGGGGACGATGAATGTGCGTGCCGGGGCGGCCCTCCACGCTGTCTCCGTCACTGCGGCCCAGAAGGCGGCCCCGGAGGCTCCGGGCTGAGACAGCTCTGCCGCAGGGAGCGCAGATAGACCAGGTGGTACTCCGCGCCTTCGTCAGCGAGGGCGGCCATGGCCCGGTCGATCAGCGGGAGTGCCGCCTGGGTGTCGCCCGCGTCCAGCAGGGTCTCTGCCAGATCGGTGAGTGTCCGTGCCGTGTTGTACGCCTCGCCGGCCGTCTCGAAGAAGCTCAGCGCCTCGTGCAGCCGTTGCTGTGCATCCGTACGGTGACCGATGCCGCGCAGCGCCCGGCCCTGATGGCGGGTCAGGAGCGCGCGAGCACGGGGAAGGTCCGCGGCTTCCGCCGATTCCGGGTCGATGTCCGCGTAGCGGTGCATGGCCTGGGTGAAACAGTCGTACGCCTCGGCGAACCGCCACTGCCGCAGTCGCAGCAGTCCGAGGAATTCGATCGCCGAGGCGTGTCCACGTATGTGACCGGCTGCTGCTTCCCTGTCGGCAGCGGCGCGAGCTGCCGTCTCCGCCTCTTCGAAGCGGCCCAGTTCGGTCAGGCTGTGGGCGACTTGCGCGTGGAGTGCTCCTGCGGCACGGGAGCCGGGCAGATGGGTGTCGGCGGTGCGGGCTGCCAGGCGGAGCGCCGGGAGTACTTCGTCATGGCGACCGGCCTTCAGCTGGAGCGGCCACATGGCCTGTCCGAGGAGTACAACAGTGGAGTGGTCCCCGAACTCCTCGGCCGCGTAGAGAGCCTGGACCAGATTGCCCAGTTCGGCGGTCAGCTGTGCCACGGCATCCGCCCTCTCGACACCGGGAGCGAGCGGGGCGGAAGCGAGCTCTTCCGGTAGGGACGGGACGCGCCAGCTCTCGGGGAGCGCGGCATGTGCGGCGCGGAGGGCTTGGTGCAGATACCCCTGGACGACACGGGAGACTGCTGCCGCGCACGTGCCCAGTCCATCTTCGCGGACCGCCAGCGCCTCCGCGTGTGCCCGGACTGCCGGGCGGTACCGATAGCGGCCGACACCCACATGTTCCAGCAGATGTGCGGCCGTCAGCTCTTCGATGAGCCCGGTGGCTGCTGACTCGTCCGCACCAGGGGCGTCTTCCGAGCCCTGCGTCTCATTGCCCAGGGCACTCGCCGCCGTGCCGGGAGAGAAGGCAGGCCAGGGCCGCAGGGACATCAGCCGGTACAGCCGTGCCGCCTGAGGGCTCAGCAGCCGGTAACCCGCCTCGGCAGCAGCACGAACGGGATCGGTGGCGGAGGAGGAGCCGGGACGCGGATCAGAGCCGGAACCGGGGCCTGAAGGATCGGGCACGGGCGTCTCCTCACGCAGGGTCGACCCCGGAGGCGCGGCGAGCCGGGGTGCGGCAGCGCGCAGCGCGAAGGGCGATCCTCCGCACCGGGTGAGCAGGGCCGGCAGTTCGGCCCGGGCCCCGGTGACCGCCTCCCTGCCCGCCACATCCGTCAGCAGTCGCAACGCATACCGGTCCGTCAGCGGGCCCACGGCCACCGGCACCGCGTCCAGCCCGGCCAGCGGCCCGTCCGCGACAACCAGCACGAACACACCCGGCGCGGAGGTCAGCAACGGCTGCACCTGGGCCGCCGAGTGAGCGTGGTCGAGAACGATCAGCAGCCGCTGCTGCGCCACCAGTTGCCGGTAGAGAGCAATGCGTGCGTCCGCGGCCGGAGGTATCTCCGCCTCGGGTACGCCCAGTTGCCACAGCAGGCTGCGCAGTGCGGAGTTCGCGTCCAATGCGCTTCCGGCTGACGAGCCTTGTAGGTCGACATAGAGCCGGCCGTCCGGATACCGATGGGCGGAGCGGCACCCCCAGTGCACGGCGAGCGTGCTGGTCCCCATGCCCGGACGGCCGTGCAGCAGCGCGATGCGAGGCCGCCCGTCCGGGGCGCGGGACGCCTCCCGGTCCAGCTTCTTCAGCGCGTAACCGCGGTCGGTGAAAAAGCGCGGAGACGCGGGGAACGCCGGCCGCAGGGCATGCCCCCGGGCGATGGCCTGCGCCGACGGCACGGTGCGTGCGAAGGCGCTCCAGGCCCGGGCCCAGCCGCGGGTCCCGCCGCAGACCGTCATGGATCTCCCTGGCCACCTCTTCGAGCCCTGCGGGCCCGGACGGTGCGGGCACCTCGCGCCCGGCAATCCGCCGTACCAGCCCACCGGCCGACTCCCATGCCCGCTTTCCGGCCTCGTTGGCCATCCCGGCCCCGACCGCACTCAGCACTGCCGTGATGGCCGTCAGCGAAACCGGGTCGAGCATGCGGCCCCCTGCCCCCTGTGTCTGCGCCATCCACGGCGCGCCCTCCATGGTCCCTGCCCACCTTAGCGGCCGTCCGGGGAGCACCGTTGCGGTGAGTTGGGTGAGAGCATCGGCATCCGTCCATGCGGGGGACGCGAAAAACGGTACGGGTGGTGCGGGAGGTAAATGCCAACGGGAAGTGGGATCAGCCGGTCGGCAGTTGCCGGCCCGACCGGCACCGGGCGAACCCACACGGCGTAGCCGCGAGTCGGATCACCGCGCGAAGCGCTGCGTGGCGGCCCGGACCACGGCCAGCGCGTGGTCGGCGCCCAGGCCGTGGCCCGCTTCGCCGAGGAGGTGCAAGTCCGCGTCCGGCCATACCTGGGCCAGCCGCCAGGCGATGTCCGGTGGGCTGCTGATGTCCAGGCGGCCGTGCACCAGGACGCCCGGGATTCCGGTCAGCTTTACCGCGTCGCGGATGAGGGCGTCGTCAGGGAGCCATGCCGCGTGGCGCCAGTAGTGGGTGACCAGGCGGGCGAAGCGCATTCGGAAAACAGGGTCCTGGTACCGGGGATCGGGCCTGTGGCCCGCATGCGTCGCGACATGAGTGTCCTCCCAGCGGCACCACTCCCGCGCGGCACGCTCCCGTACGGCCGCGTCGGGGTCGGCCAGCATGCGGGCATATGCGTCCACCAGACTGCCGTCCCGCTCGCCCGCCGGGACGGTGTCGCGGAAGCGGGTCCATTCCTCGGGGAAGACCCGGCCCATGTCGCGAGTAATCCACTCCACCTCACGGTGCGTCGTGTTCGTGACGCTGAAGAGGATGAGTTCGCTCACCCGCTCCGGATGCGTCTCCGCGTAGGCGAGACCCAGCGTGGCGCCCCAGGAGCCGCCCAGGACCAGCCACGACTCGATCTCCAAGTGTCGGCGCAGCCGCTCGATGTCGCGGAGGAGGTGGTGGGTTGTGTTGGCCTCGAGGCTGGTCGCGGGGTCGGCGGCGTCGGGCGTGCTCCGGCCGCACCCGCGCTGGTCGAAGAGAACGATCCGGTACGCGGCGGGATCGAAGAGCCCGCGCCACCACGGCGCGGCCCCCGAGCCCGGTCCGCCGTGCAGCACCACAGCGGGCTTACCGGCGGGGCTGCCGCAGGTCTCCCAGTGGACGAGGTTGCCGTCTCCGACGTCCAGCATGCCGCGGTCGTACGGATCGATGGGCGGGTGGTCAGCGGGCATCGGCGCCTCCCGGGAAACATTTACAACAGCGCTCTCGGATTGATTGTCCTGGATCGCGCGCCGAGCCCAACTCGCCCTCGTTGGGAGGCTGTAGGCACCCTGCTGCGCCACCTCCTTGACACCCTCAACGGCCTCGACAGCGACGTCGCCGAGGACACCTACCAGGGGCGGGGTCTCCCCAACTGCCGCTCCCGCCACTCGCCTTTGGGCCCGCGTGCTGCGTACAGCGGGGCGCCAGGCCACCTCGAGCCCGCCGAGGCGACCGACGTCACGCACACGGCAGCCGACCAGACCCTGGCCCAGATGGCTCGGGCTGCCGGGACCACCGGCATGCCGGGATGTGCCGCCGCATCGCCCATCAGGACAACGCCGCGTCGAAGTTTCCCGCCGCGCCGTCGGTACAGCGTCAGCCGGTGGTGAAGGCCGCAGCATCGAGCGTGTTCCTCAGGTAGCCGAGTAGGAGTTGACCGAGAGCGAGCGCCGCCACGCGACCCGGCGCTCCGGCCAGAACCTGTTCGGACAGGACGGCGATGGTGTGCGCGAGGTCCCGTTCTTCGTGCCACTCCACCCGCAGCCCTCTCAGCATCCTCCGAGCCCACCAGGTTCGACGGAGAGCGACGTGCCCGAGCCCAGCAGTACGTGCAGGGCGTGCCGGATCGTCCAGGCTCCCTCGCAGCGGTTACCGCATTTGTCCGCCTCGACACACAGCGCCGGTGCCACCGTCTCCCCTGCCCTCCGGCTCGGCCAGACGGGGCCGCGCGCGGACGCTTACGGCATGCATTCGAGGCGGGCGGAAGACCGCTGGGAGCCTCTCATTGAGAAGGCTGGCGACGACCGTCCTACGGAGCTGCACGGCGTCCCCGGCCAGGAAAGCCGTCAACGTTGTACGCACATTGACGAGTTCCCCCTTCCACCGCTATGGCTGACAGACGGGAACCTGCTGTCAGTCACGGCACGCTCACCCGGCAACCGGGGCGCTCACAGTTCGTGCGGCCGGATTCCCGCTGCAGTCCCGCCGAAACGGCTCACTGGGCCGTTTTCAACCTGTTCGCTTGGCTGGTGCGACGATGGGTGTCCTGGTGTTGGGAAGTGGTGAAGCTCCTGGTAGAAGGATCGTCGACCAAGATCAACCCGCACCACCAGGAGCTTCGTGTGCTGGTTTACCCGTCGGCGATCGATCTGTCCGGCCAGAGCTTGCGCTTCCTCGCCCAGCACCTCACCCACCGGCGGCGCGAGCTGGGCACCCGCTGGCGCAAACTTCCCACCGGACGGCAGGCGTTGCTCGCCCTGACCCACCTGCGCTGCGGCGACACCTACTGCCCAGCTCGCCGCCGGCTTCGGGGTCGGTGTCGCCACCGTCTACCGCTACATACACGAGGCGATCACCGTCCTGGCCGCCGTCGCTCCCACCCTGGAGCAGGCTGTAACGGCCGCCTCCGCCAAGGCGTTCGTCATCCTCGACGGCACGCTGCTGCCCATCGACCGGATCGCCGCCGACCGCCCGTTCTACTCCGGCAAACACAAGAAGCACGGCATGAACGTGCAGGTGATCACCGACCCCTTCGGACGCCTTATCTGGGCCTCGCCCGCTCTACCCGGCGCCACCCACGACATCACCGCCGCCCACACCCACCACGTCATCGACGCTCCGGCCGAGGCGGGCATCAAGTGCTTTGCGGACAAGGGATATCAGGGTGCGGGAGGCACCGTGGTCGTTCCTTTCCGCGGCAATCACGGGAACCTGTCCGCCGGCAAGCAAGCGGTCAACATCGCCCATGCGAAGATCCGCGCCGTGGGCGAGCAGGCAATGGCCACGCTCAAGGGCTGGCGCCTGCTGCGCAAGCTGCGCTGCAGCACCACCAGGTCACCGACATCGTCAAGGCCGCCCTCGCCCTCCACCTCGCGTCAGCGTGAGGCGGGAACGGCTCAGTAATTACCGTGCGCGGTGTACAGCGGACACCACATCTGGTCGAGTCCGGAGCGGCCGCAGCGCTGCCACCCCTTCCTCGAGTCCGGCCTTCATGGCGAAGTCGAACCGATCCACCTCCAAACACAACCCCACATCGGCGGGGTGAGCACCGCGGCGTCGCCCGCCGCGCAGGTCATCCGCGGCTGGGGAGGTGCGGGCGCGGTGCAGATAGGGGCCGGGGTCGAGACGATCCCCGGCCAGGAGCCGGTCCAGGTACTCGGCGCAGGCCAGATCCTCGGCGGCACGGCCGTCCTCGCCGGTGGCCACGAACGTCACCGAGTCGGCGCCCGCATCCGCCAGGGCCCGGCCCGTCGCGCCGGCCACGACGAAACTGGCGCACAGCGCCAATTTCGCCTCGATGACCGCCAGGGCACCAACCGTTCCCGCAGTGGTCTTTTGAATGACGGTGCGGCCGGCCAAGTCGGCCTCCTGGATCAGGCCAGGGGAGTTGACCAGGTCGAACCCGCTGACCAGTGCCCCGTCCTTGAGCGCAAGCCAGCCCGGGTGACAAGCCTTGATCGCCAGTGCCTCGTCCTCGTCGGCAGCGAGAACGATCTTGTCTGCCCCGCGGTGGAAAGCCCATGCGGCGGTGGTGAACGCCCGCATCACATCGATCACAACGGCCACCTGTTCGGTGCCGTCCACCTCAGGTATTCCGACTACTCGCGAGTCCATGCCGGGATGGTCGCAGCCCGCTGAAGCGGTCCACAAGACACGTTGACGATCTTTCGGCGACTCAGGATCTGCTGGGCGGCTACCTCGCGGGCACGCGCTCGCGGGCCAGCGGCTCGTCGCCTGTGGTCTGACCTAGACCGTCAGCAAGTTGGAAAGAACTCAATGCTTGACACCGTGTAGTTGCAAAACGAAAACGTCATGAGTGTCTACATGTGGTGTGAATCCTTGTCCGCGCTGTGGTGTGAGGTACAGATTTACGCCAACCTGATGATGAAGAGCACCTTCAAGGTTGCGGCTGAGATCTGCAATGACTGCGGACTTGTGATGAACTCCATTGATGACGACGGAGTACCCCTCTTGGTATGCGCGATAAATGGCCTGAATGCCTGGAGTCCCATTGCCGTGCAGCTGGGCTTCCAGCTCAGAGGAGCCACCCGCCACCGGCGGAATGCGTCATCCTGGACGGCACCTTGAGCCCCCACCGACCGCGTCGGCGCCGGCGAGCCCCGTGCTGTTCGATGAAGCACCGCCTCCACTGGATGAACGTCCAGCCTCTGGCCGCCCCGGACGGCACCCCGCTGTGGTTCTCACGGCCGCATCTCCCGCAGGGGCATCGAGCCCTCTCAACGGCCGGGTCTCCGTCATGGGATCGTTGAACCGACAGTGGCGTGGCCGGGGTGCCGCCGCCTACACGGTCGGAACGAACGGAAGGCAGAACAGTTCCGCACCTTCGCCGGAATGGCCGCCGCCCTGAGCTGCTATCGCAGGCTTGCGAAGGCCATCAGACTCGACGTGATCCGCAAGGTATGACCAACCGCGCCCATCGGCGGACGGGATTACCGTTGCGCATCGGCTTGTGCACGGGCGCGTTCGATGTCGGGGACGTGGCTCTCGGCCCATTCCCGGACGGCACGTAGGGGTATCAGCAGTGACCGCCCAAGGTCGGTGAGGGCGTACTCGACATGCGGGGGATTTGCGGGAACCTCCGTGCGAGAGATCAGACCGTCGTACTCCATGGCGCGAAGCGTCTCGGTGAGCGCCTTCGGTGTGATACCCCGGATGTGCGCCTTGAGCTCGGTGAATCGCATCGGCCTGTTGTCCAGCGCGTTGACGATGAACACCGTCCAGCGCGCCCCGATCCGGTGCAGAACGGTGCGACTCGGACAAGTCGCGGCCATGACGTTGTAGGCGTTACCCATGCACGGCTCCCAGTAGCGTTGTAGATACCGGTATCGAATCTATACCGTCCGAGGTCGTGACTATTCCCGATTGCACCGTCCGTTCCTCGGCAGCTCGGCACCGCCGCCTCGTCACAGCGATCACCATCGACTCGATCGGTACCGGTGTCTTCGTCCCGGTTTCGATGCTGTACTTCCTGGCCACGACGTCACTGACGCTGGTGCAGGTGGGCGCGGCACTGACAACGGCCGGGCTGCTGGCGCTCCCAGCGGGTCCTCTGGTCGGAGGACTGGTCGACCGGTACGGCGCCAAGCCGGTACTACAGGCGGCAAACCTGGCCCAGGCGCTCGGCTTCGCCGGGTATCTCGTCGTGGGCCAGACATGGCAGATCGCCGTCTGTGCCTGGTTGAACAGTGCCGGACGGGCGGTGTTCTTCAGCTGCTACGGCGTGACCGTCACGGCGCTGGCCGCGCCCGGCCAGCGCGAGCGCTGGTTCGCTCTTCTGGGGGCGGTACGCAACCTCGGCTACGCACTCGGCGGCCTCCTCACCGCCGTCGCCGTCAGTTTCAGTACTCACAGCGCCTACACCGCGATCGTGGTCGTCAATGCCTTGTCCTATCTCACGGCCTTCGTTCTGATGCGGGCCGTGCCGAACAGCCGTCCCGAGGTCGGCCAGGACGCTGCTGGAGGCTGGGGGCGCGTACTCCGGGACCTGCGGTTCCTGGCAGTGGTCGCGCATCAACTGTGCTTCGCGGTCTCCTTGTTCGCCCTCAACATCGCGATACCGGTCTATGCCGTGGACGTGCTGGGACTGCCTGGCTGGACTGCCGGCGCCGTCTTCACACTCAACACCCTGATGGTCGGCTTTGCCCAAGGCGCCATCGTCGGGTGGCTCAACGGGCGGATCCGCAGCCGCGTCCTCGTCGCCGGACACGCCTGCTTTGCGGTCGGCTACCTCCTGTTCCTCGCCGCCGACCGCGTGGCTGCGCTCGCCCTGGCGGTCGGCGTCGTGCTGCTCGGCGCAATCAGCTACACCTTCGGTGAAATCGTCGGCGGCCCTATCACGTCGACTGTCGCCGCGGAGAGCGCCCCAGACGCTCTCCGCGGCCGGTACTTGGCCCTCAACCAGCTCGCCGTAAGTGTCGCAGGAGCGGTCGCTCCCGCCGCCCTCTCCGGATTGCTGTCCACGCGGGCAGCCGCGATCTGGCTGACCCTGATCGGCGTCAGCGTCCTCGCAGCTACGCTCGCCACCACGATCGGCAAAGTGATGCCAGCGGCGCAGAGCCGAATCGGCGGTGTCTAGTGCCGTAGGTTCACCGGACTGACGGTTATGGCGGTTGGATGAAGCTCCCATGCTGGCAAACGCGAGGCGGCACCGCAGCTATCGGGCAGGCAGCAGGAATACGCCCTCACAGCCTGAACGGGGGATTCGGGATACCTTCAGAGGGACCGCACCCTAAGGGCTGTCCCGTAAATGATCTACGGTGTTCTGGTTGTCCAGTCCGTTTCTCGTTACCCGGCCAGGGCGAGGTTGTGCAGGCGGGCGACGCCGAGCATGGCGTGGTGAACACCGTCACCTTTCAGGCGGCAGTCGCGGAGGATCTTCCAGGTCTTCATTCGGGCGAAGGCGTGCTCTACGCGGGCGCGAACCTTTCGGTGAGATGCGTTGTGTTCCTCTTTCCACACCGGGAGTTCGGCCTGGCCGCGCCCGCGGCGGTGCGGGATCACCAGGCCGGTGCCCCGGTAGCCGCCGTCTGCAATGACCGTGGTCCTGCCGACAGCGCCTTTGGCGCCGGAAAGTTCCCACGCCTTGCAGTCGTTGCGGTTGCCGGGGACCGGCCGGCCGACGGCGACCACGAGCCGGGTGTCGGCATCGATGACGACCTGGTGATTGGTCGAGTACCGGTAGTTCTTCGACTGCTCGGCGACGGTGTGATCCCGGGTGGGCACCAGGGTTCCGTCCACGATCAGCACGGTGTCCTTCCGGAACCGCCTGCGCGGCTGGAGCGCGAACGAGGGCCCAAGGTGGTCGATGATGCGGTCGGCGGCTGACTTGGACACCCCAAACAGCGGCCCAAGCTGCCGCAAGGTCAGGTTCGTCCGCCAGTACGCGGCGACGAGCAAAACCCGGTCCTCCAACGGCAAACTCCACGGCCGTCCTCTGCGGACCGCATCCGCGCCTTCGCGGCGCAGCGCGGTGATCAGCTTGTTGAACTGACGCGGGCTCAGCCCAGTAAACGGGGCTATCCAGGAAGGCTCCGACGCCGTGATCACACCAGCCATCCCGAGATCATCTCTTGAGATGGGGGCGATGCGCGATGTCCCGCGGAATCCGATGGCGCAGCGCAGCTCAGATGTCAAGAATCACCGGATGCATGAAGTGAAGTTGTCCGACGGGATCATCACTCTGTCCCCGCTGCGCCCGGACGATGCGGAGGCGCACCTCGCGGGGGAGGATGAGCCGCTCGTTCGCTGGCTCAGTGGCGGTCCCGGCACACGCGAGGGCGTCGAAGCCTACATACGGCACTGCCAGGAGCAGTGGGACACATCCGGCCCGCTCCGCGCTTTCGGCATCCAGGTCGGCACCGACGAGACGCTCGCCCTCGCCGGGACGATCGACCTGCGGTTCACAGCAGAGGGCTTGTCTCCCGGCCAGGTGAACGTCGCCTACGGCCTCTACCCGTCCTGGAGAGGACGCGGCCTGGCCACCCGCGCGGTCCTCCTGGCCTCCCGATACGCCGCAAATGAGGGTGGGAAGGAGGCCGTGATCCGAGTAGCGCCGGAGAACACCGCATCAGCCTCAGTCGCCCGCCGGGCCGGATTCACACCCAGCAAGCACACACACAGCGAAGACGGAACACGGCTCGACTGGTACATCCGAGACTTGCGCATCGATACCCAGAACGACCCTGGTGCTCCCAAGCCAGCATGAGAGCGTTGGGCGACGAATGACCAGCGATTACGGGACAGCCCTTAGAGAGATGACCTTCCATATCTAGCCATTACCCAAAGGCAGTTCTCCTCCGTCGGGTCCTCGGCCCCACGTTCCGGCATCGAGATCGTCGGGGAGGTAGGTACCGGCCGTTGGGCCGTCGTGTCCTGTGTCACAGGCGGCAGCGTCAGGGCTGGGGGGGTAATCCGTGTCGAAGCCTTCGGCAATCATGGCGTTGTAGTCGGCGCGGATCAGTTCGGGTTCTGCCCTCTTCTGCTGTCCCTCTCCATGTGGTCACTCCTCGGGTCCGGCGAGGTCGAAGTCCTCCTGAGTCAGCTCGTCGGCCAGGCGCTGTTCGGCGATGTCCGCGTAGTGGTCGGACAGGTCGATGCCGACGAACCGCCGTCCCTCGCGCAGCGCAGCGACGCCGGTGGAGCCCGACGCGGCGAACGGGTCGAGGACGGTGCCGGCGGGCGGGCAGATCTTCACCAGTCCCCGCATCACCTCCACCGGCTTCTGCGTGATGTGCATCCGGCCCTACGGGGCTGGCCGGCCTGGTACAGCCCGGGGAGGTAGACGGGGTTGCGGCTGGCGTCGCGGACCCTTGGTGCCCCAGACGAAGTACTCACAGGACTACTTGAGCCGTCCCTTCTGCGGGCGGGAGGCCTTCCGGATTACCGGAATCCGTAGGACGGCTGGTGCTTGGGGCGGCCCGCTTTGCGGGCCTTGACGGTGGCGTCACGGTTACGTCGTTGGATTGAGCGCAGTTCCATCTGCGCGCCCCACGCCTCGATCGTGAAGCGGTTCTCATCGGCCGGGTCGTCCAGATCCCACGGGCCGTCGTGGCCACAAGTGACGAGGAGCTTGCCCTCGTCGCGCATTTTGTAGCCGGTGTTCAGGCAGTCGGCTACGTTTCGCCCCAGCCGGTCCACCGCCGCAGCGACCAAGCCGTCGTAGGAACCCCTCTCATCCCGTGGCCAGGGTCCCAGCTGCGGCCTGGCACCGAGTTGGTGGCGCCGGAGACCTCCCAGTCGTCGGCCCAGCCGATGATGTGCCGCCGATCGCCGCAGCGGCTGACAGCACGTCCGCCCGCTGCCGTTCGGGAGAGGTCGTGGCCGCCTTCATGCGGGACAGCCGCCGCACCCCGACCAGGCACTTCCCGCACCCGTCCCAGGGCCGTTCCACCACATCCATGTCCATACCGCGCACTGCTTCTCCGTATCGGACCAGGAAGAGTGCGGAGATATGGCTGCCACACCCAGGATGATCTTGGTCAGTCCAAGCTCACCCCAGGAAGCTCAGCCGGACCTTCCGCTCCGGATTATCCCCATTCGTGTCCACCACGCAGACAGACTGCCAGGTCCCCAGGGCCAGCTGCCCGCCGATGACGGGCACCGTGGCGTGGGGTGGCACGAGGGCGGGGAGTACGTGGTCGCGGCCGTGGCCGGGGCTTCCGTGTCGGTGTTGCCAGCGGTCGTCGGGTGGGAGGAGGTCCTGGAGGGCGGACAGCAGGTCCTGGTCGCTGCCGGCGCCGGTCTCCAGCAGGGCGACGCCCATGGTGGCGTGGGGTGCGAAGACGTTCAGGAGGCCGTCCCGGCCCTCGGCGACGTCGCGCAAGAAGGACGCGCACTCCTGGGTCAGGTCGTGGACGGTTTCCCGGGAGCCGGTCCTGACGTCGATCGTTCGCGTGGTGAAGCTCTCAGCCATGGGTCGATCTTCTCAAAGAGGACTGACAGCGCACCCTCGCGCGGGCCCGACGGCTGCCGATGCTGCCCGGCAGCCGGATGGCACCCTCCTCCCGCCGGGAAGGTTCCGGGACCCTGGGCGGTTGGTACGGGCATGAACAACGTGGCGGTGGTGGTCGTCGGTGCCGGGCAGGCGGGGCTCTCCAGCGCGTATCACCTGCGGCGCGTGGGCTTGGAGCCCGGCGTGGACTTCGTCGTCCTGGATCATTCGCCCGCGCCGGGTGGTGCGTGGCAGTTCCGGTGGCCGACGCTGACGTACGGCCGTGTGCACGGTATGCACGCGCTTCCCGGGATGGAGCTGACCGGTGCGGATCCGGAGCGTCCCTCGTCGGCGGTGATCGGAGAGTACTTCGCCGCCTATGAACGCGCCTTCGAGCTGCGAGTGCGGCGTCCCGTGGATGTGCACGAGATACGGGACGCGGGCTGGGGCGGGCGGCTTCTGGTGCGGACCTCGGAGGGTGACTGGGCGGCGCAGGCCGTGATCAACGCCACTGGCACCTGGGACCGGCCGTTCTGGCCCCGTGTGCCCGGCCAGGAGGACTTCCGGGGCCGGCAGCTGCACACCGCGCAGTACCCCGGTCCCGATGCCGACGCCTTCGTGGGCAAGCGGGTGGTCGTCGTCGGGGGCGGCACGTCTGCCGTGCAGCATCTGATGGAGATTGCCGAGGTGGCGCGGGAGACGCTGTGGGTGACGCGGCGCCCTCCGGTCTTCCGTGACGGCCCCTTCGGCGAGGAGGAGGGCCGGGCCGCTGTCTCGCTGGTCGAGGAGCGGGTACGGGAGGGGCTGCCGCCGCGCAGTGTGGTGTCGGTGACCGGGCTGCCGATGACCGAGGCGGTCCGTAGGGCCCGGGAGAGCGGGGTGCTGGAGCGGCACCCGATGTTCGCGCGGCTGACCGCGGACGGCGTCGAGTGGGCCGACGGCAGCAGAGCCCCGGCGGACACGGTCCTGTGGGCGACCGGCTTCCGTCCCGTCATCGACCATCTGGCGCCGCTGCGGCTGCGGGAGCCGGGCGGCGGCATCCGGCTGGAGGGCACCCGGGCGGTCCGTGACCCACGGGTACACCTGGTCGGCTACGGCCCCTCCGCCAGCACGATCGGCGCCAACCGGGCGGGGAGATCCGCCGTACGGGACGTACGCGCGCTCCTGGCTGCCTCGGCGGAGCAGGAGGCGGCAGAGCAGGAGGCAGCGGCGCCCGCCCCTGCCGTCTCTGTCACCTGACCCGGCCCGGGCCGCCGCACGCCGCGCTGCCGCGCCTCAGCCGCGTGACGGAAGCGTGGAGGCGCGTACGACCAGTTCCGGCTGGAGCACGATGCGCTGGTGTTCGTGGCGGGCCGCGTCCTCGCCGGTCTCCTCGATCAGCAGATCGGCCGCTGCTCGGCCCATGCGGTAGGCGGGCTGCCGTACGGAGGTGAGGGGGACGGCGGCAGCGGCGGCGAACTCGATGTCGTCGTAACCAACCAGGGCCACCTCTTCGGGAACGGCGACGCCGGCCCCGTACAGGGCCTGAAGCACGCCGAGGGCCATCAGATCGTTGGCGCAGAAGACGGCCGTGGGGCGCGGTGACATGCCCAGCAGCCGGGCGCCGGCGTCGCGCCCGGCGGCCACGTCCATCCGGGCGCCCTCTATGTGCCGCAGTTGCACACCGGAGCCGAAGGCGCGCAATACTTGGGTTGCGCCGGTGTGCCGGTCGCGGCACTGGCTGAGATGCATCGGTCCGCTGACATAGGCGATGTTCCGGTGCCCGCCGTCGAGCAGGTGGCGCACGGCGAGCCCGGCGCCCTCGACGTCGTCCACGGAGACCGAGCACCCCTCCGCGCTGGGCACCACGCGGTCGACGGAGACGAACGGGATGCCGTGCCGCTGGAAGGCGGTGAGGTTGTTCCCCGTCGTCTCCGTGGGGGTGATCAACACGCCGCGGACGCGCTGTTCGGCGAAGAGGGAGAGGTAGTCGGCCTCCTCACTGGGGTTCTGCGCGCTGTTGCAGAGCATGACGCCCAGCCCGGCGGCACGCGCCGCCCGCTCGGCGCCCGCGGCGACGTCGACGAAGAACGGGTTGGCCATGTCGAGCACCAGGAGGGCGATGATGCGGCTGCGCCCGGCACGCAGATGGCGGGCCGACTCGCTGCGCACATAGCCGAGCCGTTCGATGGCGGACTGCACCCGCACGCGGGTCTCCTCGGCCACCATGGCAGGCCGGTTGATGACGTTGGAGACCGTGCCGACGGAGACTCCGGCCGCGCGGGCGACCTCTTTGATCCCGACCGTTCGGCTCACCTGTGCGCTCCGGTGGCTTCCGGTCGCCCGCGCCGCTTCCGCCGCACTTGCTCAGCCCCTCCCTGCCGGCCCGGCCGGCGCCTTCACCAGGCGACGTCTGTCTCGGTTCCAGGCGACGTCGCGATTCCAGGCGACGTCGCGCAGGCACAAGTTTCTCAGAAGCCCGAAGTTTCTCAGAAAGCCGAAGCCGTCGCTCAGAAGTCGAAGTCGTCGATGTTCTTGCTGGTGAACACCGTAGGGGGACCGAGAACGACTTCGCCGTCCTTGCCCACCGTGTACTCCCCGAGCTTCCCCGCCTTGAACTTCTCGCCCTCCTTGCCGGTGATCTGCCCGGAGGAGAGCGCAGCAGCGGCGTAGGCGCCCAGATAGCCGAGCTCGGCGGGGTCCCACAGGGAGAACTGCTCGATGGTGCCGTCCTTGACGTATTTGCGCATCTGGTTGGGCGTGCCCAGCCCGCCGAGGGTGACCTTGCCCTTGTACTTGGAGCCGCTGATGTAACGGGCGGCGGCGGCCAGTCCGACCGTGGTGGGCGAAATGATGCCCTTCAGGTCCGGGTACGCCTTGAGGAGCCCCTGGGTCTCCTGGAAGGACTTCTGGTCGACGTCGTCGCCATATGCGGTCTTGACGAGCTTCATGCCCTTGTACTTGGGCTTCTTCAGCTCGTCCTTCATGATCTTTATCCAGGTGTTCTGGTTGGTGGCGTTCTGGGTCGCGGAGAGGATCGCGATGTCGCCCTTGTAGTTAAGCTGTTCGGCCATGTCCTTGACCAGGCCGCGACCGATGTCCTCGGAACTCGCCTGGTTGATGAACACATGGCGGCAGTCCTTGCCCGCGTCCGAGTCGTACGTGACGATCTTGACGTCCTGCTTCATGGCGGTCTTGAGCGGCCCGCACACCGCGTTGGGGTCGTTGGCGGCGAGCAGGATGGCGTCCTGGCGCTGCTGTGTCAGCGTGTTGATGTAGCTGACCTGTGAGGACGCCTTCGCGTCGGAGGGTCCCACTTCCTTGCCCTTGCCGCCGAACTCCTTGGCGGCCTTGATGCCACCCTTGTCGACGACGGTCATATAGGGGTTGTTGATCTGCTTGGGCAGGAAGGCGAGCTTGAGGCCCTTCTTCAGTGGCGCATCCGGGTCGGCCTTGGCGTTCTGCGCCTTCTCCTTGGCGTCGTCCTTGGCGTCGCGCTTCGTCGTACCGGAGCAGCCCGCCAGGCCGATGGTCAGGGCGCAGGCCGCCGCGGTGACGGTGAGGAGGCGGGAGCGGTGATGCGATCGCATGGAGATGCCTTTCAGGGGTGTTTGCGGGCGGTGAGCAGCGAGATCGCTCTGGGGGTGAGCACGGAGACGATCAGCAGCGCCCCGGTGACGATCACTTGGATCTCGTGGGAGACATCGTTGAGAGTCAGGAGGTTGTTGAGGACGCCGATGAGCAGCACCCCGGCCACCGCGCCGCCGAGCGTTCCCTTGCCGCCGTCGAAATCGATCCCGCCCAGCAACACGGCAGCGACGACGGTCAGTTCCAGGCCCAGCCCGTTGTCGGCGCGTGCGCTGCCGTAGCGCAGGGTGTAGACGATGCCTGCGAAGGACGCCACGAAGCCGCTGACGGCGAAGAGGATCAGCTTGAGGCGCTTGACCCGGATCCCGGCGAAGTAGGCCGCGTCCTCCTGCGCACCGACGGCGAACAGCGCGCGGCCGAAACCGGTGCCGTGCAGCACGATCGCGGCGGCGACGGCCAGCACGGCGAAGAGCGCCAGTGGATACGGCACGAAGGTGCCCGGCACGGTCTCGGTGTTGCTCGCCCACTGGGCGTAGGTCTCGGGGAAGTCGGCGACCGCCTTGTTGCCCAGCACCACGGAGGCCAGCCCCCGGTAGAGGGTGAGAGTGCCGATGGTGACGGCGAGCGAGGGCAGCCCGACGCGGGTGACGAGCCATCCGTTGAGCAGTCCGCCGACCAGTCCGACCGCCAGACACACCGGCACGATGGTCTCGAAGGTCCATCCCGCGTCCCACAGTGCGCCCGCCAGAGCGCTCGAGAGGCCGAGCATGGAGGCGACGGACAGATCGACCTGCCCCGCGACCACCAGGAGGGTCATCGGCAGCGCCAGGAGGGCGATCTCCGCGGTGTCGTTGAGGGCGGCCGACAGGTTCGCCGTATCCGAGAAGCCTTCAGTGGTGCCGGTGCCCACCAGGAAGGCGGCGATCAGCAGGGCGCCGACAGTCGCGTCCCAGCGCAGGAAGCGGCCGGGTCCGCGGCTGGTCTCACGTCGGTCCTCGACGACCGCCGTACGGGTGTCCTCGGGCGCCGCTGGTGGTGCGTTCACTGCCTTCTCCTCTTCCTGAGCGCACGAGTGCTGCGGCTGCGTACGACCCGGTCGGTGCTGATGGCGGCGAGCAGCAGCGCACCTGTGATGGCCTGCTCCCAGAAGGAGCTGACTTTCAGCACGACCAGGGCGCTGCCGATGGTGGTGAGCAACAGCGCGCCCAGTGCGGCGCCCCACACGGTGCCCACTCCCCCGGTGATGGCGACACCACCGACGACGACCGCGCTGACGACCGTCAGCTCCCAGCCGTTGGCCGCGTCGGCGACCACAGTGCCGAAGCGGGCCAGCCACAGCGCACCGGCGAACCCGGCGACGGCACCTGAGAAGGCGTACGCGGCAAGCACCCGGCGGCGGATGGGGATGCCCGCCAGTCGGGCGGCCTGCGGGTTGGAGCCGATGGCGTACAGCTCTCTGCCGCTGCCGTAGGTGCGCAGGAAGTAGCCCGTCGCGGCGAGCACCACCGCGGAGATGAGCGGCAGGTAGGGGACGCCCAGGACGCTTCCGCTGCCGAGCGCGAGGATGTCGTCGGGCACGGTGGCCGCGTTGATCTGCTCACCGTGTGCCCAGGCGTGGTCCACGCCCTGGATGACGTACAGCATGCCCAGGGTGACCACCAGCGCCGGCACCCTGCCGAAGCTGACCAGAGCACCGCTGACCAGCCCGCAGGCGGTGCCCAGCACGATGCCGAGCAGGACGAGGGTCAGCGGCCCGTGGTCGGTGCCGGAGACGAAGGAGCCGCAGGCGAAGGCGGTCAGCCCGACGACGGAGCCGACGGACAGGTCGATGTTGCGGGTGAGGACGACGACGGACTGTCCGGTGACCAGCAGCACCAGGATGGAGGAGTTGAGCAGCAGGTCCTTGATGCCCTGGTCGTCGAGGAAGGAGGGGTTGACCAGCCACGTGACGAGGATCAGCAGGCCGAGGGCACCGCCGATGCTGTACTCGCGCACCCGCAGCACGGTTTCGGCCGTGGAGCGGCCGGTGCGTTCGGGTTCGGTGCGGGTGGCAGTCGGGGGCGGCAGGGTGGTCCGGGTGGTGCTCACGCGGCGCCTCCTTCCGGCCCCTGCGGCGTGCGCGAGCCTTGCGGGCCGGGGGCTTCCGGTTGGGGCGGGGCTTCTGGTCGTGCTGAGGCTTCTGGTCCGGCTGAGGCTTTTGGTCCTGTCGTGGCGTCCGGTCGTGCCGTGGCTTCTGATTCGGCTGCGGCTTCCGGTCCGGCCGGGGCTTCCGTTCCGGCCGGGGCTTCCGTTCCGGCCGGGGCTTCCGTTCCGGCCGGAGTTTCCAGTTGCGCGCGTCCGGTGGCCGCCGCCATCACCCGCTCCTCGTCGGCGCGGTCGCGGGGAATCTCGGTGACGAGTCGGCCCTCGTGCATGACGAGGACCCGGTCGGCCATACCGAGGACTTCGGGCAGGTCGGAGGAGATCATCAGAATGGCGAGTCCCTCGGCGGCCAGTGCGGTCAGCAGGCGGTGCACCTCGGCCTTGGTGCCGACGTCGATACCGCGGGTCGGCTCGTCCACGATGAGCACTTCCGGCTCGGTGGCCAGCCATTTGGCGAGAACCACCTTCTGCTGGTTGCCACCGGAGAGCACGCTCACGGAGTCGGAGAGGCGGTCGTACTTCAGACGCAGTTTCAGCCCCCAGTCCCCGGCGCGGGCCCGCTCAGCGGCGCGGCGGACGAGCCCGCCACGGCCGAGACTGCCGAGACCGGTGAGGCCGATGTTGCGCTCGATGGAGGCTTCCATCACCAGTCCTCGCTGTCTGCGATCCTCCGGAACGAGGGCGACTCCAGCGTTCATGGCGGCGGTTGGCGAGCCTGGTCGGAGCACCTTGCCGGCCACCCGAACCTGGCCCGCATCCGGACGGTCGATGCCGAAGACGGCCTGGGCGACCTCGCTGCGTCCTGCGCCCACCAGTCCGGCCAGCGCGACGATCTCCCCCTTGTGCACCTCGAACGAGATGTCACGGAAGACACCCTCGCGGGTGAGCCGGTGCACGGCGAGAGCCACCTCACCGGTGCGGGTCTCCTGCTTCGGATAGAGCTCGCCCAGATCGCGGCCGACCATCCGGCGCACCAGGTCGTCCTCGGTCAGCCCGGCCAGCGGTTCCGAAGCGACGAGCCGGCCGTCGCGCAGGGTGGTGACGCGCTGGCACAGTTCGAAGATCTCGCCGAGCCGGTGGGAGATGAACAGCACGGCCGCACCCTCGGCACGCAGGGCCTCGACGACGGAGAAGAGCCGCGCCGTCTCGCTCCCGGTGAGCGCCGCCGTCGGCTCGTCCATGATCAGCACCCGCGCGTCGAAGGAGAGGGCCTTGGCGATCTCCACGATCTGCTGGTCGGCGATGGACAGCCCGCGTGCGGCCCGGTCGGGGTACAGGTCGACGCCGAGCCGCTCCATCAGCGCCGCGGTGGCCTCTCGGACAGCGGCGTGATCGATACGGCCCAGCGAGCGGCGGGGCTGACGGCCCATGAAGATGTTCTCGGCGATGGACAGATCACCGAAGAGCGTCGGCTCCTGGTAGATGACCGCGATGCCGGCGTCGCGCGCATCCGCGGGGCCAAGGAAGGCGGCAGGAGAACCGTCGAGCAGCACGGTGCCGCTGTCGGGGGCGTGCACACCGGCGAGGATCTTGATCAGCGTGGACTTGCCCGCGCCGTTCTCGCCCGCCAGGGCATGCGCCTCCCCTGCGTACAGCTGGAGGTCCACGCCGCGCAGCGCGCGCACGCTGCCGAAGGACTTGTTCACCTCCTCCAGCGCGAGAACCGGCGCCCGATCGGCGCCGGCCGGTGCGGTCTCGCTCATGCTTCTCCTCCGAGGCCGAAGGCGTGACAAGGGAACTGACGGGCAGTCACTCAGGCAGCAGCCCTACTGAATTGATTCAAGGGCCGGTGAGCAATGGACGGGAAGCTAGCCCTCAACGCCCAGCCCGGTCAAGGGGGCGCGGGGCAAGGAAATCCCAGCGATGACGGGGGTGTTGACCATCTCCGATGGCCACCTCTACGTTCCGCCAAGCACTACTGAATCGTTTTAGCCGGAACGACTCGGCTCCAGGAGGCGCACGTGATCAGCAGACGCCGGATCCTCGCCACAGCCACCGCCACGGCCGCCGTTTCGGGCACTGTGTAGCACTGCCCGAGTTGACCAGGCCCGCGCTCGCGGACACCGGCCCGTACGACGGCGAGGGGCTGCGCATCGGGAGCTTCACGACCGAGTACGCCGACCGGCCCCTCGGGCTGGACGCTTCGCGCCCCAGGCTGAGCTGGACCCTCCACTCCGGTGCCCGCGGCCAGCGGCAGACCGCCTACCAGGTCCGGGTCGCCACCTCCGGGGCCCGGCTGCGCTGCCCCGACGTATGGGACAGCGGCAAGCGGAAGTCCGGTCAGTCGGTGCTGGTGCCCTACGACGGCCCGGCGCTCCGCCCCCGGACGCGCTACCACTGGTCGGTCCGCGCCTGGGACAAGGACGGCCGCCCCTCCCCGTGGAGCGAACCGACCTGGTGGGAGACCGGGCTCGGCCGGCAGTCCGAACGGGACGCCCAATGGGTCACCGCACCCGCCGCTCTGGTGGCACCGCCGTCCGTGGAGGATGCCGCCTGGGTGTGGTTCCCGGAAGCAGGCGGTACCGACCGGGCGCCGGCCGCCACCCGCTGGTTCCGCGGCGCCTTCGAGGTCTCGGGGGAAGTCGGCAGGGCCGAGCTCGTCATCGCCGCCGACGACGGCTTCACCGCATGGGTCGACGGCCGCCGAGCCACGGCCCGTGAGGCGGTGAGCGTGCAGAAGTCCTGGAGCCGTCCGGCGCGGGCCGACGTCACCGAGCTGGTGCGCGCGGGCCGCAATGTGCTGGCCGTCTCCGCACGCAACGCGGAGGCGGGCCCGGCGGGCCTCTCGCCGTACTGGAGGTGACGACGGACGCGGGCACCTCCCGCTTCACCACCGGCGCCACGGGCCGGCGCACCACGGCGGACGAACCGGAGGGCGACGGCTGGCGCGGCCCGGAGTACGACGACAGCGGCTGGTGGGAGGCGCGGAAAATCGCGGACTGGGGAGCGGCTCCGTAGGGCAAGGTGCGCCCCCAGCAGGGCCCGGCCCTGCTGCGCCGCTCGTTCCGGCTGTCCCGTGGACCTGTGGCACGCGCCCGGCTGTACGTGAGCGCACTGGGCCTGTACGAGGCGCGGCTCAATGGGAAGCGCGTCGGCCGCGACCAGCTCACCCCCGGCTGGACCGACTACCGCAAGCGTGTCGCCTACCAGACGTACGACGTGACCGACATGGTGCGCGCCGGCGGGAACGCGCTCGCCTCCACCCTGGCGCCCGGCTGGTACGCCGGGCACATCGCCTGGTTCGGTCAGCAGCAGTACGGCGAACACCCGGCGCTGCTCGCCCTGCTGGAGGTCACCTACCGGGACGGCCGCACCGAACAGGTGACCGGCGACGCCTCGTGGGACTGTGCCACAGGGTCGCGGCTGACGGCCGACCTGCTGATGGGTGAGCAGTACGACGCACGCAAGGAGTCCGAGGGCTGGGACCGGCCCGGCTTCGACGACTCGGCATGGCAGCCCGCCGGGGCACTCGCGGGAAAGGCTCCCGAACTGGTCGCCATGACCGATGCGCCGACCCGGGTGATGAAGGAGACCGAGCCAGTCGGCGTCAAAGGGCGGAAGGGGACGAGAAGGGCGCCTTCCCCGATGTGGCGCCGCATCCGGGGACCGTCGGCAAGGGCGTCGCCGGGTGGGGCGACGCCGGGGTGACCGTGCCCTGGAACCTCCACCGTGCATACGGGGACGAGTGGGTACTGGAGGAGAACTGGCAGGCGATGCGCGCCTGGATCGACTACCTGAAGGCGCACAGTGATGGACTGCTGCGCCCTGCGGAGGACTACGGCGACTGGCTCAACGTCGACGACGAGACCCCCAAGGATGTCATCGGTACGGCCTGCTTCGCCGATGTGACCGATCTGGTGGCCCGTACGGCGCGACTGCTGAGCAAGGACGCTGCACCGTACGAGGATCTGTCGAAACGCATCCGCGACGCCTTCAACACCGCCTATATGGACGGCAACGTGCGCATCAAGGGCGACACCCAGACCGCGTACGTACTGGCGCTGTCCATGGAACTGCTGCCGACTGCCGCGCTGCGGAGTGCGGCGGCCGACCGGCTCGTGGAACTGATCGAGGCCAGGGACGGCCACCTGTCGACGGGTTTCCCGGGCACTCCACGGCTGCTGCCCGCGCTCACCGGTGCCGGTCACACCGACGTGTCGTACCGGCTGCTGGAACAGAGCTCGTTCCCTTCCTGGGGCTGTCAGATCGGCGGGGGCTCCACGACCATGTGGGAGCGGTGGGACTCGATCAAACCGGACGGCAGCTTCCAGGCCGTGGGGATGAACTCCTCAACCACTACGCCTACGGTTCGGTCGGACAGTGGATGTACGAGAACATCGCCATCTCCCCCAAGGAGGTGGGCTTCCGCGCCCTCACTATAAGAACTCCTAACGGAATGCCTTCCGCGATCGTTGGTACGGGTCTGCTGGCCGCACACAGCGAACGGCTCGGCATGTCCAGTTGGAAGTCTCGGCGCCGTCCTGTGCTAGGCACGCCGTGGTGTCACTTGTCCACACGTCGCTCGTCGTAGTGATAGCGGGCGGTTTCGACCGCGTCGAGGTGATCGACGGCCCATTCCAGCATGGCGTGCACAGGGGACCGAAGGGTCCGGCCCAGGGGGGTGATGCGGTATTCGATCGCCACCGGTTCCGTGGACACGACCGTTCGCTCGACCATGCCGTTGCGCTCGAGTCGCCGCAGGCATGTGGTCAGTGACTTCGGGGTGACAGCGGGCATGTGTTGCCGGAGTTCGTTGAAGCGTCGGGAGCGGTCGCACAATGCGGCCAGTACCAGCAAGGACCACTTGTCGAAGAGTTGGTCCAGCAACTGCCGACCGTCGCCGCTGAGCTTCACTTCGGGCACGTCGGTCTCCCTCGCGATACCTGATTTCGTTGAAGTGCATACGCACTACTAGGTATACCTCAGATACCTAGTGGCCAGACGTGAAGACGGGAACCATGACCGACGCATACTCGACCCTCAAGACCTCTCTCACCAGCGGCGTGGCGCACGTCGTGATCGACAACCCTCCCATCAACCTGCTCGATGCCGCACTGATGACAGACCTGGACCGGTTCGCGGACGCCATGTCCGGCGACCACGACATCCGGGTGATCGTTTTTGACAGCGCGGACCCGGATTTCTTCGTCGCGCACGGCGACATGACAACCGCCGAGGACCCCTCGACATTCGTTGCCCTCCCCATCGCACTAGAACGAGACCAGTCCCTCAACCCGATGATGCGGCTCCACGAACGCATCCGGTCGCTGCCGCAGATCACCATCGCCAAGCTGCGCGGACTGGCACGCGGCGGCGGTGCGGAGCTGCTGTCCGCGATGGACATGCGGTTCGCATCGCTCGAGCGCGCCGGAATGGCCCAGATGGAGTGCCGACTGGGAATCATCCCGGGTGCGGGAGGCACCGCTTATCTGCCCGGACTCGTGGGCCGCGCACGCGCCCTGGAGATCATCCTCGGCGGGCAGCTGATCGATGCCGCGACCGCGGAACGGATCGGATGGGTGAACCGGGCCGTGCCGGACACCGAACTCGACCACGTCGTCGACACCCTCGCCGTCCGCATCGCCACCCTCCCGTCCGGCGCCGCCCGCGCCGCGACCGAAGCGGTCGACGCCGCGGTCGAGTCGACCACTCACGGCCTGCGGAAGGCCAACGAGCTCCTCAACGAACTCTTCGGTGAGTCCGCCGCAGCGCGTCTCGTCGAGGCTGCACTGGCCGCTGGCGCGCAGACCCGCGACGGAGAACGTCACCTTGAGGCTCTCGTCGACAAGATCACTTGAGAGCGCTTTGGCCGAGATGGCTTCAGGCACCTCCAGCAGATGAGTGCGCACCCGAGGGTGAGGAAGGCTTCGTGGGTGTCGTCGCGTATCTCCCAGCGGATCCGCAGGCGACGGAACCAGTGCAGATGGACGAACTGCGCTCCACGACCCAGCGTTGGGTGCCCAGGCGGGAACCGTGCTCGGTGCCGCAGCGGGCGATCAGCGGCTTCACACCGAGGTCCCAGACGAGTCGGCGGTACTTGTCGTGACCGTAGCCGCGGTCTCCCAGCACCACGTCGGGGCGACGCCGGGGCCGGCCGCGCTTGCCGCGCACGGGCGGCACGGCCTGGAGGAGTGGTGGGATGAGTTGGGTGACGTCGTTGCGGTTGCCGCCGGTCAAGGCTGCGGCGAGCGGGATGCCCGCGGCGTCCGTGAGGAGGTGATGCCTGCTGCCAGTCCTCCCCCCCCCCCCCCGGTCGACGTGACTTCGTCCCGCCTTGGCTCCCCCTGTAACGCCCGGATGTGGGAGCCGTCGACCGCAGCACGGGAGAAGTCCAGTTCGTTCGCGCCGCGGAGCTTGGCAAGGAGGACTGTGTGCAGCCGGGGCCACACCCCGGCCTCGGTCCACTCGGCCAGGCGGCGCCAGCAGGTCATGCCCGAGCCGAAGCCGAGCTCCTGCGGCAGGTGTTCCCAGGCGATCCCGGTGTGCAGCACGAACAGGATGCCCTGGAACACCAGCCGGTCCGGATGCCGCTTGCGTCCCGGATGACGGGCCCGACGCTCGACCTTGGACAACAGCGGCTCGACCACCGCCCACAACTCGTCATCGACTTCCCACGGCTTCGGCCCTCGGCGCGCATCACGTCCCCTTACGGCACCGTCGCCACACACTGGACGCGCACAGAGAACGGCAGGTTCACGCTCGATGTGAGGGTGCCGGTGAACACCACTGCCGAGGTGTGGCTGCCCGCACAGCGGCGGGAACAGGTCACCCAGGAGGGCGCGAGGTTCCAGCGCCCGGACGAGGGCTGCGCGGTCTTCCACACCGGATCGGGGACGTACCGCTTCGTCTGTCGCAGCTGAGTGCTCCCCTGGTGCACGGCAGGGTGCGGGCAACGGCACAGCAGTGCCTTGCGTTGCGGGCGCAGCAGCGCTGATTTCCGGTCGCGCTGCCCTCACGGTGGGCCCCCGGGGGCGCAGGTGGGGCCGCAACTGCCATGCCTTCGCGGCCCCTTGACGCGTACGGCGACGCGGTCTAGTTTCGGTCCGGCCGCCGCTCTGAATCGTTTCACTTCCCTCGCGTTCCCGCCCGCTCAGGGCGGCGGCACCAATCCAGCGCCGCGTCCACTCAAGGAGCCGTATGGCTGAGCAGAACCTCGCGCTCGTGAAATCCGCGCTGAGCCGGCAGCGGATCGAGACGCCGTCATGGGCGTACGGGAACTCCGGCACGCGCTTCAAGGTGTTCGCACAGGCCGGGGTCCCGCGCACGGTCCACGAGAAGCTGGACGACGCGGCACGGGTGCACCAGCACACCGGAGTGGCGCCCCTGGTGGCCTTGCACATCCCGTGGGACCGCACCGAGGACTACGCCGCGCTCGCCGAGTACGCCGGTGAGCGCGGGCTGCGGCTGGGTGCGATCAACGCGAACGTCTTCCAGGAGGACGAGTACAAACTCGGGTCGGTCACCAATCCGGATCCCGCCGTACGCCGCAAGGCGCTCGACCACCTGATGGAGTGCGCCGACATCATGGACGCCACTGGTTCGCGCGATCTGAAGCTGTGGTTCTCCGACGGTCTCAACTACCCGGGCCAGGATGACCTGAGGGCCCGCCAGGAGCGGCTTGCAGAGGCGCTGTGGAGCGTCTACGAGCGGCTGGGCCCCGACCAGCGGCTGGTGCTGGAGTACAAGCTGTTCGAGCCCGCCTTCTACGCGACGGACGTGCCCGACTGGGGCACGTCCTATGCGCACTGCCTCAAGCTGGGCCCCAAGGCGCGGGTGTGCGTGGACACCGGCCACCACGCACCCGGCACCAACATCGAGTTCATCGTCGCCTTCCTACTGGGCGAACAGAAGCTCGGCGCCTTCGACTTCAACTCGCGGTTCTACGCGGATGACGATCTGATGGTGGGCGCCGCCGACCCGTTCCAGCTGTTCCGCATCCTGTACGAGGTGCGCGCGGGCGGCGGGCTGCCCGGCACACCGGAGAGCGCGGAGAGCGACCCGGGGATCGCCTTCATGCTCGACCAGTGCCACAACATCGAACCCAAGATTCCCGCCATCATCCGCTCGGTGATGAACGTGCAGGAGGCCACCGCCAAGGCGCTCCTGGTGGACCGGGAGGCGCTGCGCGACGCACAGCAGTCCGGGGACGTGCTGGGCGCCAACGCGGTCCTGATGGACGCCTACAACACCGACGTGCGGCCGCTGCTGGGGGAGGTACGGGAGGAACTGGGCGCCGACCGCGATCCGATGGCGGCCTATGCGGCCTCCGGATGGGCTGAGGCGATCGTGCGCGACCGGGTGGGCGGCCGGCAGGCGGGATGGGGGGCGTGACGCACCTGCCCGCCGTCCGGGGCCCGTTCGCCGCCGTCGACCTGGGCGCGTCGAGCGGCCGGGTCATGCTCGGCCTGCTCCAGGACGGCAGGGTCACGCTGGAGGAGGTGCACCGGTTCGCCAACCGGCCCGTTCCGGTGCTCGGCACCCTCCACTGGGACGTGCTCGGGCTCTACAGAGGCGTACTGGACGGGCTGCGTGCGGCAGGTGGGGCGGCGGAAACCGCCACAGCAGGTCTGGCCTCGGTCGGGATCGACTCCTGGGGTGTCGATTTCGCTCTGCTGGACGCGGACGGCGCCCTGCTGGGCAATCCCGTGCACTACAGGGACGCACGCACCCAGGGCATGCCGGCCGAGGTCGAGAAGGTGCTGCCCGCCGCCGAGCTTTACGCGCACACCGGTATCCAGCGGATGCCCATCAACACGCTCTACCAGCTGACCGCCGCGCGCAGCAGCCGCCAGTTCCGTGCGGCCCGCCACTTACTGCTCGTTCCGGACCTGATCTCGTACTGGCTGACCGGGCAGCGCGGCACCGAGCTGACCATCGCCTCCACCACCCAGCTCATCGACCCGCGCACCCGCGACTGGTCGGCGCCCGTGGCGGATGCGCTCGGACTGGATCTGAGCCTCTTCCCCCCGTTGCGCTCCCCCGGGGATCCGGCCGGAGAGCTGCTGCCCGGCGTGCTCGCCGAGACGGACCTGGCGGGGCGCGTGCCCGTCACGGCAGTGGGCGCGCACGACACGGCGTCCGCCGTCGTGGGGGTGCCCGCGCAGGGCGGCGGTTTCGCGTACATCGCCACCGGAACGTGGTCGTTGGCCGGAGTGGAGCTCGCCTCCCCCGTGCTCACCGAGGAGAGCCGGGCGGCGAACTTCACGAACGAGCTGGGTGTGGACGGCACCGTGCGCTATCTGCGCAACATCATGGGGCTGTGGCTGCTCCAGGAGTGCCTGCGCGCCTGGGAGGCCGAGGGAGAGCCGCAGGAGCTGGCAGCGCTGCTGGAGTCGGCCGCCCGGGTGCCCGGGCTGCGCTCGGTCGTGGACGCGGGCGGCGCGGAGTTCCTGGAGCCCGGGCACATGCCCCGGCGGATCGCCGAAGCGTGCCGCCGTAGCGGCCAGCCGGTGCCCCGCGACCCCGCCGAAACCACACGCTGCGTCCTGGACTCGCTCGCCCTCGCGCACCGGGAGGCGGTCTTCGACGCCCGGCGGCTGTCGGGACAGGAGATCGAAACAGTGCACATCGTCGGCGGCGGGGCACGCAACGCACTGTTGTGCCAGCTGACTGCCGACGCCTGCGGACTGCCGGTCGTCGCCGGGCCCGTGGAGGCCGCGGCATACGGGAACGTACTGGTCCAGGCGCGTACGGCCGGAGCAGTGAGCGGTCCCCTGTCCGCGCTGCGGGGCCTGGTGCGCAGCAGCGTGCGGCTGCGACAGTATGCCCCGACGGGTGATCATTCGTTGTGGGAGCAGGCCGCGGCGCGGCTGCGCGGCGACCCGCCCCCGGGCGGCCGGCAGCGCGAGGACGGAAGGGAGGCGCCGTGCGGGTAGCGCTTTTCGTCACCTGCGTCAACGACGCGCTCTATCCGCGCACCGGGCAGGCCGTGGTGACGCTGCTGGAGAGACTCGGCGTGCGGGTGGATTTTCCCGAGGCCCAGTCGTGCTGCGGCCAGCCGCAGTTCAACACCGGCTACCGGCACGCCACCGAGCCTCTGGTGCACCGTTACGCAGCGGCGTTCGAGGGCTACGACCACATCGTCGTACCGTCCGGCTCGTGTGCGGCCATGGTGCGGGAGAACTATCCGCGGATCGGTGCGAAGGCGGCGGCCGAGGGGCGGGGCGGAGTGCTGTCGGCGGTGGCGGAACGGATGGTGCCGCGCACCTATGAGCTGACGGAGTTCCTGGTGGACGTGCTGGGGGTCACCGATGTGGGCGCCTACTACCCGCACACCGTCACCTACCACCCGACCTGTCACGGACTGCGCATGCTCGGTCTGGGAGAGCGGCCCCGGATGCTGCTGGAGCAGGTGAAGGGGCTCGAACTGCGGGAGCTGGAAGGCGCCGAGGAGTGCTGCGGTTTCGGCGGCACGTTCGCCGTCAAGAACGCGGCCGTCTCCTCCGCCATGGGCGCCGACAAGGCCCGCCATATCGAGGAGAGCGGCGCCGAATCGGTGTGCACTGTGGACAACTCGTGCCTGATGCACATCGGCGGCACCCTCTCCAGGGCGGGCTCGCGGGTGCGTCCCGTGCACCTGGCGGAGATTCTGGCGAGCACGGAGGAGTCACCGCTGTGAGCGACGTGCGCACGGCTGCCGGCCCGCGCCCCGGCACACCACCCGCACAACGTCGTGCGGGCACAGAAGCGGACGGAGGGCTGCGGTGAGCGTCACGTATCTGGGCATGCCGCCGTTCCCGGAAGCGGCCGAGACCTCGACCAGGGACGAGCGGCTGCGCGGCAATCTGCGGCACGCCACGCGCACCATCCGGAACAAGCGCGCCGGGGCGGTGGCCGAGCTGGCGGACTGGTCAGCGCTGCGGACGGCTGGCGCACAGGTCAAGGACCGCACCCTGCGCCACCTCGACCACTATCTGGAGCAGCTGGAGGCGTCGGTCACCGCAGCGGGCGGCACCGTGCACTGGGCGGTCGACGCCCGAGAGGCGAACCAGATCGTCACACGGCTCGTGCGGGAGACGGGTGAGCGGGAGGTCGTCAAGGTCAAGTCGATGGCCACCCAGGAGATCGGCCTCAACGAGGCGCTGGCGCGTGCCGGGATCTCGGCGTACGAGACCGATCTGGCGGAGCTGATCGTGCAGCTGGGGGACGATCACCCCTCACACATCCTCGTTCCGGCCATCCACCGCAACCGAGGGGAGATCCGGGACATATTCCGGAAGCGGATGGGACGTTGGGGTCGCCCGGCGCCGGAGGGGCTCTCGGACCGTCCCGCGGAGCTGGCGGAGGCCGCGCGGTTGCACCTGCGGGAGAAGTTTCTGAACGCCAAGGTGGGGATTTCCGGCGCGAACTTCATGGTCGCCGAGAGCGGCACCCTGGTGGTCGTCGAGTCCGAGGGCAACGGCCGGATGTGTCTGACGCTGCCCGAGACGCTGATCTCGGTGGTCGGCATCGAGAAGGTCGTCCCCACCTGGCGGGACCTGGAGGTTTTCCTGCAACTGCTGCCGCGTTCCTCGACGGCCGAACGGATGAACCCGTACACCTCCACTTGGACGGGAACCACGGACAGCGACGGGCCGCGCGACTTCCACCTGGTGCTGCTGGACAACGGGCGTACCGACACGCTGGCCGACCGGGTGGGCCGGCAGACGCTGCGCTGCATCCGCTGCTCGGCCTGCCTCAATGTGTGCCCGGTCTACGAGCGCGCGGGCGGGCATGCCTACGGTTCGCCTTACCCGGGGCCGATCGGCGCGATCCTCACGCCGCAACTGGACAGCATGGAGACCGGGCTCGACGCCTCCCTGCCGTACGCGTCGTCGCTGTGCGGTGCCTGCTATGAGATGTGCCCGGTGGCCATCGACATTCCCGAAGTGCTGGTGCACCTGAGAGAGCGTGTCGTACAGGGCGGCACGGCGACAGTGCGCGGGCAGCGTACGACTGTGCGGCCCGCCAAGGGGCACGCCGCCGAGCGTGCCGCCATGCGGGCGGCCTCCTGGACGTTCGACCACCCGCGCGTCCTGCGCACCGGAGAGGGGTTCGCCGCCCGGGCGCGCCGTCTGATGCCGCGCAGACTGCCGGGGCCGGGACGCGCGTGGACGGACACCCGGGATGTGCCGCAGGTGCCGGCGGAGTCCTTCCGCGACTGGTGGCGGCGCACCCGCGGCCCCTCGGCCAGCGCACCGGCAGGCGACAGTACGACGGGTGCGGACGGCACCGGGCAGCGGGAGGACACTCGGTGAGCAGCCGCGAGACCGTACTGGGACGGGTCCGCCGCGCCCTGGCCGACGTGCCGCGCGCCGAGCGGCCCGAGCAGACTCCGCTCGACCGCGCCTACTTGCGCGTGCACGGCCGACGCTCCCCCAGGGAGACGGCAAAACTGCTGGCCGCCCATCTGACGGACTACCGGGCCCATGTGCACCACAGCACGCCGGAGAGCCTGCCGGAGACCATCGCGGAGCTACTGGCACGGCGGGGTTCACGCAGTGTGGTGACGCCCGCCGGAGTGCCCCAGGAGTGGCTGCCCATGGATGTCGAGCAGGTGCGCGACTCCGCGACGCTGACGCCGCTCGACCTGGACGCGGTGGACAGCGTGGTGACCGGGTGCGCGGTCGCCGTGGCGGAGACGGGCACCCTGGTGCTGGACGCGTCCGCGGACCAGGGGCGGCGCCGTATCACCCTCGTTCCGGACCATCACATCTGTGTGGTGCGGGTGCCGGAGCAGGTCGTCGACTCCGTACCCCTGGCTCTCGAACGCCTGGACCCCGCCCGGCCCCAGACGTGGATTTCAGGCCCCTCCGCCACCAGCGACATCGAACTCGACCGCGTGGAAGGCGTACATGGCCCGCGCACTCTCGATGTCGTCCTGGTGGGTGCGCAGGGCTGGGACGCACCGGATGCGACTTAGCCGGCAGGGCATCAAGAGGTGAGCCCGACCGCAGGCGAGCCGCCCGCCGGGCTCCGCTCGTGAGCGTCGCGTCGGCGGGCGGACCCGCGGCCTTTTGGTCTCAGCAGACGGGTGCGGCGAGCGGTTCGGCCTCGTGTCTCGCCGACTCCCGTTCCTCCTCGCGGATCCGGGCGTGCTGGCGGGCCAGCTCGTCCCACAGCAGGCTGACGGGGTGGTCGGGATCGAGATTTTCCGGCTCGCTCCGGCGGAAGGCGCCTACGAGCACCCGCTGGTTCGTCCCCATGTCCTCCGCCAGTGGCAGGGTGCGCAGCCCCTGTGCCTCGGGGAGCCTGCCTTCGGCGATCGCCTCGCCGATGCCCTGGGTGACGAGCATGCTGCCGTACAGCACACGGGAGCTGAGAAGTTCGAACCCGTAGTGGGCCGAGTCGATCTCGGCGGCTATCCGCATCCGGCGGCGGTACTCGGGGCCGAACCAGCCTCGGAGCACATTGGGGATCAGCCCGTCGCTGGAGACCACCAGGGGCAGCCTGGGCAGCGACCGCACACCCACCCCCCTGCCGGCCTGTCTGCAGTCCGAGGGCAGATCGGTGTCCGGCTGGTTGGTGACCAAGCAGAAGCCACCACGCCGCCACTCCATGACCTCGTAGCCGGCGAGCCGGACGTCGTGCTCGGCAGCTGCTGTCGTCTCGGCGGCCCCCGCAGACGCCGAGACGAGGATGCTGCCGCACACCAGATCCAGTTCGTGGGAGCGGAGCTTGTCCAGCAGCGTTCCGCTGCGGACGTGCGCCATGGTCAGCTCCACTCCCTCCCGGGTGAAGCGGTCGTTGACCTGCTCGACCGCGTTGAGGAGATAGCCGAGCGTGTACCGGGTGGAGCCGACGCGCAGGCTGCGGCCGCGGCGTCTGCGCGCGCTGTCCAGCCCTTCACGCCAGCCGTCGAGCGTGCCGCGCGCCAGCCGGACGAGCTCTTCGCCGGTGCGGGTGAACTGCACCCGCTCGCCGCGACCGCGTTTGCGCAACAGCGGCTCTCCACAGTGGTCACCCAATTTGCGATTCATGGTGTCGAGCTGTTTCTGGATACTGGACTGCTCCCGTCCGAGCCGCCGGGCAGCGCCCAGCGCCGTGCCCTCCTCGTAAACCGCGAGAAGGGTGCGGAGTTGATCCATTGTTGTATCGAGCAACCCGGACGGGTAGTCGGGCGTGCTTGGCAGGGGCATATGTGCTGTTCACTCTCCTTGATTCGGCACTGCAGGGCCCAGCAGCCTAACTTCCCCGAGGTGTCCGTGAGTTCATGTGCAATGTTCTTCACATTCCTTTCCTGAACCGGTGGTTCGCCCAGGTGTTTCCGTGCAAGGGTCGAACTGTTCCGTCTTCCCCCCTGCAACTTTGCAAGGAGTTTCCGCTCGTGAACCACCCACAGACCGCCCCCCACACCGGCATGCCCGCCCCCGGCGGTATGCCGGCCGGCTTCCCCGGCCCCGGCCACCGGGCAGCCGGTCCGGTCAAGAGACCCGGCCTGGTGGTCGCCATGCTGGCCGTCACCGTGCTGACGGCCCTCTCCGGAGCCCTCAGCGCGCTGATGGTGTACATCGGCGGCAAGGACCTGGCCGACGAGAACGTGCGCAACGCGGTGGACAGCGACCCGACCGCGGTCGGACTCACCGCGGGAACGGACGCGGCGGATATCAAGCAGCTTTCCAGCACCATGTGGGACAGCGTGGTGACCGAGTGGCAGAGCACCATGTCGGCGCGGGCCACGATCGCCATGGTGTTCGCCGTTGCCGTGCTGCTGCTCGCGCTGGGCGCCCGGAAGGGTGCCGTCTGGGCCCGGGTGCTGCTGACCATCGTCATTCTGCTGTCGGCCGCCTTCCCGCACGCCCTCGTTCTCCGGGACGCGGCTCCGACCGGGCTGTACTCGGCGAGCCTCGGTGCCATCCTGCTGGGTCTGGTCGCTGTCGTGCTGTGCTGGCTGCCGCCTGTGGGGCGTTACAAGAAGGCTCTCCGGGGCCGCTGACGCCCGGTGCGCCCCTGGGCACACTGCTACGTCGTCCCGCCTGTCCCGACGCCCCTGCTGCGCGCCGGAGTTCGCTCAGCGCGCAGCAGCTACGCCCCCGGCGTAACGCCACGGAACCGCGCCGGGGGTCGGCATACGGTCACGCCATGGACTCCCAGACAGTGCGTCCCTTCTTGCATGTGATCCCGTTTCCGGTCGGCCAGGCGTACCTGTGGCGGGACGGTGACGCCCTCACCCTCGTGGACACCGGCCCGGCCGGAAGCGCCGACGCCGTGGAGGACGCCATCCGGCACAGCGGTGCCGAACCGGCGGCGCTGCGCCGTATCGTGCTCACGCACTTCCATCCCGACCACGCGGGATCGGCCGCCGAACTGGCCACGCGGCACGGGGCCGAGGTGATCGCACACCGCGCCGACGCTCCCGTCATCCGCGGCGAGGCGCCCTCTCCTCCGCCGGACATGGCCAACGCTCCGCAGTGGGAACGCGATGTCTTCGACGAGGTGATGGCCCCTTGGGGCGTCACAGCCGACGCACCCGTACTGCCGCTCGCTCCGCCTTGCAGGGTGGACCGCGAGGTGGACGAGGGGGACGTACTGGAGCTCGGCGGCGGAGCCACCGTGCTGTCGGTTCCGGGGCATACGGAGGGCAGCCTCGCGCTGTTGCTGCCCGAGCACCGCACTCTGTTCACCGGTGACACGGTCGCCCTGGTCGGAGACGACCCGGCGCCGGGTGTCTTCAACCAGGACATCGGGCGCACCGTGGCCGCGTTCCAGCGGCTGTGCGCGCTGAGCGAGGAGAAGGGCGTGGAGACCGTCTGCTTCGGGCACGGCGCGCCGATCGCCTCCGGTGGCGGGGAAATCCTCGCGCGAGCGGCTGCAGCATACAGCTAGTGTGATCGCCGCACGCCGCACGCGCACGGAGCCGGCTGTTCCGTGTGTGCGTCCACCCGCAGCACCTCCGGGAGGCCCCCATGCAGCATCAGCCCGCGCCCCGTCAGGTCGCCTCGATGGAGGGGGTCGGTGTCCGGCGCATGACCTCGGACCAGCTCATCCTCGACGGAATCGACTGGTCGGTGCGGGCCGGTGAGCACTGGGCGCTGCTGGGGGCCAACGGCGCCGGAAAGACCACCCTGCTGAAGCTGCTCGGCGCCGTCATGCATCCCACCACAGGCAGCGTCGAGGTGCTGGGCAACAGGCTCGGCAGGGTGGATGTGCGGGAGTTGCGCGCCCACATCGGCCACGTGTCCACCACACAGCGCGTGCCGCAGGACGCGACCGCGCACACGGTCGTGCTGACGGGCGCCACCGGCACCGTGCAGCCCCTGTGGCGCAAGTACGACGACGCGACCCGCCGGCTGGCGAGCGAACTGCTGTCGCAGCTGGAGTGCAAAGAGCTGGCCGACCGGCCCTTCGCGGTCTGCTCCGGTGGCCAGCGGGCCCGTATCCTCATCGCCCGGGCGCTGATGCCCGCCCCGTCGCTGCTGCTCCTGGACGAGCCCTTCAACGCGCTAGACCTGCCTTCCCGTGAGGACCTGATCGACGCGCTGCGCCGGCTGGCGGCGGACCGCCCCTCCCTGGCGACCGTGACGGTCACCCACCACTTGGAGGAGCTTCCGCCCACCACCAGCCACGCACTGCTGCTGCGCGAGGGCCGGATCACCGCCCGCGGTCCCGTCTCCGGGGTGCTGACCGGAGAGCTGATGACGCAGTGCTTCGGCCGCCCCATCGAAGTCACCCGCCAGGACGGCCGCTGGCTGGCCCGCTCGGGCCGCTCGGCGTAGTCCCGGCCCTGCTCCCCGCCCGCCTCCGAGGTCCGGATTGTCTAGGACTTTAGGGCCAGTCCGGGTCGGTCTCGCGTCCGTTACCGGGCGCCTCGTCCGCTCGTACCCTCCCGGTATGGACTCAGCAGCGAGCAATGTGGGCAGCAGCGACGCCTCCGGAACGCTGGACGAGGCACTGGAGCGTCTGCACATCAGTGGACCGGAACGCGAGGGCTGGCTCAGCAACCACGCGCCCATGGCCGTCGAGTCGCTGGTCCGGCACGGGCAGGCCCCGGCCGTGCACCGCTGGATCGATGCCTACCGGGACAAGCTGGAGGACATGCCAGGAGAGGACTCGCCCGTGACCGAGTCCAACTGGCGTGAGGCGCTGGGCGATCCGCGTCGCCTCGCCGACTGGATCCGCTACTTCACCCACCAGGTCGAGGAGCGCCCCTGGCGAGACGTGCTCGCCCTGTGGTGGCCGCGGCTGCTGCCGGGCATCTCGGCGGGCGCCACCCATCCGGTGATCCGTACGGGGCACGCCGTACGGGCCCTGCTCGCGGAGGATGGCCGGACTGCGCCGCGCCACAGAGAGCTGGCCCACGCGCTCGGGTACTGGGCTGCCCGGCACAGCGCCCTGCCGGGGATCGAGCTGCTGCCCGCCGAAGCGTCAGCAGAGGCAGGCTATGACGCCGTGCCGCTGATCGCCGATCAGAGCGGCGGTATCCGCGAGCGGCTCGCCCGCATCACGGCCCTGCCGCAGCGACCGCACCCCGTGGGGCGTGCCGGCCGGATCGGTGCTGACGGGGCCGGCAGCACGGATCCCGACAGGGCCCGGGCCGACCTGGAGGAGATCGTGCGCGTGGCCACCCGGCGGTACGCCACCCACGCACACGGCTCACCGGTCATGCTGGTGCACGCGGCCACCGCGCCCAACGCCGTACTGCGCACCCTGCCTGCACTGCCCCGCACTCTGTGGGCGGCCAGCGTGGACGCCGCCTGGTCCGCGAGCGCAGCCGTCACGGCCGTGTACGCACCTGCGGAAGGC